>NZ_JBMPIX010000015.1:0-97202 GCF_049341065.1 Pacificoceanicola algae | reverse complement strand
GCTTGCGCCACTTCGCGACCGTTTTGGGGTTGACCCCGAGCTCCCGGCTCAGCTCCGCGATCGAAGCTTGCGATCGCGGAGCTGCTCTGACGGCGTGCGTAGTCGTGGCGCTGCCATGACGAACTTGTCCCATAAGGTCTCCTTCCATTCCAACGAAAGGATCACACCATCAAACCGTGGGATCAAACACATAGCGAGTGCCGGACGTGGGGCGGTTTCGTTTGAGGGTACGTGGGGTCACAGTGTCAATCGCATCGTAGGCCAAGACATCCCGTTGCGTATGTTCCCTTCTCTGTAAATCCTCAATTGCGCTGGGCATCGCCGCTGCATACTAATTCCGGGACAGGCCCTATGATCGCTCTGATTGAGACAGGTGGGCAGCTGAAATCATCGCTTTGCCTTGGCGCTTAGGCCAAAGGGCTTCGCAAGTCACAGGAGACAGGCATGACCGCCACAGCGACCTTCGCAGCGGCTTTGATTGAGGCGCACAAAACGGGTCGGCGTGCTGATGCAACCCAGCTTTCAACACCCGATTATGCAGAGGCATTGGAAATTCAACGCCAGGTGCAATCCCACCTTGGTGCAGTCGGTGGTTTCAAGGTTGCACAGCGTCCTGGCGGACCGCCGGTGATTGCGCCCATATGCGCGGACAGGACCGTTCCTTCGGGGGCGGCAATCGCCGTGCGGGACCAATTGGGTATTGAATTGGAAATCGGCTTTGAATTGATCACAGAGCCTTCGGGCGATCTGATGGCGCGGCCGCAAGATCATTTCCGCCCCCATATTGTTGTGGAATTGGTCGATACGCGAATGACCGGCGCAGATGACGATCCTCTCAAGAAATTTGCGGACATGCAGATCAACGCCGGCCTTGTGGTCGGGCCTGCGCTGGACGGGTGGGACGGGTCGGATTTCGGAACAGTCACAGCTTCACTTCGCTGCGGCGAGACACAGGTGATCGACGGAAAAGTTACAGTGCCGGACGGCTCAGCTCTGGAAAGTCTCGCGGTGTTTTGCGCGCATGTGGGCGACCATTGCGGTGGCTTGAAAAAGGGGCAGATTGTCATCACCGGCTCGCTTTCGGGGCTTGTTTACTTTCCCGGAGGCCGCGATGTGACCGGCGTGATCGAAGGCTTCGGGAAAGTCACCTGCCGTCTCGACTAGGCGAACGTTTTCGCGTCTCGCTCAGTAGAGTTTCGGTGCGCGAGACCATGAATTCGGCAACCAGCCGGGCGGGGCGTGACAATGATCGGCGAGCGTCGATGACCACTGAAATGGTCGGCGCAACGATACCTTTGTCCTTCAGCGGCAGGAACAGAAGCTCTCCGGTCTGAAGTTCGGGCAGTACGTCCAATTCAGAAGTTATCATTGCCACTTCGCCTTGTGCCAAGACCTGTTTCAGCAATTGCAAAGAATTTGACGCCAAGACCGGGGTGTTTTCGGAAAAGAACCAAGCATAGCGGGTATCCAGATATTGCCGGGTCGGCAGCAGCGCGTTTTGCGACACCAGAGCATGACCGTTGACTTTGGCAAGTGAAGTTTCGCTTTCGCTCGCCAAGGGATGGCCGGGGGCCACGATACATCCAAATCGTAACTTTTCGGACCAGAGAACGTGCTGATGGCGCAGGCGCGGCATATTGAAAGCCATGACCACTTCGACCGCGCCTTCGTCCAGCAGCCGTGCTGCTTCGGTCGGTGGCACGATATCCAGACCCAGCCGGATATGGGGGTGTTCCGCCCGCAGCCAACTGTGCAGATCAGTGAGAATTCCGTTGCACAGGCTGTCCATCGCGGCCAGTCGCACGGTGCCGCGTTCCTGCCCACGCATTTCCTGCAGATCGGTCTCCAGCCGCTCGGCATCGGCACGCCAGCGCCGGGCCATGACCACCATCGCCTCGCCGGCTGCGGTCGGACGCATCCCGCGGGGCAGACGTTCAAACAACGGCGCGCGGTTGGCCTCTTCCAGTGACTTGATGTGCCGGTCGATGGCCGATGCCGCGATTCCCAGCGCCCGCGAGGCCGCCTGAACAGATCCATGTTCGGCAACCGCCTCAACATACAGCAATGGACGCGGAACGAGGTGAAAATTCATGCAAATAGCCTTTGGAGTGATCTTTGTTCCGTTCTCGTTTTGAGAATGCAGGATTACCTATTTTGCCATAGTTGGCAATTCAGATCGCCGCTAGGCTTTCCCCGACTCGAACCGATGGAAGACACATGTCCAAGATCAATGCAGCCTTCTTCGCCAATACCACAGGCCATCTGGCATGACCCATGATCTGGTCATCACAGGCGCGCAGGTCGTCTGCCCTGGTGGCATCAGCGCCTGCGATATCGGCATTGCGCATGGCCGTATCGTGACGCTGGGCAACGGCCTTACCGGGGCCGAGGTTATCGATGCAACAGGCTTGATTGCCATGCCGGGGGGCATCGACAGCCACGTCCACATCGCTCAGCCCTCGGGCCCCGGTGTCGAGATGGCGGATGATTTCGCATCAGCCACGCGCTCGGCCGCTTGCGGCGGCAACACGACAATCATGCCCTTCTGCCTGCCCGAGGACGGCCAAACGCTGCGCGAAGCGGTCGTCGCCTATAACGCGAAGGCCGAAGGGCAATGCCTTACGGATGTGTCCTTTCATCTGATCGTGAAGTCAGTGGACTCGGTGACGCTGGGCCAGGATCTGCCCGCATTGATCGGGCAGGGCCTGACCAGCTTCAAGGTCTTCATGACCTATCAGGGCATGCGACTGACCGACGGTGAAATCCTTCAGGTCATGGATGTGGCGCGCGAGCAAGGCGCCTTGACCATGGTCCATGCCGAAAACGAGGACGCGATCGAGTTTCTGCGCGACAAGGCCGAGCGTGACGGGCGCACGCAGCCCGTCCACCATGCCCGCACCCGCCCCGTCCCGGTCGAGCGCGAGGCCACTCACCGCGCCACCACGCTGGCCGAGATAGCAGACGTTCCGGTGATGATCGTGCATGTTTCGAACGGGGCTGCGCTTGAGGAAATTCAACGCGCCAAGTCCCGCGGTGTGCGCGTTTTTGCCGAGACCTGTCCTCAGTATATCACACTGACCGCCGACAACCTCGACAAGGCCGGGTTCGAAGGGGCCAAGTGGGTCTGTTCACCGCCTCCTCGCGACATGGAGGAACAAGCCGCGATCTGGGCCGGGATCGAACAGGGTGCCTTTGATGTGTTTTCTTCGGATCATTGTCCGTTTCGGTTCGCCGATCCGGCGGGCAAGGATGCGCCCGGCGCGCGTGCCTCGTTCCGCAACATCCCGAACGGCATTCCCGGCGTCGAAACCCGCCTGCCGATCCTGTTTTCCGAAGGTGTGAGCAAGGGGCGCATTTCTCTGGAAACCTTTGCCCAGATCACGGCGACTAACCATGCCCGCATCTACGGGCTTGAACACAAAGGGTCTATCATGGTCGGCAAGGACGCCGACATCGTGCTCTGGGACCCGGCCCTAACGCGACCGATCAAACAGGACGCTTTGCACCACGGGTCCGACTACACCCCATGGGAGGGCTTTGAAGTGACCGGCTGGCCGGTGCGCACGATCCTGCGCGGGCGCACAGTGGTCAAGGACAACACCCCTGTCGGAGAGGCCATCGGCACCCATGTTGCACGCGCCAAACCGGAGGTCACGCCATGAGCTATGCTCCCGTCGACGGTCGCCGGGTGGGGATGCTGACCCCGTCTTCCAACACCGTGCTGGAACCTTATACCTCGGCCATGTTCGCGCCATTTGGCGATGACGCCACCGCCGTTTTCGGGCGGTTCCGGGTGGTCGAAATCTCCATGTCCGAAGCCTCGCAAAGCCAGTTCACGCTGGAGCCGATCCTCGAAGCAGCTGAGCGCCTGGCCGAGGCCAAGCCACATCTGATCGCGTGGAATGGCACCTCTGCCTCATGGCTCGGGCTGGAAAAGGATCGCGCACTTTGTACCGCGATCACCGAACGCACGGGTGTGCCTGCCACTTCGACTATCCTTGCCTTTGACGCGCTGTTTCGCGGCATGGGGGTCAAGCGGCTTGGGGTGGTCACACCCTACATCGAGGCCATCGAAAGCCGCATGGTCGCCAACTACGCCGCGCAGGGCATCAAGGTGGTGTCCAAGGCGCGGCTCGACGACAAGGGGAACTACAGTTTTGCGACCTACCCACCCGAACAGGTGGGCGCGATGATCGAAGAGGTGGCGCAGGCGAAACCCGATGCCATCGCTGTGGTCTGCACCAATTTCCGCGGCGCCCCCGTCGCGGCCCGCATCGAGGAGGCCACAGGCATCCCGGTGCTCGACTCCGTCGCCGTCACGGCGGCGCATTGCCTTGCGCTGACCGGGTTGGACCCGGCGCGTGTGACCGGCTGGGGCAGCGTGTTCAAACACGTCGCCAGCCTTGACGTAACAAGTCTGACCTGAACAACGCGATCCACCAAGGAGATCTTTCATGATCCGTAATATCCTAACCGGCGCTGCGGCGCTGGCCGTTCTTGCCATGCCAGTCGCTGCGCAAAATCTGCGCGTGATGGGCCAGCCTGTCGCCACCGGCCTGATTCAGAAGAACGTCGAACAGCCGTTCTTTGAAAACTTCGCCGCCGAAACCGGCCTCGAAGGTTTTACAGCCGATTATCAACCGGTTGACGTGACCGGCATCAAGGACACCGAACAACTGCGCGTTCTCAAGGATGGTCTGTTCGACATCGTGTCGTTGCGCCTGAGCCAGGTGTCGCGGGACGAGCCGACCATTCTGGGCCTCGACCTTGTTGGTCTGAACCCCGACTACGCCACTGGCAAAACCACCGTCGAAGCCTTTGCGCCCGTGGTGGACGCCCGGCTCCAGGAGAAGTTCAATACCAAGCTTCTGGGTGTCTGGCCCTTTGGCCCGCAGGTATTGTTCTGCGAGCCCGAGATTGGCTCTTTGGCCGATCTCAAGGGGCTGAAAGTGCGCGTTTATGACCAGAACCTGGCCGAATTCGTCTCGCTCGTTGGCGGCACTCCGGTGCCGATTGGCTTTCCGGAAGTGCAGCAATCACTGGCCCGCGGCGTGGTGGACTGCGCGATCACCGGTCCGTCCTCGGCCAACTCGGCCGGCTGGCCAGAGGTAACCTCCTACACGCTACCGATCGCGTTCCAGCTTGCCATGAACGGCTACGGTATCAACCTTGATACCTGGAACAAGCTGACCCCGGAACAGCAAGACAAGCTGCAGGCTGGTTTCGACAAGCTGTCGGACAAGATCTGGGCCTATTCCGAGGAACTGTTTGTTGACGCGGTGAACTGCAACACCGGCACTGAACCCTGCGAGACCGGCACATCTTACAAGCTGAAACTGGTTGAACCCACCGCGACCGACAAAGAGCTGGTCGGCACCGCTGTGCCCAATGTCTCATTCCCGGCGTGGAAAGAGGTTTGCGATGCCACCAATCCGGGCTGCTCGGATGCGTGGATGGAAACAGTTGGCGCCAAGCGCGGCATGTAACCCTTGATGGCGCGCTCCGTTCCGAAAACGGCGGGGCGCGCTGTTGCCGCGATAGCCAGGGTATTGCCCCGAAACTTCGAAACGACCGAAATGGAGCCTGACATGGACCGACTTGCCACCTGGATCAGCCGACTGTTTGGATGGGCACTGCTTTTCCTGTCCGCATTCGTGGCGCTGGAAACGGTGATGCGCAAGCTGTTCAACACGTCGCTTCAAGGCGCGGATGAGCTGGGGGGATATGTCCTCGCGCTGGGGGCGTCTTTGGCCTTTATCGTGGCGATGATCGACCGGGCGCACATCCGAATTGACGTTCTGCACGCCCGCTTTCCCGTAAAGGTGCAGGCGCTGATCGATTGGCTTTCGGTGCTCTCTCTGGGCGTATTGGGGCTGTTCTTTCTTTACGTTGGCTGGTTCGTGATCTCTGACACGCTGGATTATGGATCTACCGCCGCAACGCCGTGGCGCACGCCGCTGATATGGCCGCAATCGGCCTGGTATGGGGGCCTTGCAGTCTTTGCGCTGTGTTCATTCGTCATGGCAGGCCGTGCGACGAGGTTGTTCCTGAGCGGGCGGCACGCGGATCTGGCCGCTGAATTCAATCCAAAAACCGCCGAAGACGAGCTTTCCGAAGAGCTCGAACAGCTTCAGGACCGCTGAGATGGGTATTTTCGACATTCTGGTGGGCTTTATCGTTATGATGGGTCTGCTGCTGGTGGGGCTGCCGGTTGCGACCATCATGGTTGCCATGGGCGTTGCCGGGGGAATGATCCTTTATGGGCCGGTTCTGCTAAAAAGCATGGGGCCTGTGCTTTGGGGCACTTCGAACGAACCGGTTCTGACCGCCATCCCGCTGTTTATCCTGCTCGGCGAACTTCTGCTGCGTTCGGGGCTTGCAGATCGCATGTATGGGGCGCTGGCGCTTTGGCTGGGGCGCCTGCCGGGCGGTCTTTTGCACACCAACATAGGCTGCTGCGCGCTGTTCGCCGCGACGTCGGGGTCTTCGGTTGCGACGGCGGCAACGGTGGGCACTGTCGCCTTGCCCGCCTTGACCGAGCGGAATTATCGCCCCTCGCGATCCTTGGGGTCGCTGGCAGCGGGTGGGACGCTGGGTATTCTCATTCCGCCCTCCGTAAACCTGCTGGTCTATGGATCCTTGGCCAGTGTCTCAGTCGGGCAGTTGTTCATTGCAGGCGTTATACCGGGCATCCTTTTGACGCTGCTGTTCATGGTGTTCATTGCCGTGCAGGATATCCTGTCTCATGGGGGCGCGCATGAACAGGTGCACGTGCCGCTGGAGGTCAAACTGCGAGCGCTCAAACATCTGGTGCCTGCAGCCGTGGTCTTTCTGATCGTCATGGGATCGATCTATCTTGGCATCGCCACCCCCACCGAAAGCGCCGCGCTGGCCGTGATCGTGGCGCTGATCTTTGTCGCCCTCGAAGGCAAGCTGAGCCTCGCCTTTCTGGACCTGTGTTTCCGCAAAACGGCCAAGACGACGGGCATGATTTTGCTGATCATTGTTGCCGCCTTCACGCTGAACGTGACCTTGGCGCTTGGCGGCATCACCGGTGTCATGTCGCGCTGGGTCGAAGGACTGGGTCTGACACCGGTCGAACTGCTGTTTGCGCTGATGGTGTTCTATCTCGTGTTGGGGATGTTCATGGATGTGTTGTCGATGCAGGTGCTGACCATCCCCATCGTGGTACCGATCATCGTCAGCGCGGGCATTGACCCGGTTTGGTTCGGCATTTTCGTGGTGCTGATGTGCGAGCTTGGCATGATCACCCCGCCTGTCGGCATGAACCTTTACGTCGTGCATGGCGTGCGTAGCGACAACGGACCTTTCACCGACGTGGTTGCAGGGGCGGTCCCCTACGCGGCGCTGATGTTGCTGTTCACTGCGGCGCTGATCTTTTGGCCCGCCATCGCCACTTGGCTGCCCGAGGCGGTATCTTGATGACCGTTGAATACGACGCAACCGATCTGATCGCGCAATTCAGCCGTGGGGAAAGCGATCCTGCAAAGGTCGCCGAGGCGCATCTTGATTGCATTGCGCAGCGCAACCCGGACCTCAACGCCTTGTCCGCTCGTTCGGACACCGTTCTCGACGAGGCGCGCGCCGCCCGCGATCGCTGGGCGCGCGGTGAACCGACGGGCCCATTGGATGGCGTGCCCGTGATCATCAAGGACAACCTTGTCTCTGCCGGGTTGCCGGCCGCTTGGGGAAATGCCGAACTGGCGGGAAGGATACCGGATCAGGACGAAGTGCCAGTGGCCGCATTGCGCCGGGCGGGGGCCATCATCATCGGCAAGGGAAACACCCCCGAATTCGCGGTCGAGGGCTATACCGGCAACGCGACCTTTGGAACCACAGGCAACCCCTTTGACGCAGCGCTAACGCCGGGCGGGTCTTCGGGCGGTGTCGTTGCGGCGGTGGCCGCAGGCATGGCGGTTGCGGGACTTGCCACCGATGGAGGCGGGTCCATTCGCAGGCCGGCTGGCTATACGGGTTTGTGGGGATTGAAGCCGGGCATTGGCAAAACCCGCCGAGGTGGCGGTTTGCCTCAGGTTCTGCTGGATTTCGAAACGGTGGGCCCGATCACCCGCTCAGCTCGCGATCTTGCCCTGTTTCAGACGGTGCTGACGGGCAAGTCGCATCAGGCTGAACATCGTTCCCTGCACATCCTTGCGGTGCCCCGTATCGAGGATGCCCCCTGCGATCCCGGAATTCGGGCGTTGTTTTCCACAACTGTCGACCGCTTGCGCAACCTTGGTCATTCGGTGACCGAAGGCAGCCTGCCGCTTGATCTTGCCCCACTGAACGAGGTGTGGGCGCAGATAGCCGAGATCGGACTTGCGCATTTGGCTTGGAGCGATCCGCCGGTCATGGCCCGTGCTGCGACCAAGTATCAACAGATGGCCGAGTGTGGCACAAAGGTTTCCGCGGTCACGCTGTACGAGGCGCTGACCCGCGTCTTCGCTTTGCGCGAAGCGGTGCGGGGCCTTTGGGGGTATGACGCCGTCCTCTTGCCCACTGCCGCCGCACCGCCATGGCCGGCAAGCGAGGCCTTTCCGAAAATCATCGACGGCGTGACCGCGGGTCCGCGCGGCCATGCCGTCTATACCGGCTGGGTCAATGCCGCAGGTCTTCCCGGCATGGCCTTCCCGGCCGGTGTTTCCGAAGGCCTGCCGGTCGGAATGCAGTTGATCGCGGATCATGGTGGCGAAGATCTTTTGCTTACTATCGCCACGACGCTCGATAATGGGCGGTACAAAACAGCCTGAGCAGGGGCGAACACAGGCCATCGACCTGTGCCAGACAAAAAGCGGTTGCCCGTCCGCTCGCGTTGAAACTGAAAGCGCTGCGCTGGGAATTCGAATGGCGATTTTGGGATTCCGGGGCGGTAGCTGGGCCAAATGCCTTTGCTCCTGGTAATCTGCACTCGCCGACTTTCCTGAGCGCCATGCGGTGCGATGCCAAAATTTTCGGCAGTCCGTCCGTCTTTCCGACTTTTTATGTCCCCGCGCCGCCAGCAGGCTTTCGCGCCGTCCGGAAATGGTCATCGCTACGTCTGATGCGATTTTGCGAAAGACTGTCCCCATGACCCGGTCAGATCATTTCCTGAACCCGATCACGCTCAATGGCCCCAATCCGCAGGGTTTCCGTGCGACCGTCAGTGATACAGGGATGCGCGCTGCCCGGGCTGTCATTTTCACCTGGCTGGGGTATGCGCCGACACCGCTGGTCGATTTGCCGGGGCAGGCAGAGCGTCTTGGGGTCGGCCGCATTCGGATCAAGGACGAGTCGCGCCGGTTTGGGCTGAAAAGCTTCAAAGCGCTGGGCGGTGCCTTGGACACGATCATGGCTGGCTTGGTCTGCGGCGGGCCATCGTTGATCGCCTGGCCGATACTTTCGGCAGGCGTCACCTCATTTCAAACAATTCCGGATAGCGCCGCCGCCGAGATGATGCGTCTGCTGGCCTCTGGTCACGCCGGGGCTCGACTGACCATCGGCGAAAGCGGCGTTGCGGGGGTGGCCGGGCTGGTGGCGGTGGCCCGCGATAGCGACCTGCGCGCAAAGCTTGACCACGATCTGACATCAGGCGTGCTCGTGTTTGGCAGCGAAGGCGACACGGACGCTGCACTCTATAAACGCCTGATCTCAAAGGAGACAGCCCTATGACCCGCATTCTACGCACCGCCGCCGCCCAACTTGGCCCTATCGCGCGCGATGAGCCGCGGGGCAGCGCCGTGGCCCGGATGATTGCATTGCTGGAGGCAGCGGATCACAAGGGGTGCGATCTTGTTGCCTTTCCGGAACTGGCGCTCACGACCTTCTTTCCCCGCTGGTTTCTTGAAGATCAGGCCGAGGTTGATGCCTTCTTTGAGACCGCGATGCCGAATGCCGCGACGCAGCCGTTGTTTGACCGCGCGCGCGAGTTGGGGATGGCATTTTCCTTTGGCTATGCTGAATTGACCGGCGGCTCACATTACAACACCGCGATAGTCGTCGACAAAGCGGGGACAATCGTGAACCGCTACCGCAAGGTCCATCTACCCGGCCATGACGATCACCAGCCGTGGCGCCCGTTCCAACATCTTGAAAAGCGGTATTTCACGCCCTCGATGGACGGGTTTTCAGCGTTCGAGACCCTTGGCGGAACGATTGGACAGGCGATCTGCAATGATCGTCGTTGGCCCGAGACCTATCGCGAGGTGGCCTTGCGTGGGGCTGAGATGATCCTGATTGGCTACAACACGCCCCGCCATTATCCGCCGGCCCCGGAACATGATCACCTTCAGGATTTCCACAACCACCTGAGCCTGCAAGCCGGGGCTTATGCCAACGGAATGTGGGTTGTCGGCGTGGCCAAAGCCGGGGTCGAGGAAGGCTGCGATCTGATCGGCGGATCTTGCATCGTGGCGCCCACCGGAGAAATCGTGGCGCAGGCCGCGACGCTTGGCGACGAACTGGTCATCGCCGATTGTGATCTGGACCGTTGCGCCGAGATCCGCTCCAACATCTTCGATTTCGCCCAGCACCGGCGCCCAGAGATGTATTCGCTGATCGCTGCCAAAGACTGACCCGCGATCCCGGCGCGGCGATTCGAACACCAAGCGCTTATTAATGGTGCAGGCGTCTGCCTACACGGGCGACATTTCAGCATCTACGTGGAAATGCCCACCGAAAGCAGGGCATCGGCATGCCGTCGTGCCGACAATCCTATGGCCAAAGGTCATCTTTAATCCATCGACGTCGCCGAACGAACAGGCGCGCGCCACAACAAGGGGATGACTCAATAATGACGTTAAGAACGAATTTTGCAGCGATCGCGATGGCAGTCGCCGTGGCTTGCGGCGGAGGGGCCTCAGCTGAGGGAACGCTCAGGGTTGGCATGACCGCAGCGGATATTCCGCTGACCACCGGACAGACCGATCAGGGCGGCGAGGGCATGCGCTTCATGGGCTACACGGTCTATGATGCGCTGATCAACTGGGACCTGACCAGCGCCGACAAACCGTCGGTTCTGATCCCGGGGCTGGCGACGGAATGGTCGGTAAATCCAGACGATCAGACCAAGTGGACGCTCAAGTTGCGCGAAGGGGTGACCTTTCACGATGGCAGCCCCTTTACCGCCGAGGTTGCCGTCTGGAACTTTGACAAGCTTCTGGTCGAGGACAGTGAACAATACGATCCGCGCCAGTCTGCTCAGGGCAAATCGCGCATTCCGGCCGTCGCCAGCTATTCGGCCATCGACGATTACACGCTGGAGATCGTCACCAAGACTCCTGACGCCACATTGCCCTACCAGCTTGCCTGGATCCTGATGTCGTCCAAGGCGAACTGGGAAGCCATGGACAAAAGTTGGGAAGCGGTTGCCGGATCTCCGTCTGGTACCGGTCCGTGGAAATTAGAAACCTTTGTGCCGCGCGAGCGCGCTGAATTGGTGCCGAACCCGGACTATTGGGACGAAACCCGTATCCCGAAACTGGACAAGATGGTGCTGATCCCGCTGCCGGAACCCAATGCGCGGTCTGCGGCCTTGCTGTCTGGTCAGGTCGACTGGATCGAAGCCCCCGCGCCCGACACCATTCCCGCGATGACCGGCAACGGCTTTGTGATCTCGTCGAACGCCTATCCGCATAACTGGACGTGGCACCTGTCGCGGGTCGAAGGGTCGCCCTGGAATGATATCCGCATTCGCAAAGCGGCCAACCTTGCCGTGGATCGTGAAGGTCTGAGCACGCTGCTGGGCGGATTGATGGTTCCAGCCGAAGGTTTCCTGCCGCCGGGTTCGCAGTGGTTCGGTGAGCCGACTTTCGAAGTGAAATTCGACCCCGAAGCCGCCAAGGCCCTGCTGGCCGAAGCAGGCTATGGCCCGGATAACCGTCTTGCGGTCAAAGCGCTGATTTCGCCCTCGGGCTCGGGCCAGATGTTGCCGCTGCCGATGAACGAGTACATCCAGCAAAACCTGGCTGATGTTGGCATTGATGTCGAGTTTGTGGTGGTCGAGTGGAACCAGATGATCAACCTGTGGCGTGCCGGGGCCGAAGATCCGGCGGCCGAAGGCGCGATGTCGATCAACTTTACCTACTTCATCCAGGATCCGTTTACCGGCCTGATCCGGCACCTGTCCTGCGATCTGATCGCGCCGAACGGGACCAACTGGGGGCATTACTGCGACCCCGAAATGGAAGAGCTGTTCAAGGCGATCCGCACCACCTTTGATCCGGTTGAACAGGATGCCGTGCTGAAAAAGACGCATGAGAAGTACGTCAACGACGCGCTGTTCCTGATGGTCACGCACGACGTGGCGCCGCGCGCCATGAGCCCGAAGGTCAAGGGCTTTGTGCAGGCACAGAACTGGTATCAAAACTTCTCGTCGATCTCGATGGAATAAGGAAAACAGCCTCCCGCGGGATCTGCTTCGGGGGGCTTTTACTGCAAGGATCAAATCCAAGTGTTCAATTATTTCCTTAGACGTCTGGTTCTTGTGTTGCCGGTGGCCTTCGGGGTCTCGGTCATTTGTTTTCTGCTGGTCCAGATCGCCCCGGGTGATCCGTTGACCGCGATCATGCCGGTTGATGCCACTGCCGAAGAACAGGCCGCGATGCGGGCGGTTTACGGGTTGGATCGACCCCTGCCGATCCAATATGCGCTGTGGATCGGCAATCTGATGCAAGGCGACATGGGCAAATCCATCGCCACCGGGCGCCCCGTTGCGGGCGAAGTGTTCGGCGCTGTACAGAACTCTCTTCTGCTGGCGGTCAGTGCGGCTGTGATCGCCTTTCCCATCGGCATTTGCCTGGGGTTTCTGGCTGGGTACTTCCGCGACACCCTGTTTGACCGGGCGGTGACAGCCGTATCGATCACCGGCGTTTCGGTGCCGAATTACTGGCTGGGCATCGTGCTGGTCATCATCTTTTCGGTGAACCTTGGCTGGTTGCCGTCGATGGGCGCCGGCCCTGGAGGATCGCAGGATTGGGCGTGGGATTGGCTGCACATGCGCCACCTCGTTCTGCCTGCCGTAACGCTTGCGGTGGTGCCCATCGGCATCGTCGCGCGGACCGTGCGGGCCCTGGCCGGCGACATTCTGACGATGGATTTCGTGCAGGCCCTGTATGCCAAGGGCATGAGCCGCGCCGATGTCCTGATTCATGTTGCCCGAAATGCCGCCGCGACCGCGCTTTCAGTGATGGGCCTGCAGCTTGGCTACCTTCTGGGCGGTTCGATCCTGATCGAGACGGTCTTCAACTGGCCCGGGTCAGGCTTTTTACTGTCCAATGCAATCTTCCAACGCGATCTGCCGTTGCTACAGGGGACGATCCTTGTGCTCGCGCTGTTCTTCGTGGGGATGAACCTGATTGTCGATGTGCTGCAAGCCGCCATCGACCCACGTATCAAGAGGTCCTGACATGGCACTGGCCGACATATCCGACCTGCCCGAAACGGCGGCGGGACGAAACCGAGGGTACTGGTCTGGCGTCGCGTCACGATTGGTGCGCGACCCGGTGGCCATGGTCTGCCTGACCATATTGCTGGCCCTTATCCTGTCGGCGATCTTTGCGCCGTGGCTGGGTCTTGCCGATCCCTACAAGGGGTCGATGATCGCGCGGCTCAAACCCGTCGGAACTGAGGGCCATATCCTTGGTACTGACGAGCAAGGCCGCGATATGCTGGCTCGTCTGATCTATGGCGGACGGCTGACCTTGTTCATCGGGCTGATGCCGGTGGTTTTCGCCTTTTTCATCGGCTCGGCACTAGGGATCGTTGCGGGGTATGTGGGAGGACTGACCAATACGATCATCATGCGCACGGTCGATGTGTTCTTTGCCTTTCCATCGGTTCTGCTGGCCATTGCAATCTCGGGGGCGCTGGGGGCGGGGATCGTCAACAGCATCGTGTCGTTGACCGTGGTCTTTATCCCACCAATCACCCGCGTGGCCGAGGCGGTCACTTCGGGCGTGCGGGCGCTGGACTATATCGACGCGGCGCGCGCCTCGGGCGGCAAGGCGCTGACGGTGATCCGGGTGCACGTGATCGGCAACGTCCTGTCGCCGATCTTTGTCTATGCGACGTCGCTGACCTCGGTGTGCATGATCTTGGCGGCTGGCCTGTCATTCCTTGGGATTGGCGTTAGGCCACCAGAGCCGGAATGGGGCCTGATGCTGAACACCCTGCGCTCGGCGATTTACGTCAATCCGTGGCTCTCGGCGCTGCCGGGGCTGATGATCTTTATCACCTCGCTTTGCCTCAATCTGCTCAGCGATGGCGTGAGGGGGGCAATGAATGTCCGCGATTGATCCACGCGACCGGGGCGGTCCGGCGCAACCCTTGCTGATCGTCAAACATCTCAAGAAATACTTTCCGATCCGAGGCGGTGTTCTGGGGCGCACTCAGGCGCTGGTTCAGGCGGTCGATGATGTCTCCTTTGAGGTCAAGAAGGGCGAAACGCTGGGGATCGTCGGCGAAAGCGGCTGCGGGAAATCCACAACCGCGCGGTTGCTGATCGGGTTGCTGCCCAAAGACGCGGGTGAGATCATCTTTGACGGCGAGGCGCTGGGCGGTGACCTGAGTTTGCGCGAATTGCGCCGGGGCGTGCAGATGGTGTTTCAGGACAGCTATGCCTCTTTGAACCCAAGGCTGACAATCGAGGAAAGTATCTCCTTTGGACCCGAGGTGCAGGGGCTGGACGATCCACGCGGGCGCGCGCGCGACCTGATGGAGCGTGTCGGGCTGAACCCTGACCGTTTCGCGCAGCGCTATCCGCATGAATTGTCCGGCGGCCAGCGACAGCGCGTCAATATTGCCCGAGCCTTGGCGATGTCTCCGAGGCTGGTGGTGCTCGACGAAGCCGTTTCGGCGCTCGACAAATCCGTAGAGGCACAGGTGCTGAACCTGTTGACCGATCTACGGCGCGACTTTGGCCTGACCTATATCTTCATCAGCCATGACCTGAATGTAGTGCGCTACATCTCGGACCGTATCTTGGTGATGTATCTGGGTGAAGTGGTGGAAATCGCGCCGGTCGACAGTATTTATGCCGAGCAGGCCCACCCTTACACGCGCTCTTTGTTTGCCGCGATGCCGTCCATGGACCCGGACAACCGCACCGAAGAACCGCCGCTTGCGGGCGATCCGCCGAACCCGATTGATCCGCCCAGGGGCTGCAGGTTCCACACCCGGTGCCGCTTTGCCGAAGACATCTGCAAGACCCATGCGCCCAAGCTGAAGAGCCTGCCCGGAAATCCTGCACATTTCGCCGCCTGTCACATTCATGACCCGGAGTCAAAACACTCCGTAACGGCACTGGAGGCCGCAGAATGAGCGAAAAACTTGTCGACATCCAAGGCCTCAATGTCCGTTTCACGGGCGAGCGCACCGTGCATGCGATAAATGATCTGTCCCTGACGATGGAGCAGGGCGAAACGCTGGCGCTGTTGGGAGAAAGCGGGTCGGGTAAGAGCGTGACGCTCAAGACGCTGCTTGGGCTCTTGCCGCCCAAACGCAGCCAGATCGACGGCAGTATCGCGGTGAACGGCACCGATGTTCTGACACTGTCGGGCAAGGTGTTACAAAGCTATCGCGGCGGCGAGGTCTCCATGGTGTTTCAGGAGCCAGCTTTGGCGCTTGATCCCGTCTATACGGTGGGCGCGCAGATTGCCGAAGCCGTCGTGCGTCACAAGGGGGTGACCAAGGCCGAGGCGATGAAGACCGCACTGGAGATGCTCGAGCGGGTGCGTATTCCGTCGCCCGAAAGGCGTCTCAAGAACTATCCACATGAATTGTCAGGAGGTATGCGGCAACGGGTCATGATTGCGCTGGCGCTGGCTTGCCGACCGCGTTTGCTTTTGGCGGATGAACCGACCACCGCGCTGGATGCGACGGTGCAGATTCAGATCCTACTGCTTTTGCGCGAACTTCAACGCGAATTCGGCATGGGGGTGATCTTTGTCACCCATGACATCGGCGTCGCCGTCGAAATCTCCGAGCGGATCGCTGTGATGTACGCCGGGTCCATCGTCGAAGAAGGCACCACACGGCAGATCATCAAGGATCCTCGACATCCCTATACGCGTGGTCTGCTGGCCGCGAACTTGCACGACGTGGCGCGTGGAGCCCGGCTAGAGGCGATCCCCGGCGCGCCGCCTCCGCTGGAAACCCGCCCCGAGGCGTGTTCCTTTGCACCTCGCTGCGCCAGCGCCTCGGCGGCCTGCCGAGCGGGTTTGCCGCCAATGGTCGATCTCGGGCCGCGCCGCCGCGTGGCATGCGTGCTGGAATCCACGGTTGAGGCGGCCGAATAATGCTGCTTGGTGAAGACCCCGTTCGTGCGTTCATGCCCTACGAGCCTGTTGCCGTTCCCAATGCCTCTGATGGGCCTCTTGCGGGCCTGACACTGGCGGTAAAGGATATTTTTGACGTCGCTGGATACCGCACCGGCTGTGGTTGCCCGCTGAAGCTGGCCGCCAGTCCAATCGCAAAGTTGACGGCACATGCGCCGCAGATGATGCTTGATGCCGGCGCGCGCTTTGTCGGCAAGACGCATACCGACGAACTGGCTTGGTCGATGTACGGTATGAACGCCCATTTTGGGACACCGATCAATGCCGCCGCGCCCAACCGCATTCCGGGCGGCTCCTCCTCTGGCTCGGCGGCGGCTGTCGCGGCCGGGCTGGCCGACATTGCGCTGGGCACCGATACCGGCGGTTCGGTCCGTGCACCCGCCAGTTTTTTTGGACTTTGGGGGTTGCGCCCGACGCATGGACGTATCGCGCTGGACGGCTGCATGGAGCTTGCGGCCAGCTACGATACCTGCGGCCTGTTCGCCCGCGATCCTGCGGCCTTTGAAGCCGCTGCAAAGGTGCTTCTTGGGCCTGATCCACGGCCATTGCCTGACAGGCCAGAGTATCTGGCACCAACAGACATGCTGTCCTTGCTTGGCACCGAAGCCCGGTCTGCCTGCGAAGATGCCTTCGCAGGTCTGTCAACCAGCCCCGTCGAAGTCTATCCAGACGGGGTACAGGCCGCTTATGCCGCCTTTCTGACGACGGTGGGCGCCGACGCTGCGCGCGGCGTCCTTCCCTTTATCAAGGCAACCGCCATGCCTTTGGTGCGCGGAATTGCTGAACGTGCTGCCGCCGCCGCAGCTCTGTCCCCAGAAGAAATCAGCGATGCCAATGCCGTGCGCGATGCGTTTCGCGGCTATATCAACGCAGTTCTGGGTACCAGCGGCGTGCTTCTTGTCCCAGCCGCGCACGATGCACCGTTTCGTCTGGATGCCGGCGTTGAAGTGTTCGATGGTTTCCGCCACGAGGCCCAGCGCTTGCTCTGCGTTGCAGGCCTCGCCGGATTGCCTCAGGTCGTGATGCCCGCCGGCATGGTGGACGGCGCGCCTTTTGGGGTCTCGTTGATTGGACCGGCCGGATCGGACCTGTCACTGATTGGCCTCGCCCGCCAGATGAAAGCCGCAGCATGAGCCAAATCGAAAACCGCCTGTCCGAACTTGGTCTCGCACTTCCGCCCTCGGCGCCGTCGCGTGCGTTGTTCCTGCCGGGCAAAATCACCGGCAATCTGTTGTTTCTGTCAGGCCAGATTTGCGAATGGGAGGGCGTGCCAAAATACTTTGGCCCGGTAGGCGAAGATTTTGACATGGACGAAGGGCAGGCTGCCGCGCGCATGTGCGCATTGAACCTTTTGTACTCGATCCGTGCCGTGGCAGGATCGCTTGACCGGGTGTCACAGATCGTGCGGCTTGGCGGCTTTGTGGCGGCGCCTCCGGGCTATGGCGATGGCCCGATGATCGTCAACGGCGCATCGCAATTGTTCATTGACCTGTGGGGGGATGCGGGTCGCCACGCCCGCACCGCCGTCAACGTTGCGTCGTTGCCTGCCAATGCCTTGGTCGAAATCGAAATGACGGTCGAATTGAACTCGTAAGGCTGGTATCTGGCACAATGTGGCCTTTGGCCGATGCGGGTGTCCCCAAGTATCTTTAACCGGAATTCGATCATGAAGCTTCTGATTGCCAACCCGAACATGTCCCAAACGATGACCGCGCTGATGGTGGCCGAGGCGCGCGCCACCTGCCGTCATGGAACCGAGATCACCGGAGTCACCGCGGGTTTTGGCGTGCCTTACATTGGGACCCGAAGTGAAATGGCCATTGCAGGGCACGCTTTGCTTGAGCTTCTCGCACAGCAAGGGCCTGGCCATGACGCGGTGGTGATCGGGGCCTTCTGCCACGGTTTTGTTGCCGCCGCGAAGGAGCTTTTGTCCGTTCCTGTTGTGGGCCTTGCCGAGGCAGGGATGCGCAGCGCGCAGATATTTGGCCGACGTGTCGGCATCCTTGGGGTAGGTGATCCCGAGCGGGGCTCGAACGAAGATATCATCTTTGATTTGGATATGCGGGACGAGATCGCGGGTATCCGGCTGCTGTCTTTGCCCGGGCACACAATTGCCGAAGATCAAGCCGCCGTTGAGGCCGAGGCGCTGCGCCAAGGTCAGACGCTGGTGACTGAAGACAAGGCTGACGTGATCGTTCTGGGAGGCGCGGCCTTGGCAGGACTAGCAGGGCAGATCGCACCGCATCTGCCGGTCCCGCTGATCACGCCGCTGCCCTATGCCGTTGCCTTGGCCGAGGCGGCGGTGCTGACCGCATGGAAGGCGCCCACTGCAGGTGCCTACAAGCCGCCCGGGCCAAAACCGACATCGGGTCTTGGGCCTGATCTTGGGAAGGTTTTTGACGGCTGATTCACCTAATGAAAGGCGCGGCTCTGCCGTGATGTTCAATCGGTGCCGATCTTCGTCTTGTGGCAAGCGGCGGCAATCTGCGCAGCAGCATTGCGCGTGACAATGACGGCGACAGGATCACCTTCTGCCAAGGTCAGGCAACCGGCGAAATGTGCGTCCAGTTCCAGAATCAGCAAGGAGCCTTCTTCAATTAGTGGTTGGAGTCTTTGCCTGCTCACGTAGGGCTCTATAGTGGCGATTAAGGCATCAGTGTTGGGCGGTCCCGACGCCGAGAAACGCCATCCATCGAGCTTTGAAAAGCTGGCGACCATCGCGTTCCCGGCAAGTTTGACCATAGTCGGCAAGTCAACAACCGGGGTGGCGATTGCTGAATCAAGGCCAAGGGCTGCCTGAAGTTGGCGAACCGAGATGCCCGATACAGCGGCCTCTGCTGCCATGTCCAAAGGTTGGGCCGTTACCGAAACATGCTGGCACCCATCGCAAAGGGCGATCAAGATTTCCGCCACACCGGCACAATGTTCGGTGTCAGAGCCAAAAAGACGGGTGGCAATCAAATCCGATCTGATGTCGCCCAGTGCGAGCCCCTCAAGCCTGGAAATGCTCAGAAGTCTGCGCTCTGATGCGTCCAAAGTGACGTTGATCGTGCCATCCGCGACAATGCTCAGCCGTCGCGCCATCACACAGGTGTCGATCTGGTCTAGCAGGAAGCCAAGCGCGTCTTTGGACGAATTGGGGCGCAATTCCCGCCGGGGCAAAATGCCGTTGGCGGCCACGCCCGACAGAACGGCGCGAAGTCCGGATGAAGGTTGAGCAGAGGTCATATCACTCACCTACAGCCTCACTGTCCGCCGTTTCCAGCAAGGCCCGCGCGGCTTCTGAAACGCCTGACAGGTCTGCGCCGGGCGCAAAGACGCCGCAAAGCACCTCGGGCACCCCGTGGTTCGCCCGAACAAAGACGGTGCACCCGGTTGGCCCGGTTAGAAAGGCCACGGAAATCCCCTTGCTGGCCTCTGCCGCAAAGATCGTGCTTGCCGCGGTGCAAAGACGATCAAGGTGTTCCTGACCCAGCTTGATGGCACTGTCCGACGCAAGGATTGTCATGGTCGAGATGTCGGCAAGCATCACCACCTCGCAACCTGCGAAGCGCGATCTGAATTTGCCAAAGTCGTCGTTGGTCATGAAGCGGGCCTTCCTGCTTCTTCATGACCTCAGACCCGTTAAGATCGGCTTACTGCGCGAGCCTATATGGCGGATCGGGCCTCGGGACGGGCATGATTTTTTTCCGAAGGGTCGCGGACAATGCGGCGCGGCACGATTTTCCCGGACCCGAGATTGGAAACCTCCTTAGGCTGTGCGGCTGGCGGTGCCGGTTGCGGCATGTCTTCGACCGCGCGAAGATCGGGCGTTGCTTCTCCTTCGAACCGTTCGAACACTTCGACCATCCGTTCGACAAGATCGCTTGCGCCCGTCTGGTTCAAAACCTCGGGATTGTCGCGGCCCTGAAGGGCGGGCAAGAGCGCGATCGGCAGCACGTCGTAGAACATCCCTTCGACCGAACGCGACACCCGCTGCAAGACGCGCGCCTTGTCACGATCACTCAGCACCTTGTCCATCCGGGTTATCAGCAACAGGCTGTTTTCCCAAAGGTGAGGCGGCATGAGTTCCCAAATCGCCGCTTCGGATTGCCTCCAGGCTTGGGTGGCAGGCGTGCACCAGATCACGAAGTCGATCTGCGGCAGGAAGCTTTCCCAATAATCGGCCGCCATATTCGGGTCAGAGGTTCCGGGCATATCGATCAGATCGCAAGCCTCGAGCAGGCTGGTGGTGGCGGAAATCGAGATCATCGATGTGTTGTCGGGCGTGGCCCCGCGCAAGTTTTCCAAGTCAATCGTTTCGCGTGAGCCATCGGGCAACACACGGTATGTGTCCGCCTCGCCATAGCTATACCAGATAGGGGGTAGCTGGGTCGCAGTTGCCTGAACCGGGGAAATATCCCGGCCCAGCAATAGGTTGGCAAGGGTGCTCTTGCCGGCGCTGAATTCGCCCATGAGCGCCAAACGAGGTTTGCGCGGCGCGCTCTGAAGGTCATCTTTCATTCTGAACTCCCCATGTGTGAGGTCGGCGTTGGTGTTAAAGCGTATTCGTCGAGATGCAGCGGGATGCGGGGTTGCCCTGCGGTGTCGCCGATCTGGCAAGGCGCTTCCGCAGCGGGCTTATCCTTATCGAAAAGCCCGTCCAGAAGGGCGCGCTGCGAGGCAATGAAGTCGCGCAGTTCGGCACGTATCGCCACCGAGTAACTGTCAGCGTTCTGTCTCCGCAGAGCTGTGACGACGGGCGAGGTTTCTTCGTAGATCAAGTTGGCAAAATCATTGCACAGCGCCTGATGGCCCCGCCGTCTGCGCCAGAACCGCGTCCACCAGCTGCCGCGCAAGTCCAGCGCGATCGTCTGACCAAGCGCGATCGGTGGGCTGGCTGTTGGCAAAGGCGGCGCTACGATGGTCGGTGCCCGGCCGCTTTGACCAAGACAGTCTTGGTAAAGCGCGGTGATGTGCATTGCAGTTGTGGCCAGCGCATCGCTGCCTGCCTCTGTCGCGGACTTCACGAAAACCCGGTAGGCCGTGCGCAGCAACATGCGCAATCCAACCGGATCGTATGTCCAAATCGCCTCTTCGCCATAGAGTTCCAGATGTTTGACAAGCGAGGCGGTCGCGCGACCCAGAAAGGTCTGATGGGCGTTTTCGATCCGCGTTAAAAAGGCCGTGTGGGCCTGCGACAGACGGGCGTCCAAAGCCGTTGTGACATTGGTTTCGATGTCGTGGAGGCGGGCCGCCAGCTCGCTTTGGGACAGTCGTGCCGCCCGCGTGCCGTCCGGCTGGACCTCAGTGATCGCATCGCTGATCACGAGATTTGCCCGCAGGTTGCTTTTGGCCGCGTCCAGCCGTTCGATCAGACGTGCTCCAACTCCGTTTTCAATCCGCTCTGATATGGCATCGCCAAGCGCGGGAAGCCCGGAAAGATGCCAGACCATTTCTTGCGGAGCGAGCTTTATAAGGTTTTCGTCAAGTTGCGCCTCGGCCCAGGCCAAAAGCGCCTCGGCACTGTCTTCGCCCATTTCGTGACAGGTGTTGGCGATGGCATGACTGGCCCAGAAACCGCTGCCAAAGATGATCTGGGCGTCCCTCGGGCCGTCAAACTTCTTCAGCGTGTCCAAAATGCTTTGACGGATTTCAGGCATCTCGCGGACCGGGTCAGTCAATTCGTCGATCCGGTTCACAAAGATGATGATATCGCGCGATTTGACGTTTGCGATCAGCCGGATAAGTCCAAGGTCCACCGATGACAGGGCCTGCTGCGCCGACAGCACCATCACACACAGCTTTGCGCCGCGCAGCGCATTGATGGTGATCTGCTCGCGGATCATGAAGGTGTCGTTGACGCCGGGCGTGTCTTGAATACACAGGCCGACGGGCAGGGATTGTTGGCCAAACCAGAGGTCCGCCGATTTGGTGATGTCGGCAAAGCGGCCTTGATCGAAACTGCCGTCCGCCTCTTCCCAGAAATCGTCGCCAAGGCAGACGTAGCGCTGGATCAGGGTTTCATCGAAGGTTTCATAATCGTGAGACTGCCCCAGCAACATGCTGAATCGGCGGCCAAGCCGGGCCTGCGATTTCTCGCGCATCTCGTCCAACTGTTTGCGGACTTTCTCAAGCTCGTCCTCGGCGCCCGCGCGGTTGGCCAATTCACCTACACGCCCACCGCGTGTGATCAGGCGATCCCATTCTTCATTGCTGAAGAACCGGAAGGACGAGCGGCGCTCGTTGGGTTTGAGGTTTGGCTGCATGTGCAGCGAGGTCACCACCGAGGTCCAGGGGTTCACATCTGCTGGCAACAGATCGGGCCAGCCAGCCATCGCGTTCACCAGCGTTGTCTTGCCTGCCTTGACCTGCCCGACCATGGTGATGTTCGGCTCAAAATCGCGGATCTGGCGGCGCAGCTTGCGCACACTCGCCGCGATGGCCGGATCTGCGTCGGTGCTGATATCGGTCAGATCAGCCTCCAGATCATCCAGTCGATCGGCCAGATCCTCAAGGCCTTTGAACGCGTTCAGCGCACCGGTCTGCTCAAACTCGGTATAATCGGAAATGTCGTCACTGCGGGTCATGTCCCGTGCCTCATTTTCTTTTTTTGTTCCGAGGGCCTGCCAATGGCATCATGCCGCCAGCTTGACCTCGATCTCTTGGCGAAGCTGCAAAAGGAGCATTGCCAGGTCTTCCAGTTGGTCGGCCCCGCCCTCGATCCGCATCAAAAGCGCGAGGTCGCGCGCCTCAAGGATGTCGCCGCATAGTTGGGGCCAAGCGGATTCGAGCACGTCCTGATCGCAGACCCGGTCCGCAAGGGTTTCAAAGATCGCTTCGATCTCGCTCAGGGTTTGATCGACGTCCATCTGAGCGTTCGGGCCTGTGGGCAGAGATCGGCGCAGATCGTCCGCCGATTGCCGGACAAACTGAAAGACCCGGGCAAGCGCGACATGCGCCTCGGCCTTGTCCGCCTTATCCTGCTTGGCTTGGTCCGGGCCTTGCGCTTCCATGGCTGGATGAGCCACGACATTGGAAGGCGGCGTTGCCTCGGGCACTTCGGGCGGTGCCTCAGCCTCGGGAACGGCCAGCACCTCTCTGCGCGGCTCATACCGGTGCAAGAACAATTCGGCGGCGAGCATGTCCTGTGTGGTCGCCTCGTGAATGGTGCTGGTCAGATGCGACAGTAGGGCAGTCGCCGATTTGTCGTTGTTGACGCTTGGAACGACTCGTGAATTTTGCGACAAGTCCAGGCTCAGAACGGTCTGAAAAAGCTGGAGATTGACGGCGCGCTTTGCCCGAGCACCTGCATCGTCATGATGGCCTGTCAGAACCAGAATGGCGTGGTTGTGCAATGTCTCGGGCGCGGCGGACCATATCTGGTGTTCAAAATCCGTCCATTGACGGGAACACCAGATTGACACGTCCACCCGGGCAGAGGCCCAAGCCAGCGCTGCCGTCAGGTCGGACGGTGTCGGATCGGCGGCAACCAGCAGTACGTCGCAGTCAGGCATTTGGCGTGTCGGTGTCTGAACCTTCAGGAAGACCGGCATCAGATCGGCGATTTCGCGGCTTGGATAGCCCCGCGCGTTGACGGCCCCACCGTCGGGCAAGACGGCCTCGGTTTCTGCAATCGCGCCATGCGTCAGCTCAAAAGTGGGCAAGAGCAGGCCTGGATCTGCGATGGTTTCGCCAAACAGCACGTTCAGAATGTGCCGTTTGCCCGCATCAGGCAGACCAAACAGGCCAAGCCGGACCGGGCTTTGCAGCTTTTTGATCAGCGACGCGCAGACGGTCTGAGCCTTGGACGACAAATCGGCCGTCGAGGTCGCCCTGAGCCGCGCGAGAACGTCGGCTTTATTCATGGCAGGACCGGTCATGACCCGACGTGCCGTGTCTTGGGCCGGAAGGCCTGCCCCAGAGAGGTCATCACGCGCGTGTACCGCTCGTCGGTTGCGGTCGAGATGTCGCGTGCAAAATTGCTCAGGGCGCTACGATGCTTGTGGGCCTGATCTTGCATTTTGATCACCACAACCGACGTGTTGTCTTGGTCCGGAGAACCAACACTGTGCACGGCATTCATCAGTTCCCGCGCGATCTGCTGACTGTCCTTGTGCCTGTAGCGGCGGGTCAGCGCGAGGATGCCTTCGTCGGGCAGGGTGTTGATGCCATCGCTGGCGAGGATGATGATGTCACCGGCCATCAAGGGTGTCGGCGTCAGGGGGCAATCGACCTTGTGAATGTCTGCGCCGGTGACTGCCGAAGTCAAGCAATTCCTTTGTGGGTGATTGCGACCTTCTTCGTCGTCAATCAGGCCCTCGCGTACCATCATGTCGATCTGCGGCGCCATCGAGTGATCTTCGTTCAGCCGCCGCAACGTCTTGTCGCGATAGAGGTAAAGCGGGCTGTCTCCCACGGAAATCCAGTGCAACTGCCCGCCAACGACCGCGACCGAGACAAGCGTGCCGCCGGACGTATCGCTGAGAACACCGGCCTTGGCCTGATTGCGCAGCTTCCGGTTGGCGACCGAAAGGGCGTGCTGAAAGGTCGTCGGCGCATCGTGCAAAAGCGCGTCGGGCCGGGCGGCGGAAAAGAACAGCTCGCCAAACATTTCACCGGCAATGACGCGACTGGCGAGATCGCCATCCTCATGGCCGCCCATGCCGTCAGACAGTACCGCTAGCCCCAGCCGCGCCCCTTGCGAGAAATCAGCGATAACCGCATCTTCCTGGCGGGTGCGCTGGCCAATATCCATCTTGGCTGTGGCATCTGTCGCCAGTTCAGTCATCACGCGTTCCGTCCGCGTCAGCCTCTTCGGACCACGAGAAAGCTTCGCCGCAGAATTCGACAAAGCGCAGGACGGTCTTGCCGATCTTGATCATGTCGCCATCCGAGAGTTCCTCGGTCGTCAGCAGGGGTTTGTTGTTCAGGCGCACGATATTGGACTTGCCACCGTGGCCGACATAGGTGCGCTTTTCCTCGGGGTCGTAGGCGATCGAGGCGTGCCTTTCGCGGGAAATGCTCGTGTCGCCATAGTCCAAGGCCACAGTCTGATCCGCATCGCGGCCAATGGTCGACAGGCCCGCAGTCAGAGTAAATGATGCACCGCGCCCGGGGCCTTCGACGACCACGAGCCAGCCAATCGGGAAGAAAGGCGTAGCGGCGCTGGTCTTGACGGCTTCGGCGTCAAAAACATCCGCGCCCACGTCCGGCGCGTGAAAGCCCAGAAGGCGGGTCTTGACCCGTTCAGAGGAGGCGCGTCGCGGCGCTGCCTGTACAGGCTGCTTGGCTTGGGTCGGGACAGGGGGGGCGGCCGGTACGGGCTTGGGGGTCTCGGGCGCGTTGTTGACAGCCTGAATCACACGCGGTGCAACATCCTCGATGTCCGGTTGCAGATCCCATATCTTGGGGGCAGGGCCAGCGGTTGGCGTGGCTTTGGCCTCAGGCGCGGCGGAAACAGGTTCCGCCAGTTTGGCCTCGGGAAGGCCTGCCTGAGCTTCAGACGATTTCGACCAATCCGGTTGATCATGGATTTTCGGCCGGACGGGTTTGGGCACATGGTTACGAGCCTCGCGCGCGGCATCAAGGAAGATGTCCCGTTTGAAATCCGGCTGGTCATGGGCGCGCGGCGGTTCTGGTGGCGCAACGCTGTCCTGTACTACCGTTTCGGGTTCAGTGCCCGAGCCGAGCGACGGGCGACGGCGCACAATTACATCTCTGAGGTTTCTCATCTGCTCATTCCAAATTTAAAGGGGTTGCATGTTTTGCGTGTCGCGCCGCTTCCGGCCTGACCACGGAAGCAGAGCCGCCAGCGAAAACCGCTTGCGCGGTGCAGAGGCTGCGGACATCGCGGCGATGGCCTGTTCCTCCAACTCGACTTCGTCCTCTGTCTTCTCGTCCCAAGGGTCCTCTGCGTCGGCCATGTCCTCTTCCCAATCCTCGTCGAGATCGTCTTCGTCATCCTCTTCGGGGAGCTCTTCTGTCAGGATCGCCCAGTATTCACGCTCGGCTATTGCGGCGGGGTCTTCTGGTGGTTCAGGGGGCGGTTGAATGGCGATTTCAAGCGCGCGGGCCTCTTCTTCCTTGATGGCCTGGTGATTTTCTTCGACGAGGGCAGCGATCTTCAGCTCGATCTGTTTTTCTTCACGGACTGTCGGAACCTGTACTGGCTGACGGTGGCCCTCTTCGATGATTTGCAACCAAACCTCGGCGCTCTCGATGCGGTCTCTGGAAAACAGGCTCAGGCACTGATCTATCGTTTCCAGAAGCAGCGGATCGTAGTCCGGATATTTGCCAGTCAGATGTTCCAGCGGGTCCGGATTGTTTTCCGCCACGGCGGCCAGACGCAGGTTGCTGTTGGGCGGCGGAAAGCCAGTAATCATGTGGTAGAAGGTTGCCGCCAGAGCATAAAGATCACTGGATGGGCATTGCATGCTGCCAGCAAGGTAAAACTCTTGCGGTGAATACCCGTCCTTGACCGTGTGGACCCGCGACAGGATGCGGCTAGCACGGGTTGCGCCCTCTCGCGCGGCGCCAAAGTCGATCAGGATCGGAGTATTCTCATGGTCCAGCAGAATGTTGTCGGGCGAGATGTCCCGGTGCAGGATGCCGTTGGAATGAACATAGCTGAGCGCGGCCAAAAGCTCGCGCAGGAAGATCTTGATCTGTTCGGGACCCAGAAGTTCAGGCTTTTGTTCGATCACATCCAGCAGATCGAGACCTTCGACATAGTCGAGCGCCATGTAGGTCGTGCCGTTGTCTTTGAAAATCTGGTGCACGCCCACCACGTTGGGGTGCTGGATGTGGGCCAGCGCCCGCGCCTCCTTTTCGAACAGTTCCAGAATGCGTTCGAAATCCGTCTGGAACGAACGGGACCGCACGCGCACAAAGTCGCCGGAACGGCAGCACATTGAATTGGGAAAGCACTCTTTGATCACGACCTTGCGTCCGAGGCTGTCAAACGCAAGATAGGTGACGCCAAAGCCACCCGAGTTGAGAAACTTCTCAATTGTGTACTGGCCATAGCACAGTTGTGTTCTGGGTGGCAGCTCGTCGCCGACAGAATGTGGCAGGTCGGCCAACTGCTCTTGCGTTGTAGTGTTCACAGCGCTCGCTCCTCTGGACCGCAGAGCAATCTTGTTTGTGTCGGTTGTTTCGTTTGACCCACAACACAATGCGGCCTCGGCGCGGAGGTGTTGCAAAGATGGCAGGAATGCGCCCTTCGTTCTCATTGCGTAGAAAATTTTCCGAAGTTTGGTGCGGTACCGGCTGCCACGCCGTTGCGGGTAAGAATGCGGTGCTTGTGCAACGCATGGCCGACGTCAGTCTTCGGGTCTATGGCGTAACATTCTGACTTATGCGAGACTTTGAATGGCGCCCTTATGCGCCTGACTGAAACCAGAAAGCCTTGACCCCATTGATCGAAAGCGAAACAAATGCCGGTGAATTCTGATTCTGAACTGATTGGTTCAGAAAGTCGCGGCGCAAGTGTTGTTTTGACAGCCCTTCGTGGCGGCGCTACCAAGTATTCAGAAAATTGAGTGTGAGGCATGGAGAAACGCGGATGAAGGTGACCGGAATGAACAAGGCCTTTCGCCGTTTTGCGGCGGTCGCAACGCTCTCGGTGCTGATGACAGGGTCGGCTTGGGCAGAAAATTTGGCAGATGCGCTGACCTCGGCCTACAATCATAGCGGCCTGTTGGAGCAGAACCGCGCGGTTCTGCGCGCAGCGGATGAAGACGTGGCAATCGCGATGTCGGCCTTGCGTCCCACTCTGGACTGGGCAGCGGAAATCAAACGGACCTTTGGCTATTCCAAAACGGCCCTGCGCAGCGGCGGCGTGGCGAACACGGAATCCACCGTCGCGCTGATCGCCAGCTATACGCTGTACGATTTCGGACGGAATCAATTGGGTCTGGAGGCGGCCAAGGAAAGCGTTCTGGCCACACGCGAAACGCTGATTTCGATTGAACAGCAAGTGTTGTACCGCGGGGTCGCGGCTTTCCTGAACGTGCGCCGCGCGCTGGAGATTGTCAGCCTGCGCCAAAACAACGTCCGCGTGATCCAGACTGAATTGCGCGCCGCGCGTGACCGTTTCGAGGTGGGTGAAGTCACCCGGACCGACGTGGCGTTGGCCGAGGCCCGGCTCGCGGCCGCGCGCAGTGCCTTGGCGTCGTCGCAGGGTGATCTGGATATTGCACGCGCTGAATACACTTCGGTCATTGGGCGCAAGCCCGGCAACTTGGTCGCGCCAAAATCCTTGCCGCGCCTTCCGGCGCAGGCCGAAGGGGCTGCAACGGCGCTGCGTTTGCATCCGAACCTGCGGCAAGTGCAACATCAGATCCTCGCTCTGGAGCTGACCCTCAAACAGGCCGAAGCCGAGATGAAACCAACTGTATCTCTTTCAGGGCGACTTGCCGCGACGGACGATCTTGGCGATGGAACCTATTCACGGATCGGGTCCATTACCCTAGGGGCATCAGGGCCGATCTACAAAGGTGGCAGGCTGAGCGCGCAGGCCCGCAAGGTTCGCGCCCAGCGGGACGCTGCGCGGGGCAACCTGCATGCGGTGCGCCATGGCGTGACGCAGGATGTGACGACTGCCTATGCGACTTTGCAGGTGGCGGTGGCAAGCATCGACGCAAGCGAACGGCAGGTCCGCGCCGCGCGCGTTGCATTCCGCGGCGTACGCGAAGAGGCGTCACTTGGCGCCCGGACAACCTTTGACGTGCTTCAGGCCGAGCAAGAGCTTCTGGATGCGCAGGCGGGGCTGATCTCGGCCACCATCGACCGGCAGCTGGCGTCTTATCAGGTTCTGGCTTCGCTGGGCATGCTGACCACGGACCATCTCAAGCTGAACGTGGTGAAATACGATCCGACTGAGTACTACAATCTGGTCAAAGACGCGCCGACGCCGACCAGCAGGCAGGGCAAGCAGTTGGACCGCGTTCTTCAGCGCCTGCAAAAGCAGTAAGCCTCAGGTCAGCGGGATCGTCATTTCCTGAATCAGACCGGCGGTGGCGGGGGTAATCCCGCGCCACCAGGTAAAGGCCTCGGCGGCCTGTTCGACCAGCATGCCAACACCGTCAGCAAGCTTCGGAACTCCCGCAGCCTGAGCCGCCTTGAGAAAGGGCGTCAAACCCTTTCCATAAGACAGATCATATGCCAGCGCGCAGCCGTCAAAGACCCCACTCGGCAGGGCCGGACAGGTTTCGGTCAGGCTGGACGAGGTGCCGTTGAGGACAATGTCGAACCCTTCGGTTTGCTTGGGGTCGCACAGGGTGATTTGCCCATAATCCGCCAGCATGTCGCGGATCGCCTCGGCTTTTTCGGGGCTACGGTTCAGCAAGGCAAACTCGGCCGGGCCAGCCTGCAAAAGTGGCAAAGCAGCCCCGCGCACCGCGCCGCCTGCGCCCAGCATCAATACGCGCTTGTCGCGCAGCGGATGGCCAAGGTTGACTTCGATATCGCGCAGCAGCCCCACGCCATCGGTGTTATGCGCCTCGATCTCGGTACCATCAAACCGCAGGGTGTTGGTCGATCCTGCCAGCCGCGCCGCTTCGGTGATCTTGGTGGCCAGCGCATAGGCGTCCAGTTTGAAGGGGGCGGTTATATTGCAACCCTTGCCGCCCTCGGCAGCGAAGGCGTGCAGCGCGGCGGCAAAGCCGCCCACCGGCGCTTCGATCTTGCCGTATTCTATGTCCTGCCCGGTCTCAGCGGCAAAGCGCGCGTGAATCATCGGGGATTTGGACTGCACAACAGGGTTGCCGAAAACGGCGTAGCGATCGGTCATAGTAGGTCTCCTTGGCGGGTAAATGCCGCGATCCGCCAAGGGGCGTCAATCCACCTTTATTCCGTACCCTCTGCAAGATCCTGAAGGATCGGGCAATCGGGGCGGTTGTCGCCGTGGCAAGCGTGGACCAGATGGCTGAGCGTGTCGCGCATCGCCTGCAACTGCGCGATCTTCTCGTCAACGCGTTTCAGGTGTTCTTCGGCCAGTTTTTTCACGTCTGAACTGGCGCGGCTTTCATCTTCGTACATCGCCATCAGGGCGCGGCAGTCTTCGATGGAAAAGCCCAGTTCGCGGGCGCGGGCGAGAAAGGTCAGCTTGTGCAGATCGCTGTCGGAAAAGTCACGATAGCCGTTTTCCGTGCGGTCGGGCCGTATCAATCCGATGTCTTCGTAATAGCGTATGGTCTTTGAGGGCAGACCTGCCTGTTTTGCCACCTCTCCGATGTTCATGCCGGGACTCCCTCGGGATTTTGTACCGCGGCGATTTCCGGAATGCCTGCGCCCCCCAACCTGCGCAACCGCAAGGCGTTCGAGATGACAAAGACCGACGACATGGCCATCGCCCCGGCCGCCAGCATCGGTGACAACAGCCAGCCGGTCAGCGGATAGAAAACCCCTGCCGCCACAGGGATCAGCGCGACGTTATAGCCGAAGGCCCAGAACAGGTTCTGCCGGATATTGCGCATGACCGATTGGCTGGCCAGCACGGCGTTCACCGCGCCCGACAATTCGCCCGAGACAAGCACCACGTCGGCGCTTTCGATGGCGACGTCTGTGCCGGTGCCTATGGCCAGCCCGACATCGGCCTCGGCCAAGGCCGGGGCGTCGTTGATGCCGTCGCCGCAAAAGGCAACTGGGCCGAATTGGTCGCGCAGGCGTTTTACGGCGTCAAGCTTGCCTTCCGGCAAGACCTCGGCTTCGATATGGGGAATGCCGAACTCAGCGCCGATGGCATTTGCGGTGGCGCGGGTGTCGCCGGTGATCAGGGCGACCTCGAATCCGCGCGCCCGCAGCGCGTCAATCGCGGCCCGGGCCCCGGGCTTTACGCGATCCGCCACGGCAAATGCGCCTGCAATGCGCCCGTCCACCGCCACCAGAACCGGGGTTTGGCCCTTGTGTTCCATCTCTTCCAAGGCAGCGCCAAGCGGGGAGATATCAACCCCCTCACGGGCCATGAGGCGCGGCGCACCGACAAGGATCACCTGCCCGTCCACCTTTGCGCGCAGCCCATGGCCGGGAACCGCCTCCACCTCATCGGGTTTTGGCAGGTTTGGTCCGGCGGCGCGTTCCATGGCGCGCGCGATCGGATGCTCTGACCCCTGTTCAGCGCTGGCCGCAAGTGTCAGAACGCGCGCCGCATCAAACCCGTCTGCGGCGACAGAGCTCACCAGTTCGGGGCGCCCTTCGGTCAGGGTGCCGGTCTTGTCAAAGGCAATGACCTTGACCTCATCCAACCGTTGCAAGGCATCCCCTTTGCGGAACAGAACGCCCAGTTCGGCAGCTCGCCCGGTGCCAACCATGATCGAGGTCGGCGTTGCCAAACCCATCGCGCAAGGGCAGGCAATGATCAGCACCGAAACGCCTGCGACCAGTGCAAAGGTCAGCCCCGGACCAAAGATCAACCACGCCAGAACCGTCAGGGCCGCAAGGCCAATCACCGCAGGTACGAACCAGCGCACCACACGATCCGCCAAGGCCTGCACGGGCAGGCGTGCGCCTTGAGCGTCTTCGACAAGCGCAATGATTCGTGCCAGCATCGTGTCGGCGCCAACTGCCGTGGCGCGGAAACTCAGTGCGCCCTGACCATTCACCGTGCCGCCGACCAAAGCCGCGCCCGGCAGTTTCTCAACCGGAACCGGCTCTCCGGTGATCGTGCTTTCATCGACGTAGGATCGCCCGGTCAGCACCTCGCCATCGACGGCGATGCGTTCGCCGGGACGCAGGTGCAACGTTTCCCCGGTGGTGATCTGATCGACTGGGATTTCGGTTATTGCACCGTCCCGTTCGACCCGCGCGGTGTCGGGGCGCAGGCCCACAAGCCGCCGGATCGCAGCCCCTGTGCGCCCCTTTGCGCGGGCCTCAAGAAAACGCCCCAGCAAGATCAGGTTGATGATCACGCCAGCGGCTTCGAAATAGACGGCGCGGCTGGCCTCGGGCAGCAGGGTGGGCGCGAAAAGCGCGACGGTGGAATAGCTCCACGCCGCCAACGTGCCCAGTGCCACAAGCGAATTCATGTCCGGCGCGCCCTTGGCCAGCAGCGGCAGGCCGATGCGAAAGAAACGCCGCCCAGGCCAGATCAGAACCAGCGTGGTCAGGACAAATTGAACCGCCCACCAAGTGGTTTGACCGATGGTTGCCATGATCCAGTGATGCATGCCGGGGATGATATGCGACCCCATGACCCCCAGAAAAACTGGCAGCGTCAGGGCGGCGGCAATGGTCAGATCACGCCTCAGCTCTTGGGTCTCGGTCTCGCGGCGATCTTCGGTTTCGCTGCGTGCGTTGTCTTGGGTTGGGCTGGCGGAATAGCCCGCTTCGATCACGACCTTGGCCAGTTGCGCGGCCTCGACCGCGCCCGCAAGGACGGTGATCTCGGCGGTTTCCGAGGCAAGATTGACGCGGGCGTCCAACACGCCGGGCACAGCGAGCAGCGCGCGTTCCACCCGGCCCACGCAGGAGGCGCAGTTCATACCCTGGATCGACAGTCTTTGGCGGGATTCCGCGGCTGGATAGCCTGCGGACTTCAGTGCCTCGCGCAGTGCCTCACTCGTGGTTTCGCCCTCGACCTGTGCCATGCGGTTGGCAAGGTTCACGCGTGCCTCGGACACTCCCGGAACAGTGGCCAAGGCGCGTTCTGCGCGGCCTGCGCATCCGGCGCAATTCAACCCGGTAACTTCGAAACGAAAAGCGTGATCGGCCATTATGGCCCCTTTGCAGTGATGTCTGTGCCCGATAGATAGGGGCTCCAGTCACTGGAAGGTCAAAGTGCTGTCCTGCGTCAAATGTGGTCAGAGGCCGGTGATCTCGTCTCGGGCATAGCCCTGGAGGTACAAAAGCGCCGTTAGATCGCCGTGGTTCACGCGGCAATCGCTTTGCTCTTGCACCACGGGCTTGGCGTGCAGGGCGACCCCCAGACCGGCGCGGCCCAGCATCCCCAGATCGTTGGCGCCATCGCCCACGGCGATCACCTCATCCTCGCGGATACCGATCCGGGCGGCGATTTGTTCGAGCGCTTCGATCTTGGCCTCACGGCCCAGAATGGGGCGAGCGACCTCTCCGGTCAGGTGACCATCTGCGATCAACAGCGTGTTCGCCCGGTTCTCATCAAAGCCGAGCAGCGCGGAAACCCGGGTGGTGAAGGCCGTGAACCCGCCCGAGACAAGCGCCGCGTGCCCGCCGTGCGCCTTCATCGTAGCGATCAGCGCGCGGCCGCCGGGCATCAGGGTGATGCGGTCCTGCACGACCTTGTCGATGACGCTTTCGGGCAGGCCGCGCAGCAGCGCAACCCGTTCGGTCAGGGCGCCTTCAAAGTCCAGCTCGCCGTTCATGGCGCGGGCAGTGATCTCTTTGACATGTGCGCCGACGCCCGCCTCCTCGGCCAGCTCGTCGATGCATTCTTGCTGGATCATTGTGCTGTCCATATCCGCCAGCAGCATCTTTTTACGACGGTTGTCGGCGGGGAGGATGTTCAGGTCGGCCTGATCCGCGATCGACGCGCGAACCGCGCCAAGATTGCTGGGGATCTGCTCGATCGGGAACTCGGCCGCTTCGTCCGCGGCAAGCCACGCGGCCATTCCGCCGCCCCATGCGTTGCGCAGGTTGTCGACCAAGGCAGGGTCGAGCGCGCCGGGCTTGGCGATCAGCGAGACGATGAACATGGGGGCGGTCCTTTCGCGGAGTTGCGCGCGGCTTTTGCCACGGCAAAGGCAGCGCGTCCAGAGCGCGGGGAGGTGCGGAGCGGCGCCTGAGTTTGCGCGTCGAAACCCAGCACCCCGGCGCAGTTCTGTCAGGCAAACTCTCCCTGACAGAACCAGCCCGAGGACATCGTCCCGCCGTGGGCATAAAACAGCCAGAGCCTTTCGCCCTTGTCGGTCTCGACCCTCCAGTAATCGCGTGGACCCGTGCGCCATTCGGGGTCGTCCAGCCACCATTCGGGCGCGATCCGTTCCGGCCCGGTGGCGCCGCACGGGGTGAAATCGCGCCCGCGCCAGCGGAACCGACTGGGCAGGGCAGGGGTGTCCGGGGCATGGACCGGCTCGGGCCGCCACAGTTGCAGCGGGCGCGGCACCGGGTGCCGGGGCCAGCCCTGCGCCGGGGCGGACCATGCGGCGGCCAGCACCTGCGCGCCTTTCTCGGGGATGTGGCTGTTGCCGGGGTGGCGGCGGGTGATGGCCTCCATCCCGATGCGGGCCCCAAGGCGGTTCAGCAGATCCTCGGTTGCGGTCTCCAGCCCCCTTTTCTGCCGGGCCTGCCCGTGGGCGGTGGCCTCGGCGTGGCCGGCAATGGTGCGGGCGTGGATCGGTTCGTGCTGGATTGCCTCAAGGCGCAGCATATCGATGCCGGTACCAGCGTCGATCTCATCGATCTTCATCTTCAGCAGCGGCATCAGCCGTGCGGGATCGTGACTGGCCACCGCCGATTTCAGCGTCAGCCACTGCATGGAGTGATCCGCGCGGTACGCCTCGAGCCGCAGCACCCGCGCGCCGCGCGCCTTTTCCTTGAGCCGTGCGCAGAGGTGTTGGGTCAGGCGCTCCAGCGCTTCGGTGACGTCCTCGACCAACCCGATGGGGTCCGGCAGCGAAAGACGGGCCGAAAAGCGATCCGGGGCGCGGCCGGGACTGATCGGTTCGGGGGCGCTGCCGGTGGCCTTGTCCAGCTGGTCAACCAGTCCGCGCCCGAAACGGCGGGCCAGACCGGCGCGCGGCTGGCCGATCAGATCGCTGATGCGGCGCAGGCCAAGGCGGTTCAGCTGGTTCTGGGTATAGGCGTCGATGCGCAGGGCGGCGACGGGAAGGGGGGAAATCGCGCTCCAGCTTTGACCGACCCCGGCGATGCGCCCCTGCGGCAGGCGTTGCGCTGGCGCGCCGGGGGGCAGGCCGCCGCGTTCCCAATGCCGCCGCTTGCCCGCGCGGGAGCGGGTGGCGCGCGCCTCTTGGTCGATGGCGTCGCCGCTGCGGTGGCTGCCGCCGTCCTGTTCGGTGAACCGCGCCAGCGCCCATGCGGCGCCCAGCGTATCGGCCAGCCCCTGCCGCACGCTCAGCCCCAGATCGGCGCAATCCTGCGCCACCTGCTCCATCAAGGCTGGCTCGCCCCCGAACAGATGTGCGCAGCCGGTCAGGTCGATCACCAGCGCGTCGGGCGGCTCGGGCGCAACCCATGGGGAATAGCGTCCGGCCCAGCGGTGCAGCACGTTCAAAAAGGCAGCATCGCGGTGCGGAACCGAGGCGCGCGTGATCAGATCGGCGCAGACCGCATGGGCATCGCGCAATGGCTGACCGCGATAGATTCCCACCTCCGAGGCCTTTTCGGAAAGCGAGGTCACCACCTGTGCCTGCGCCTCTTCGCCGACCACGGCAAAGGGCACCTCGGCCAGCCAAGGCTCGGCCCGGATCAGGCGTTCGGCGCCAAGGCGTGGAAACCAGAGCGAGAGGATACGACGATGACGCATAAGAGAACCGGCAGTTGTTCTCTTTTTGTTCTAAATCGCGATAGGCCGCGAGTCGAGTCCGGATGGCGCGCAGGCTGAACGTCCAGCCCTTTCACATCGTTTCAAGACAATGGCGGCGGAAAGCGCGTTTGAGCATGTCCAGTTCGGCCCGAAGAAGTTCAACCTCGGCACGGATGTCGTCGCCCAGCACTTCTCCGGCGATCAGTGTAAAGCTTTCCAGAACTGTGTCGGCATTGGCGTCGAGGATCAGAAAGGTCTGCACGCCGTCGCCCACGGCTTCGACCGGGACCGGGATTTCCACCACCCAGCGCCCCGCTTGGCTGGTTTCGGTGACGGTGACGCCGCGCACCGGTTGATCGCGTAGCGTCACGGCAATCTCGGGGGCGCCCGAGTCCTTGACCTTGGCGGTCAGAAGCCCCTCCCAGACGCCTTCCTTGAAACGGGTTTTGGTCAGTTCGAAATAGCTCATACCCGGTTCCTTGTTACAGTTCCGCCCGCTTGCGGCGGCTAAAGGTCAGATCCCGCAGGATCACCTGATTCATCTGCGGCCCCTCAAAGATCAGGTCCAGCCACATGCGTTCGATCCGCTTTTCGTTCAGCTTGGTATAGGCCAGATCGAACTCGACGCGAATATCATCTTCGTGCAGGGGCAGTTCGCGCACGATCTGTTCGGTATTCGGGCCGTGCTTGATGTTCAGCCGCGCAAAAATCTCAAGCCGCTTCTCCATTTCGACAATGGTTTCGATGCGGATCAGGTGTTTGCGGGTCAGACCACGATTTGCAGCCTCGGGCAGGTCGATGGCCAGTGACAGGTACGAGCCGTCAAACCGAAAGACATCCATGCGCAAGCCATAAGCGGCAAGATCAGCCTCGCGCATGTTGCGCAGCTGGCGCAGGGTCAGTTCGGATTGCGCGCAGTCGTGGAACAACGTCGCTTCCCGGCCCAACATGCTTTGCGAGCGGACCGAGGAAATGCCGGGGGTCGGAAGCGGCCCGCACCAAAGTTCTGGACGCCATGCCCAATCGGCATCCTGTGGGCGCGGAAAGGCCTGATTGCCGATCAAGGGCAGGGCGAGACGGGCATCCGCCACATGGATCAACTGATCGACTTGCGCCTTCAACCTGCGGGCGACGCTGCGCTGCTGGCGCAGTTCCGGCAGATCGGTCTTGGGGGCGGCTTTGGCCATCTGGGACCACCGACGCAAAGTGCCCAGCTGAATGGCGCGCGTCAGAAACCCCTGCTTTTCGCCTGCCATACGTTGCCCCGTTTTCTGCCAGATACCTTGGGTCCTTGCTGAACCCTTTTCAGTATTATGGCAAATCCTTCCCATCGAATAAACGGCCAAACAGGCTTTTGCCCTTTTTCCCGGGTGTCCCTGTTTGTGTTGCCACGACAGGAGCGGAGTTTGGGCTGAGGGCCGCGATTTGCGCTTTGACCCTGGCCAGCATGCCGCCGCCTTGTTGCGCCGCATAGGAACTGCCTTCGGGGGCATAAAGCGCAAGGCCGACAAGGCGGCCGTTCAGCACAAAAGCGCCGCGCCAGTAGTGTTTGTCGCCACCATCCAGAAGCGCGTCGCCGCCGCGATCAAGATTCGCCGCAACGAAACCGGGGGCGGTTTCGCCGGCCAGTAATTCAGCCCCGGCCGCCTGCGCCAGCGCGGCGGGCGAGGGCAGGTCATCCAATGCGCCCTTGGGTCCAACGGTAACGGTGATCAAGACAGGCTCGGCCCAGTTTCCGACCGCACCGCCAGACAGGATCTGGCAGGACGCGATCAGGGCAAAGCCGCGCGATGCGCGCGATTGTACGGTTTTCGGATCAAGGCAGTAACCTTCGGGGCCAGCCGCCACCACGTCCCCACCCGCCAGCTTGGCCTTGGCCAAGGGCATGGGCATCTTTGGCCGCGTTGGCCCTTTGCTGCCACCCGTCGATGTGAACAGGCCGGAAAGCGGGCCGTTTGCCTTGCTGTCCGACCCTGCCCCGGTGTTGGAGCCGGGCACTGTAGCACCGCACCCGGCCAACAAAAGGCTGGCAACCAAGACACTCAGTACGCAAAAGACCCGCATCCGATCAAAGATCCGCGTAAACGTGCTTCTCCTCGGCGCCGCCCGGATGGGTCACGGCACCTTTGTAGGTCTCGCCCACAAGCTGAGCGTATTTCCACAGCGCGCCAGAGGCATAGATCGTCTCTCGCGGACCTTTCCAGTTGGTTTTACGCTGGGCCAGAATCTCGTCGCTGACATCAACTGACAGTTCGCCGGTCATAGCGTTGATGGTGATCATGTCGCCGTTTTCAAGCAGAGCGATGGGGCCGCCCTGTGCCGCCTCGGGGCCAACGTGACCGACGCAAAAGCCGCGGGTCGCGCCCGAGAAACGACCGTCGGTGATCAGTGCCACCTTCTTGCCCATGCCCTGACCGGACAGCGCGGCGGTGGTGGACAGCATCTCGCGCATGCCGGGGCCGCCAGCGGGGCCCTCGTTGCGGATCACGATGACTTCGCCTTCTTCGTATTTGCGGTCCTTGACGGCGGCAAAGGCGTCTTCCTCGCATTCAAAGACGCGGGCCGGGCCGGTGAACACCTGCTGTTCCGCAGGGATGCCCGCAACCTTGACGATGGCGCCCTGCGGGGCAAGGTTGCCTTTCAGGCCGACAACGCCGCCGGTCTTGGTGATCGGAGTGTCGATTGGATAAATGACCTTGCCGTCCGCTTCGCGGGTGATCAGGTCCAGCTCTTCGCCAATGCTGCGGCCTGTGGCGGTCATGCAGTCTTCGTGGATCAGACCCGCCTTGCGCAGTTCTTTCATCACGACAGGAATGCCGCCGGCGTCATACAGGTCCTTGGCCACGTATTGGCCGCCGGGCTTGAGATCGACGAAGTAGGGCGTGTCCTTGAAGATATCGCACACGTCATCAAGGTAGAATTCGATCCCGGCCTCGTGCGCGATAGCGGGAAGGTGCAGACCGGCGTTCGTCGATCCGCCGGTGCAGGCAACCACGCGCGCGGCGTTTTCCATCGCCTTGCGGGTGACGATATCGCGGGCGCGGATGTTCTTTTCAATCAGGTCCATGACCGCCAGTCCCGAGGCTTCGCCGTACTGGTCGCGCGATTCATAGGGGGCAGGCATGCCGGATGAATTAAACAAGGCCAGTCCGATCGCCTCGGAGACGCAGGCCATGGTGTTGGCAGTGAACTGACCGCCGCAAGCTCCTGCCGAGGGGCAGGCAACGCGTTCCAGCATGTCCAATGCGGCATCGGACATCTCGTGGTTCTGATGGCGGCCAACCGCCTCGAACATGTCCTGTACGGTCAGGTCGCGGGTGCGGAAATCCTCGGGGATCTCATCCAGCTGGGGCGCTCTGCCGGGCAGAATCGAGCCGCCGTAGATAAAGACCGACGGGACGTTCAGGCGCACCATGGCCATCATCATGCCGGGCAGGGATTTATCGCACCCGGCAAGGCCAACGACGGCATCGTAGCAATGGCCGCGCATTGTCAGTTCGACCGTGTCGGCGATGGCTTCGCGGGATGCGAGCGACGAGCGCATGCCCTCATGGCCCATGGCTATGCCGTCGGTGACAGTGATGGTGGTGAATTCACGTGGGGTGCCAAAGCCCTGCTTGACGCCCAGCTTCACGGCTTGCGCCTGCCGGTTCAGAGAGATGTTGCAGGGTGCGGCCTCGTTCCAGCAGGTGGCCACGCCAACCAGAGGTTGGTGAATGTCGTCCTCGGTCATGCCCATGGCATAATAGTAGGATCGGTGCGGCGCTCGTTCGGGGCCTTCGGTTACATGACGGCTGGGCAGTTTGGATTTGTCGAATGAACGCTTGAGCACTGTGGTTCCTCCCGCGGAATTTGTTTGGATTGAATACCGAACAGGCAGGAAGCGCACAAGCGTCAAGGGGCTGCGGGCAGGTTATGCCCACCCGATCAGCCCGATCCGATCAGCGCCCCCGCCGCAAAGACCAATGCGCCCCCCAGCACCACCTGGAAGGCCGCGCGCAGGAAAGGCGTGTCCATCCACTTGTTCTGAATCCATGCAATCGCCCAGAGTTCTACGAAGACCACGACAAAAGCGATGATCGTCGCCGTCCAGAAATGCGGGATCAGGTAGGGCAGGGCGTGGCCCAAGCCGCCAAGCGCTGTCATCACGCCCGCTGCGATGCCGCGCTTCACCGGCGATCCGCGCCCAGACAGTTCTCCGTCATCCGAGGCCGCCTCGGTAAAGCCCATGGAAATCCCCGCCCCGATCGAGGCCGCAAGCCCGACAAGAAAGGTGGTCCATGTGTCCTGCGTTGCAAATGCCGTGGCAAAGATCGGCGCAAGGGTGGAGACCGAACCATCCATCAATCCTGCCAAACCGGGCTGCACCCATGTCAGCACAAACTGGCGATGGGCGGTCAGCCCCTCGCGTTCGCGGGCGTCGTCGTCCAGATGTTCGCGTTCAAGCCGCTCTGCGGAATATTGGTGGCCCGCTTCCGCCGCAGCCAGATCGCCCAGCAGTTTGCGCGTCTCGGCGTCAGTGCTTCGCTTGGCCGCTTCAAGATAGAAATGCTCAGCGTCCTGTTCCATGGCGGCCGCTTCTTCGCGGATGCGTTCAAGCGGCAGGTTCTTGGTCAGCCAGACGGGGCGCCGTGCGTAGTAGCCCGCAACATGTTCGCGCCGGATCAGGGGGATCACGTCACCGAACCGCTTTGTGTGCATGGTAATCAGCGCCCGCCGGTGGGTATCTTCCTCGCGGGCCATGCCGTCAAAGATCTTGGCGGTGTCCGGGAAGTCCGTGCGCAGCATTTCGGCGTAGGAGCGATAGATGCGGGCGTCGTCCTCTTCCGAGGAAATCGCCAGCGCCAGAACCTCCTGTTCTGACAGATCCTTGAAGTGCCGACGTTGCGTGAGATAGCGCATGGGTGACCTCATGATTAGAATGGTTCTAATCTATCCGATCGGCGCCCGGCTTCAAGCGGCAAAAAGTGAACTGATCGGTTTAGATTCCCCTTGCGTTCTGAACTGATCGGTTTAGATAGGTGAACGAAACAGTTCAGATGGAGCGAGTCATGAAATCCTTCGCATTTGCCTTAATCCTGTCCGTCAGCAGTTCGGCTGCCTTTGCGGGTGTTCCAACAATGTCCTTGCCGGACCTGACGTTTCCGCCCGCGCAGCCCGACATTTCGACCCAAGGCTGTGTTCCGGGCCAAGCCGCCAGCTCGGTCTGCAAATGACGCGCCGCGCTTGCTGAAACTGAACCGTTCGGTTTATAGTGGAGCGATGGAATATATCTATGACAACTGAGGCCGTGGTCCGAAAAGGCCGGAAATTCGATCAGGTGCTTGATGGCGCGCGTGAGATTTTCTTGCGCGACGGCTTTGAGGGCGCCAGTGTCGATGACATCGCCCGTGCGGCAGGGGTCTCGAAGGCCACGCTCTACAGCTATTTCCCGGACAAACGGCTGTTGTTCATGGAGGTCGCCTCGGATCAATGCTGCCGTCAGGCAGACGAGGCGCTGGTGACAATGGATCTGTCCCGACCGCCGCGCGAGGTGCTGCGCGAGGCGGGGCATCGGTTCCTGTCGTTCATCTATTCGGAAATGGGGCAGCGCATCTTTCGTATCTGCGTGGCTGAATCCGATCGTTTCCCAGAGCTCGGCCGCCAGTTCTATCAAAGTGGTCCGATGACCATGCGCCGCGCGCTGACCACCTATCTGGAACAGTCGCGGGCGCGGGGCGAATTGGTGATCGACGACATGAACCTTGCCGCCGACCAGTTCGCCGAGTTGTGCAAGGCCGATCTGTGGCCCAAGCTGATCTTTGGCCTGCAAACCGACTTTGAACAGCACGAAGTCGACCGGATTTTGGATGGCGCTATCGAAACCTTCATGGCACGTTACGGGGCATGATTTAGCCCCTCCAAGGGGCAGCTTTGCCAATGGAGGGAGCAGATGGAAATCGTATCCGAAAACAAGTGCTTTGGCGGCGTGCAAGGGGTCTATTCCCACAAGTCTACGGTTTGCAATTGCGACATGACCTTTGGGCTGTTCCTGCCCGAAGACGCGGCGCACGGACCGGTGCCTGTGCTGTGGTATCTGTCGGGCCTGACCTGCACCCACGAAAATGCCATGACCAAGGCCGCCGCCCAAGGTTGGGCCGCCGAGGCTGGCGTCGCGCTGGTGTTCCCCGACACGTCGCCGCGCGGTGAAGGCGTGGCCAATGACGAGGCCTATGATCTGGGGCAGGGCGCCGGGTTCTATGTGAACGCCACACAGGACCCATGGGCGCCGCATTTTCGCATGTGGAACTATGTGGCCGAAGAACTGCCAGCCCTGCTGGGCGACAGTTTCGCGATTGATCTGGATCGGCAGGCCATCACGGGCCATTCCATGGGCGGCCACGGCGCCTTGACCCTGGCGATGAATCTGCCGGGACGGTTTTCCAGTGTGTCCGCCTTTGCCCCCATTGCCCATCCAACAGCCAGCGATTGGGGCCGCAAGCAGTTGGGCGCCTATCTTGGGTCCGATGAAAGCACATGGATCAAGCACGATTCGACGCTGTTGATGCGGGACAAGGGGTTCGAAGGCCCGATCCTGATTGATCAGGGCGGCAGCGATAATTTCCTTGACCTGCTCAAGCCCGAGGCGCTGTCCGCAGCGATGGCTGCCCGCCGCCAGGAAGGCACGTTCCGCATCCAGAAGGGGTATGACCATAGTTATTTCTTCGTTTCCTCTTTCATGGAGGATCACATCGCCTTTCATGCCGAGGCATTGCACGCGTGACGACCCTTTTCATCGACGCCGACGCCTGCCCCGTCAAACAAGAGGCCGAGCGCGTGGCCACCCGCCACAAGATCCCCATGAAGCTGGTCAGCAATGGCGGGCTGCGGCCCCCGCAGAACCCGTTTGTCGAAACGGTGATTGTCCCAGAAGGCCCGGATGTGGCCGACATGTGGATCGCGGACCGGGCAAAAACCGGGGATGTGGTCGTGACCTCGGATATGCCTTTGGCGGCGAAATGCGTGGCCTCGGGGGCGCAGGTGCTGCGCCATGACGGCTCGATCCTAGATGAACGCAACATCGGTCAGCAATTGGCCATGCGTGACCTGATGGCTGACCTGCGCTCGGCTGATCCGTTCCGGCAAGGCGGCGGCAAGGGCTTTTCCAAAGCCGACCGCAGCCGCTTTCTTGACGCGCTCGAGCGGTGTTTGCGCAAAGCCAAGGGGGCCGGGGCATGATCAGGGCTGTGGTTTTCGACATCGGAAACGTGCTGATCGAATGGCAACCCGAACGCTTTTACGATGCGACCATCGGGGAGGCCCGTCGCAAGCAGATGTTCGCGCAGGTCGATCTGCACGGCATGAACGATCTTGTCGATACTGGCCACGATTTCCGCCAGACCATCTATGACTGGGCCGAGAAATACCCGGAATGGCGCGATGAAATCCGCATGTGGCATGACCACTGGCTGGACCTTGCCACACCCGCCATCCCGCATTCGGTACGCCTGCTGCGCGCCTTGCGGGCCAAGGGCGTGCCGGTCTTTGCCTTGACCAACTTTGGCATCGGTACATGGCAGATTGCGACTCCGGTCTATGAGTTCCTCAACGAATTCGACCGGCCCTATGTCTCGGGGCATATGGGGGTGATCAAACCGAATGCGCGCATCTACGAGATGGTCGAACAGGACTGCGGCCTGCCGCCGGAAAGCTTGCTGTTCACCGATGACCGCGCCGAAAACATCGAGGCCGCCCGCAATCGCGGCTGGCAGGGCCATCTGTTCGATGGGCCGCAGGGGTGGGCCGAATGCCTTGTTTCCAAGGGTCTGCTGACGGCGGGTGAAGCCGCATGAGCCTGACCACGGTCATCACCAGTGTCGCCGGGTTTGGCCTTGCGTCGCTTCCGTTTTGGCAAGAGCTGGCGCGTAAGCCGATGAACGCACGCGCGCGCGAAACCGCGCCGGGGCAATTTGCGCGGCTTTCCCAAGGTCTGACTCACTATGAATGGCTTGGCGCGCCAAGTGGGCCTGTCGCGGTCTGTGTGCATGGGCTGACCACGCCCTCATTCGTCTGGCGACGTCTGGCCGAGGATCTGGGCGCCTTGGGGTTTCGCGTTCTGGTCTATGATCTGTATGGCCGCGGCTATTCTGACCGACCGCGCGGCCCGCAGGGCGCGGCATTCTTTATGGGGCAGCTGACCGAACTTTTGAATCATCAAGGCGTGCAGGACGACATCACCCTGATCGGCTATTCCATGGGCGGGGCCATCGCCACAGAATTCGCAGCCGAGCAGGGGCATCGGCTGCGGCGTCTGATCCTTCTGGCGCCTGCAGGGATGGGCCATGAATTGGGCAACCTTGCGAGATGGGCGATCAATTGGCCGTTGATCGGCGATTGGGCCTTTCACCTTGGGTTCCCGCGCAACCTGCGCAAAGGGATCAAAGCTGACGCCGCCGCCCACCCCGAGGCCGCAGCCATGTCCAACCTTCTGGAACGAGAGTTGAACTATTGGGGCTATTCCCGCTCGGTGCTTGCATCTATGCGCGGGATACTTCGCAATCAGCAATCCGAGCAGCATCGCCGCATATCGCGCGAGGGGCTTCCCGTTACGGCGATCTGGGGGCGCGAGGATCAAGTCATTCCGATCCGCGCCATGGGAGAGCTGGCTCAATGGAACCGTGACGCAAAGCACGAGGTGATCGAAGGCGCTGGCCACGGCTTGCCCAATACCCACAAGGCCGAAGTCATCGAAGCGATCCGCGCCACCTGGGTCAGCCCGGTTTGAAGACGGTTATTCCGCAGGCAAAGGCGCGACAGTCAGTTTTTCCCTGATCGGCAGATGGACAAGGGCGCTGAGTGCTCCGACACCGACGCCAATCCACCAGACAAGATTGTAGTTGCCGTAGACGTCATAAAAGCGGCCACCCAGCCAAACCCCAAGAAAGCCGCCGATCTGATGGCTGAGAAAGATGATCCCGTACAGCGTGCCCATGTAGCGCAGCCCGTAGAGATGCGCGATCAACCCGCTGGTCAGCGGCACCGTCGCCAGCCACAGCGCGCCCATCACCGCCGAAAACACCAGCACCGAGGTCGGCGTGATAGGCATTGCGATGAACAGTGCCGCCGCAATGGTCCGGCCCGTGTAGATGCCCGCCAGCAGGTATTTCTTCGAGTAACGCTTGCCCAGCCAGCCTGCGGTCAGTGTGCCAAGAATGTTGAACATCCCGATCAACGAGATCGAGACGGCGCCAAGCGCCGATGTTGTGGTGACCCCCAGACCGTGCAGCACTCCGCCTGCGGCAATCGGGCCGCACATCTCGGACACGAAGGCGGGGAAATGCGCGGTGATGAAGGCCAATTGATAGCCGCAACTGAAAAACCCGATGAAGATCAGCGAAAAGGACGGGTCTTTGGCGGCTTTGGTCAGGGCGGCGCCAAGGCTTTGCTGCAATTCTGGCTTCGCTGCGGCGGGGGCTCGCATGAAGGGCAACATCACCAGCGCCCCAAGGATGACAGCCGCAAAGACCAGAAAGACCGACTGCCACGGCATGACATTCAGCAGGTATTCCGCCGTCGGCGCGCCGACGACTTGCCCCGCGCTGCCGGCAGCGGTCGTGATTGCCAGGCTCATCGAGCGATTTTCATCGCTTGAGGCGCGACCAACCACCGCCAGAATGATGCCAAACCCGGTTCCGGCAACGCCAAATCCCACCAGAATTTCCGACAATTGCATGGCTTCAGGGCTGACGGCCTTGCTGGACAGGACCAGCCCCGCCGCATAAACCAGCGCGCCCAGAATGATTGCCTTGCGATCGCCGATCTTTTCAGCTGCCGCGCCAAAAAGCGGCTGGCCAATCCCCCAGGCAAGATTCTGGATCGCGATGGCAAAACTGAACTCGCTGCGCAGCCAACCAAACTCGGCAGCGATCGGGATCTGAAAGACACCAAAACTGGCTCGGATCGCAAAGGAGACGAGGATGATCAGACACCCCACGATCAGAACGGGGGTAAACAGTGGGGCGCGCGCTTGCATCGAAGGTCTCCGTTAACGCGCCATGCTTTACGGGAAAGGAACGATTGGTCAATTCAGAAAATTTGCAGGGATGCATCACACATTCTGATGCATCGTTGCCCCTACACAATCGCTGCTCAAACCGCTAAGGCCAAGCGCATGACAAGCGTTCAGGACACTTACGCCGCCCGCGTGCAGAACGGGCAGATCAAGCAGGACGATGCCCAGCTTGCGGCCTTGCCCCAGCTCGAGCGTATTCGCGCCGAAGTGGCGGCACCGGTGAAAAAGGGCCTGTTCCGCAAGGCTCCAGAGCCGCCCAAGGGGCTGTATCTGTGGGGCGGTGTCGGGCGCGGAAAGTCGATGTTGATGGATCTTTTCGTCGATACGCTCAGCGTTCCCGCGCGCCGGGTCCATTTCCATGCCTTCATGCAGGAAGTTCAGTCGCAAATTCACGAGTTGCGCAAGCAGGGCGCCCCGGACCCGATCAAACCGGTTGCCAAGTCGATCAGCGATGCGGTCAAGGTTCTGGCATTCGACGAAATGCAGATCACCGATATCGCTGACGCCATGATCGTTGGACGGCTCTTCGAGCAGATGATGAACGCCGGCACAGTGATTGTGACCACCTCGAACAGGGTGCCCGATGATCTGTACCGCGATGGCCTGAACCGTCAGCTTTTCCTACCCTTCATCGAGTTGCTGAAACAGCGGATGGAAGTGCATGAACTGGCTTCGGAACGGGATCACCGTCAGGACCGCCTGTCCGGTGAGCAGGTGTTCTTCACACCCGCCGGTGCAGAGTCTCGTCAGCGGATTGATGTCCTTTGGGATGAGCTGAGCCACGGCAACGAGGAAAAGCACACGCTGCATGTAAAGGGCCGCGACGTGGTGTTGGAGCGGTTCCACAACGGCATGGCGCGGGCGACGTTCTTTGATCTGTGCGGGCAGGCGCTTGGCCCGGCGGATTACCTTGCACTGGCCGACACGTTGCGGGTTCTGGTGCTTGAAAACATCCCGCGTCTGTCGCGTCAGAATTTCAACGAAGCCAAACGCTTTGTCACCCTGATCGACGCGCTCTACGAGGCGCGCGTTCGGTTGATCGCCAGCGCAGCGGCCGAACCTGAAATGCTCTATGTCGAGGGCGCCGGAAGCTTTGAGTTCGAACGCACGGCCAGCCGATTGCGCGAAATGCAGGCCGCCGACTGGGGCTGAGCGGACAAGAAAAAAGAGGATCCCGAAGGACCCTCTGAGACTGCTCGTTACTACCGGTCTTGCTGCCTGATTACTTTATCTCTGGTATCGTCAACGTCATGCCTGCGCGCAGGTCCGACGGATCGTTCAACTGGTCGGGGTTGGCGTCGATGATCTGCATATATGCCACCGTTGTGCCGTAAAATCGAAAGGCGAGGCCCGGCAGGCTGTCGCCCTTTTGGACCGTGTAGTGCTTGCCGGTCTGGGGTTGCGTGTGCACGCTGACTGGCCGAGGTGTGACCACAGGGGTCAGCGCCGCCTGCTGGCGGCCTTGAGTCTTGGGCGCGGGCACCTGAAGTTCATTCATGATGCCATAGCTCATCGCGCGCAGGGCTTCGATGGCGTCGAACTCTTCACTAGGCCCCTGAAATGTCGCCGCGGTGGGCGTTTCAACCACAACGACGGTCTCGGTGGCCGCGGTTGGCTTTGGCAAGGCGGGTGTCAGCCCCATGAGATCGGGCTCGGACCGGCTGACTTCGTTATAGTCGGTGTTGGGTTGGTCCATCGGGGCAAGCCCAAACCAAAGCAGACCAAGCGTCACTCCGATAAAGCCGGTTCCAAGGGCAATCTGCCGCATCATGCCGAAACATCCGTTTTGGATACACGAGGTGCGTTACGCGAAATGGCGTTCGATTGCGTCATGAATTGTCCCCGATGTCGCACCTTTGATTGGCAGTCTGGCGCGATCTACCTAAAGTTATAGACGAATCAAATTGCAGCAGTCAACATATAGTGGAGGTGTCAATACCTAGAATAAACTTTGGCAATGTTCCGCTACACTTAGTAGTCAGTTGGACGGCAATACCAAGGTCTGACCAGGTCTCAGATCGTCGGGCCGCGTCAGTAAAGTCTGATTTGCGGCGAAGAGCGGGCCGGTCATGTTCACATCGCCGTAGACCGCTTCGGCGATAGAGACGAGGCTGTCTCCGGGTCGCACGACATAGACATCGGGAGTAGCGGCAGAAACCGAGCCAGCGCCATTGCCACCTGGTCCTTCGCCGCTTGGGGCTTGGTTCAATGACCTACGCACGATGGTGTGCAGCAGGCTGCCGGGCTGGCCTGGGGCTTTTTCATGCCCTGTAGCCTGATTGAGGTTTGACAGGGTCTCCCATGTCATCTTGCGCAGGGACTGGTCGTCCATCGCTGCATTGGGCATGCTGGCCACTGTCGTAGGCGCAACTTTTTCCGGTTTCGGCGCCACAAGGGCGGCTTGCGGGATCTGCGCAGGATTGGCGGCAGGCACAGCCTCGGCCGTATCCAGCCCGGGTTCGGCCCGCGTGACCGGTTGCGGTACAGCGATATCCCTGCCGCGATTGGAGCCGGGCTGAAAAACCACCAACGCGATGGTGATCGCAACAAAGCCGACAGCGAAAAGAACCATTCTGATCATTACACTACACTCCGGCCTATTGTCCCGACACGGTGCTTAGCCCCGCCGTCGTCCAAGCCCGCAGGCCTCCTCGGTAATACTTGAGCTTGCTAGGGGGGTAGCCCGCGCCCAAAAGATCGCGCACCGCCTTGGCGGCCTGTGCTGCATCTGGCCCACCGGCAAAGATCACAAGGTCATAGGCGCCAGTGTAGTCACCGGCCTTCACACCCAACGCATTCAGCAGGTCGTCACGATACTGGTTGTCGGGGCGCAAGGTGGCGGCGGGTACGTTGACCGCGCCGGGGATCGTTTCGGCGCTGTAGCTGTCTGGCAGGCGCGCGTCAATCAGAAGCCCCTGACCGGTCGAGACGAAGAGATCGAGAAAATCCATCACTTCGAGTTCGCCAATCGTCGCCACACCCGAGGCGGCCTGCATGGGTTGCAGACAGGACGGCGGGCAGGCCGGGCCGGAACGTTCGATCGTCACCGACGCGCCATTCAAGGTAAACTGAAAGCTGTCACGATCTTCCGAGATGCGCGTACTTTGCGCGCACACAGGCGCGGCCACGACAATGGCGGCGACTGCACTCAGGCAAAGTCCTTTGAACATCTGCTCGTCCTCTGGCGGTCCAACAGGACCAGCACTTGTTATTGTTTGCACAAAATATAGGTCAGAGCGTGCGAATCAGTCAATATGCAGCGATCGGACACAAGGGGATTTGTGTCTCTATCCCAATGGTTTCAGCCATTTTCCCGCAAAATGTTCCCGGCAAGATACAATGAGCCGCAGATCAGAATGCGCGCCTTGGGGTCGGTCGCGACGATCCCGGCCAGCGCCGTGGCAAGGTCAGGCGCGCTTTTGGCGGTGTGACCGCTTTCTGTGGCCAGCGCCATGGTCTGTTCAGCGGGCAGTGTGTTGGTTTCACCGGGGATCGAAACCGCCGTCAGGCTTTGTGCCTGAGAGGCGAGCGGGCGCAGGAAGCCGCGTGCGTCTTTGGTGTTCAGCATGCCGCAGACCAGATGGGTCGGGCGCTTGGGCAGACGTGCCAGATGCGCGGCCAAGGCCTGTCCGGCAGCCGGGTTGTGCCCGCCGTCCAGCCAAAGCTCGGACTCGGGGGCGATGTCGAACAGCGGGCCGTTTTGCAGGCGTTGCATACGGGCAGGCCAATAGGCTCGGGTCACCGCCGCCTCATAGGCCGCGTCGCCCGCGTTCAGGTGGCGCAGGGCCGTCAGCGCAGCGCCGGCGTTTTGGTACTGGTGCGCACCGGGCAGGTTCGGCAGCGGCAGGTCCAGCAGGCCTGTGTCGTCTTGATAGACAAGGCGCCCATGTTCCTCGTGTATATGCCAGTGCTGGCCGTAAACCAGCAGCGGGGCGCCCAGCCGTTCCGCCCGCGCCTCGATAACCTCCAGCGCGGCCTCGTCCTGAGGGCCGACGATGCAGGGCACGCCTTTCTTGATGATCCCGGCCTTTTCGCCCGCGATCTTGGCCAGCGTGTCGCCAAGGAATTGTTCGTGGTCCAGCGAAACCGGAGTGATCACCGTCAGCGCAGGTTTTTCGATCACGTTGGTCGCGTCCAGACGTCCGCCCAGCCCGACCTCTAGCAGCGTAAAGTCTGCTGGTGTGCGTGCCATGGCAAGGATTGCGGCGCAGGTCGTGATCTCGAAATATGTGATCGTCTCGCCATTGTTGGCGGCATAACATTCGTCCAGCACGGCGCTGAGGTCGTCTTCGCTGATCAGCTCACCCGCAAGGCGGATGCGTTCGTGGAATCGCGCCAAGTGCGGCGAGGTATAGGCGTGCACCTTGTGACCGGCTGCCTCTAGCCCTGCGCGGATCATCGCCTGGGTCGAGCCCTTGCCGTTGGTTCCGGCCAGATGGATCACCGGGGGCAGCTCGTTTTGCGGATTGCCCAAGGCTTCAAGAAGGCGCCAGACACGATCCAGCACAAGATCCATCACCTTGGGGTGCAGCGACATCATCCTTTCAAGGATGATGTCCGAGCCTTTGCCGTTCATTTTGAGGGCGTCTCTGCGCTGCCCACATCGGGCTTGGAAATCTCGTCGGGGCCCGGAGCGGGCAGGTCGCCCCAAGTGGCGGGCGGCATCTGCATCAGCATCCGGCAAATGATGATCAATTCTTCGCGCATCTTTCGGCGATCGGTGACGCGATCCAGCATGCCATGTTCGAGCAGATATTCCGCGCGCTGAAACCCTTCGGGCAGTTTCTCGCGAATGGTTTGTTCGATCACCCGCTGCCCGGCAAAACCGATAAGCGCGTTCGGTTCGGCAATGTGCACATCGCCCAACATGGCATACGAGGCGGTCACGCCGCCAGTGGTCGGGTGGGTCAGCACGACGATATAGGGCAGGTTGGCTTCTTTGAGCATCTGCACAGCCACCGTGGTGCGGGGCATCTGCATCAGGGACAGGATCCCTTCTTGCATGCGCGCCCCGCCAGCAGCGGAAAACAGGATCAACGGACGCCCCAGTCGCACGGCCTCTTGTGCGGCGGCGATGATGGCGTTGCCCACGTACATGCCCATGGACCCGCCCATAAAGGAAAAGTCCTGTGCGGCCGTGACCACCGGTGTGCGACCAATCTCGCCGGTGGCGACCAGCATCGCGTCTTTCTCGCCCGTGGTTTTCTGGGCGGTCCTCATCCGGTCTGGATAGCGTTTTTGGTCGCGGAAGTGCAAAGGGTCCGCCAGCGGTTCCGGCACCTCGATCTCGGTAAAGATGCCGCCATCGAACAGCGACAGGAACCTGTCGCGCGGCGTGATGTGCATATGGTGCCCGCAGTTCGAGCAGACGTTCAGATTGTCACTGATTTCACGGTGAAACAGCATGGTTCCACAGTCATCACATTTCGACCAGAGGTTATCGGGGACCTCGCGGCGCGAAAAGATCGAGTTGATGCGCGGGCGAACGTAGTTGGTAATCCAGTTCATATGCAGCCTGTTCCCGGTTGGTTGCAGCGTCACTTAAGCCCGGACGAGAAGAATTGCAATCATGCAGCCCTAGCGGCGCAGGGCTATCCGCGCGGCAAGCCAGCTGACGGCGATCGTTCCAAGATCAATCGGCAGCAGGCTGCGCAAGGTATCTGTGTTCTCGGGGCCAAAGGGCAGGTGATACAGGGCCAGCCCCGACATTTCCCCCTGAAGCGAGACAATGGCCATGGCGGTGAAATTGTTCACGAGATGCAGCGCGATGGCTGGTCCAAGCGTCCCGCTGCGGGCGGTCAAATCGGCAGCAGCAAGGCCGAAGACAAAGGCCCAGAGAACCACCAGCCCGGCGTTGCTGCCGTAGATGGCGGGCGCATAGTGCAGGGCCGCAAACATGGCAGAGGGCAGGACAAGCCAGACACCGGGCTGGCTGAACCGCGCCGCCAGTTGCGATTGGATATAGCCGCGAAACAGCAATTCCTCCGAGCCGGTCTGGATGAGCAATCCGGCCAGTGTCAGCGGCAAAAGACGCAACCAATCCCCCATGGGCATTGCCGCCATGGTTCCTTCGGGCAACCCCCAAGGCGGCAAGATGGCAATCATCACCGTCAAAACCGCAAGGGCGGCGAAAACCTGAAGAAATTGCCGGAGAAACGCGCGCCAAGGCCCAAAAAGCGACGCGGCCGAGCGTTGATGCACGAGCTCGGCTGCCACCATAGCGCCAACGCCCATCGCTCCCATCAGGATCAGCAGGACCAATAGGCCAGTCGCGGTCGCTGTGCTTTCTACCCCCGAAACAAGCTCGAAATAGGCGCTTTGTGGCAAAACCACATGGACCAAGGCGAAAAACGCGCGGCTTAACGCAAACATCACCAAGCCCGCCAAACATAGCCCAAGGATTAGTCGCCACAATTCCGGGGCCCGGCGGGCATGCAAGACCAGACGTTCGTGGGGGGCGTAGGGGTTCATGGCGGCATGATCCAGTGCCGCCGACGCGCTGTCAATCAGACCTGGCCGTATTTTCGGCACGCCCCGCATTGGCATCTGCCGGGGATTTCCGCTTGGTCAACCGTTAAACCGCACAAGTTATCTGGTTGATTGAGCATTTTTGGGTTTTGATGAAGGAAAGGGAGATAGGACGTGAAGAACTCATCCGATTTTGCGCTTCCCGAGATACCGCTTGACCTGCGGGGGCTATATTTTCAGTGGATGTCGCAGGCGAAAGACGGACAGCTTCCCAAGCTCAATGCTTTCGATCTGAGCGGACTGAGTGAAAGCAGCCATTCATTGATTCTGACCGAAATTATCCGATATCCCGACGGCACCGTGGAAGATTTCGAGCCGGTATTCATCGGCTCCACGCTGCGCGATCTGACCCGCGAGAAAATGCCCGGGCGGCGGCTGTCCAGCTTTCCCGGTAAGGGGCCGGGGTCGGATATCTGGAGCCTGTATCTGAAGATGGCTGACAGCCGCAAACCCTTGTTGGCCTCCTTGCCCTACGTAGGACCCAGCCCGCTGTACCAATCGACCAAAGAGATCCTGCTGCCTTTGAGCGGCCCGAACTCAGGGGATCGCGCGCAATACGTTCTGGCTGACGTTCTATTGTCCGCAGAGCCGATATAGGGCGATATTTCAGGCCTCTATTGCGCGGGCCGCGTTGACGCCGTTCATGCGTCATGCCACCAAGCGTAATGTTCGAAATCTTCCTCAAAACCTTACCGTTTTTTGCCCTGATCGGGCTGGGATATGGCGCAGCCAAAACGCGCTTTTTCCCCGAGGAAGCATCGGCCCATCTGACCAAATTCGTCTTTTACTTTGCCCTTTCAGCGATGCTGCTGCGGTTTTCCGCCAACCTGAGCTTTTCCGAGATTTTCGATCCTTCCCTTGCGGCGGCCTACCTGTGGGGCACGGCCTTTACCTATGGCATTGCCATCGGGGTCGCTTTTTACCGCGGGCTGGACACCGCTACCGCCGCGATCGAAGCGCAATGCGCCGCCATCGGAAATACCGGTTTTCTGGGGGTGCCGATGCTGGCGGTGCTACTGGGGCAGGCCGCTGTCGGGCCGATCATTCTGATCCTGTCGATCGATCTGATCGTCTTTTCAACGCTGCTGACCATCCTTGTCACCGGAACGCGCGGTGACGCGCGGGGGACGGCGGTGTTCAGGACGGTCGCGCTGGGCCTGCTCAAGAACCCGATGATCGTGTCGATCGCGCTAGGGCTGGGGATCTCGGCTGGCGGGGTGCCTGTGCCCGAGGTCGTCAATTCCTTTTTGTCCACGCTCGGGGCCGCGGCCACGCCGGGGGCGCTGTTTGCCATTGGCGCGTCGCTGGCCTCAAAATCAGCCGAGCGTATCCAGATCGCGGCGTGGTTGTCATTTGCCAAACTCATTCTGCATCCGGCCTTTGTCGCGGCAGGGGCCTATGTGTTTTTCCCGGTAGACGCTTACAAGGCCGTCGTAGCCGTTTCGGCAGCGTCACTCCCGGTGGCGGGCAACGTGTTTATCCTTGCCCAACATTATGGCGTCGCGCCACAGCGCGTGTCTGCCTCGATCCTTGTCTCGACCGCTGCGAGCATTCTGACCGTCAGTTTTGTGATTGGGTTGGTCGCAGGGCTCTGAGCCCCAGGGTTCAGCCGATACGCTTCAATCCATCCGGCGGACCAGCAGTTGGTTACCCGGTCCGCGCTTGGTCTCGAAAATCTTCAGTTCAGCCACGAGGTCCGACAGTTTGCGTTTGCCATAGCTGCGGGTGTCAAAATCCGGGTTCGACGTGGTCAGGAACTGGCCGACATCGCCAAGGCGGTACCAATCATCATCCTGCTCGATGGCGTCCATCGCCTTGAAGATCAGGTCTCGTACGTCGTGCAAATCCTTGCCGCCCTGCGGTTTCTGGCCGGTTTCCTTGCCCGGAGCGCCATCCAGATTTTCGAGAAAGATGAACCGTTTGCAGGCTTTGCGGAAGGCGTCCGGCGTTTTTTGCATCCCCATGCCATAGACATCGAGCCCCTGTTCGCGAATACGGCTGGCCAGCCGGGTGAAATCGCTGTCTGAACTCACCAGAACAAAACCATCGAACCGGCCCGAGTGCATGAGATCCATCGCATCGATCACCAAAGCAATGTCGCTGGCATTCTTGCCAACCGTATTGGCGGGCTGGTGATGTGGGACAAGCCCGAATTCAGCCTGCACCCTTGACCAACCGGCCATCTGTTGGCTGGAAAAATCGCCATAACAGCGCCGAACGCTCGCCTCTCCAAGGCCTGCGATCTCGTCAAAGATCGCCTTGGTGTATTTCGGCGAGGTGTTGTCCGCGTCAATCAGAACGGCAAGCAGTTTGGTGTCGGCCATGAAGCCTCCTTATTGGTTTCGGTCATCATAGCATCGAAGGCCCGGCTTGTCCGGTAAACCGACGTCATACAGCGCGTTTGAGCAAGATCTCGGTGCGGTCGCGATCCTGATCAAGCCAACGCGCGATACATCACCAAAGCATCGACATAGCCCTCGTCGGGGTGCAGAAAGGCCCCCGGCAGGCGGCCCACCACGTCGAACCCGGCGCGTGCCCATGTCTCCACGGCGCGGGTGTTTGTGCTGACCACGAAATTGTACTGCATGGCCCGAAACCCGAACCCGGGCGCGACCTGCAGCGAATGTGCCAGCATCTCGCGCGCAATGCCTTTGCCGCGCGCCGCTGCCGCGGTGACATAGCCGCAATTGCAAACGTGCGTGCCGCCACCCTTTTGATTGCGCACCATGTAGTAGGTGCCCAGCGCCTTGCCGCCGTCCTCGGCCACGAAGACCCGGCGTTCCGGTCCGAACCAATATGCCAGCGCCTCGTCTCTTGGGATATCCGGGTCGATGGCATAGGTGTCGCCGCCGCGAAACACCGGTTCCAGCATGGCCCATACGGCAGGTTTGTCGGCGTCGGTGGCAGGGCGGATGGGAATGCTCATGTCTGGCCCTCAGTCTCGATCCGGATCACTTGACCGCAGTGTTTGCAGTGCACGGCGTCGGCATCATGCAGAACCAGGCCGCAGGTCTCGCAAGGTTGGCGCACCTTGTTGGGGCGGAACAGCACCTGCACCAGCCGCAAGAAAAGCGTCACGCCAAAGATCATCACCAGAACTGAAATCATCCGCCCCGTGGTGCCCGGCAGAGTGATGTCGCCAAACCCGGTTGTCGTCAGCGCTGTCACGGTGAAATAGAGGGCGTCCGCATAGTGGCGGATCTGCGGGTTCACCTTGTGTTGGGTCGCATAGATCAGACCTGTCATCACAAAGATGAACACAGCAAGGTTGAGGATTGCAAAGACCACGTCCTCATTGCGCCTGAAATAAGGAAAATCCAGTTTCAGCCGTTGCGACAACTGATAGGTGCGCAGCAGGCGCAGCGTCCTCAGGATCCGCAGAAAGCCAAGCCCTTCGCCCGCCAAGGGGGCCAGAAAGGACAGCAGGGCAATGACATCGGCCAACGTCGTCAGCCGTGTCAGCAGCCGCATGCGGTTGGTCGAAACCCAGATGCGGGCGGCGAAGTCTGTCAGGATCACCACCCCAAAGAGTGCGTCGATCACCTCGACGACGGTGCCGTGCTGGGTAAAGGAGGTCGCGATCACGAACAGGATCGTTGTGACGTCAAAGATCAGCAGACCATAGCGAAACCTGTGCGCCGTGTCGCTGTCGCCGGCATAAAGCTCGCGCACCTTGTTCTGCATGACCGATCCCTTGAAAAGCGCCTCTAGGACTGTCTCAAAATGCGATCCGGGGCAAGGGCGGCCCGTTAATTCTTCATGCGCGCGTTTCCCGAGATTGCCGCGCGGGGGCCTGAAACTTGCCGGATTTTCAGGCGATCCCCGGGCAAGAAACGCAATCCAGAAAGGGCGCACATGTTTCCGCTTATCGAGTATCCGGCGAAATGGGCCGATCCTGCCGAACATCACCGCGCGCTGGATCCCGGCGAGCTTGAACAGATGCTGGCAAAGGCCACCTACCCGGCGCTGTTCGTGGTGAAAGAGCCCTTTGCCGAAATGCCGGCAAGGACGGGCTGCTGGCTTGGCGGGGCGCCGACGCTGCCACCCGAGATCGCGTGGCCCTGGGTGGCAAGGTATACCGAGGAAGCGACGCACCCGATGCATTTCATTGCCCAGATCAATCTGGCGTCCCTTCCCTTCGGAGAGGATTTCGAACTGATGCCCCGGACCGGCACGCTGTTCTTCTTTGCCGACTACGCGGATCATCTGGAGGGGGTGCCGGGAACAGCGTCGGTGATCTGGGTCGACGGTGATGTCAGCGCCTGTCCGGAGCGTGCCATGCCCGAGTTCCCGGAGGGTTGGAAAGAGCGGACGCTGCTTGATGTGTGCTGGTTCGAAGAGCCAAAGGTCTTTCGCAAATGGCCGGTACACGCCCACAAGTATGAACAGACCGCATGGATGTTTGTCACTCAGGACTTCGCCGATGCCGCGATCGAACGGATTCAGGCGACGGGTAAGGCGCTTAACGAAATCGCCGTTGCCCCTGTAACGGATCCGGACCGGTCTGGGCTGGAGACGGAGCGCAGCGGGCCGGCGGCGCATACGTTTTTTGATTTCTACGGCGATCGGGATGAGCACTTGATGGAGGCGCGTCAGATCCCGCTGTTGCGGTTGGAGTACGACCACGATTGGGGATTCGATTATTCCGAACATCTGGCCTTCTACATCGATTCCGAAGCGTTGAAGGCCCGGGATTTCTCCCGGGCCTTTGCTTGGACCATCATCTAGGGCGGGGACTGTCCCCGCGCGCTTTCAGTAGATCACGACAGAGCGGATGCTCTCGCCCTTGTGCATCAGGTCGAAGGCGTCGTTGATTTTCTCGAGCGGCATGGTGTGGGTGATCATCGGGTCGATCTCGACCTTGCCGTCCATGTACCAATCGACGATTTTCGGCACGTCGGTGCGGCCCTTGGCGCCGCCGAAGGCCGTGCCTTTCCAGACGCGCCCGGTGACAAGCTGGAACGGACGGGTGCTGATCTCGGCGCCAGCAGGAGCCACGCCAATAACCACCGACACGCCCCAGCCGCGGTGCGAACATTCCAGCGCATCGCGCATGACCTTGACGTTGCCGGTGGCGTCAAAGCTGTAGTCGACGCCGCCGATATGGTCGTTGCCGCGCTGGGTCAGCTTGACGATCTCGGCGACGGTGTTCTCGACCTTGGACGGGTTGATGAAGTGCGTCATGCCGAACTTGCGCGCCATTTCCTCTTTGCCGTCGTTCAGGTCGACGCCGATGATCATGTCCGCGCCCGCCATGCGCAGGCCCTGGATCACGTTGAGGCCGATGCCGCCGAGGCCGAAGACGGCGGCGGTCGATCCGATTTCGACGCCTGCGGTGTTGATCACCGCGCCGATGCCCGTGGTCACGCCGCAACCGATGTAGCAGATCTTGTCGAAGGGGGCGTCATCGCGGACCTTGGCGAGCGCAATTTCCGGCATCACGGTGTGATTGGCGAAGGTCGAGCAGCCCATGTAGTGATAGATCGGCGTGCCATCCAGCATCGAAAACCGCGTGGTGCCGTCGGGCATCAGGCCCTGACCTTGCGTGTTGCGGATTGCGGTGCACAGGTTGGTCTTGCCCGACAGGCAGGAATAGCACTCGCGGCATTCCGGCGTGTAGAGCGGGATGACATGATCACCCGGTTTAAGCGTGGTGACGCCTTCACCTACCTCCAGCACAACGCCTGCGCCCTCGTGGCCAAGGATCGAGGGGAACAGCCCCTCGGGATCGGCGCCGGACAGGGTGAACTCGTCGGTGTGGCAAATGCCCGTAGCCTTGATTTCAACCAGAACCTCGCCGGCCTTCGGGCCATCCAGATTCACTTCCATGATTTCCAGAGGCTTGCCTGCCTCCAATGCAACGGCTGCCATTGTGCGCATAACTGTTCCTCCCGCTGGTGAATGACTTTGCGCTGACACTGTCGCAAACCGCGCCCGCCCGCAACACCCAGCAACCACCGGACCGCGCCAAACCCTGAGCGAAGGCTAATGCGGGGCGGGATTGACGCCCCTCTGCGATCAGTACACTCTGCGCCCATCTTCAGGAGCCCTCATGACCCCCCTGCATGGCATCGCGCTCAAGCTTAGCGCGGTTTTCGTTTTCACGATCATGGCCTCGCTCATCAAGGCCAGCTCAGACATCGTCCCCCCGGGAGAAGCCGTCTTCTTCCGGTCATTTTTTGCCATGCCGATCATCATCGCCTGGCTTGCGGCGCGGGGGGATCTGTCCACCGGGCTGAAGGTTCAGCGCCCGATGGGCCATGTCTGGCGCGGGTTGATCGGGGTTTCGGCCATGGGCAGCGGCTTTACCGCGCTGGGGCTTCTTCCCTTGCCCGAGGTTACGGCGCTGGGCTATGCCGCGCCGCTCTTGACTGTGATCTTCGCCGCCATTTTCCTAAAGGAACGCCTGCGCCTTTTCCGAATGAGCGCGGTCGGCCTTGGCCTGATCGGCGTGGTGGTGGTGCTGTGGCCGCGCCTGACGCTGGATGGTCTGGATGATGCGGCGGCGCTGGGTGTTGCCTGCATCCTATTCTCGGCGGTGCTTCGGGCGCTGGCGCAAATCCACATCCGCCGTATGGTCGCGACCGAACCGACAGCCGCCATCGTCTTTTGGTTCTCGATGACGGCGACGCTGTTTTCGCTGCTGACGATCCCCTTTGGCTGGGAATGGCCCGGAACTGCTGGTTTGGTGCAACTGATCAGCGCTGGTCTGATCGGCGGTGTCGGGCAAATCCTGCTGACTTCGTCCTATCGCCATGCCGAAGCGGCGGTTCTTGCGCCCTTTGACTATGCCTCGATCCTGTTTGCCATCCTCTTTGGCTATTTTTTCTTTGATGAAGTGCCGACCGCGATGGTGCTGATTGGATCTGGCATCGTGATGTTGGCCGGGGTGATCATCATCTGGCGTGAACGCCAGCTTGGTCTCAAGCGCGGCAAGGCCCGTGCGGGCATGTCGGCGAAATGGTGAATGCCGCCTTATAGATCCAGAGTTTCGGCGGCCATATAGGCTGGAGCCAAAAGGCTTCGGCGCCAGCTCCCCAAGGGGAACCGTCCCGGAGGCTGGCGCAGAAAGGCAGGGTATGGCCCTTTCGGGGTCGCGCCCAGAATATCATGGGCAATCAGGTGCCCGGCATAGCTGCCCATCGCGACACCATTGCCGTGAAAACCCATCGCTGCGTGCAGCCCGCCGTGTTCGGGCACCGGCCCGACAAAGGGCACGAGCCCCGGCATCATGCAGACAAGCCCGCTCCATTCATGGGTGATCTCGACGTCCCGCCACGCCGGGAAAAGCCCGTGGAAGTCGGCCTTGATCTTGCGCGAAATCGCGGCTTGCGCGCCCGAAGTCGCCTTGAGCCCGCCGCGCATCCCGAACAGGAACCGACCGTTCGGCATCAGCCGGAAGTAATGCAACAATCGGCGGCTGTCATAGGCCATCTGGTCCGACGTCCAGCCTTGCCGTTGCTGTTCCTCGGGGGGGATCGGGCGCGTGACGATCACGCTTGATTGCACTGGCAGATAACGCGCCCGCAGCCAGTCCGGCAAATCTTCGGAGGAATAGCCGTTGGTGGCCAGAACGACATGGCGGGCAGTGATTTCTCCTCCGGGGGTGGTCAGGCGCCAACGGTTGCCGTCGCGGCTCATCGCGGTCACAGGGCTGCTCTGGAAAAGCTCTGCGCCCGCCGTAGCGGTCGCACGCGCCAATCCTGCGTGGTATTTGCGTGGGTTCAGGCCAAAGCCAATCGGCAGGGTCAGCGCGCCGTGCCAAGGGCCGGCCAGCCCCTCATCTGCCAGCGCCTTTTTCGGTGTCAGATGAGCGCCAAGCGCGTGGGCCGTCTCGAAATGTTTGGCTTCTAGCTGCATTTCCAGCCAGCGCCGCGCGTTGTGCGCCAGCTGTGTTTCGCCGCGGGAATGCGCGTCGACCTCGATCTCATGCTTGGAAATCAGCTTTGCGACATGGTCAATCGCAGCTTTCTCGGTCTGCGCCCAATAGTGTGGCGCTTCCGCTCCGAACCGCCGGGCCATCTGCCGGGCGGGCAGTTTGGCGCCGCCAAGACAGCAAAAACCACCGTTGCGCCCGGAGGCGCCGAACCCCGGCGTGCCAGCTTCGAGCACAAGGGTTTCGCGGCCCGCCTGTGCCAGCGTCAGCGCCGCATTCAGTCCGGTAAAGCCACCGCCAATAATCGCAACTTCGGCATTTTGCACGCCGGAGTGTTCGGGCCAGTGGTCTTGCGGAACCGTCTCTGCCCAATAGCACCCGGTCTGCGGGGCATAGGCGGAAGGTTCATAGATGCGCCTCATTCGGAGCGCACGGCGGCCAGTTCATCGCGTGCCTGCGCCACCGCCGCCCGTTTCGAGATCAGCGAAGCAGAAATCACACCCACGGTCACGATTGAAATCAACAGGGTCGAAAGCGCATTGATCTCGGGCGAGACGCCAAGGCGGACGGCAGAAAACACCTTGATCGGCAGGGTCGTGGCGCCGGGGCCGGTGGTAAAGCTGGCGATGACCAGATCGTCGAGCGACAGGGTAAAGGCCAGCAGCCAACCCGAGATCACGGCAGGGGCGATGATCGGCAGTGTCACCAGACGGAATGCCTCGAAGGCTGAGCATCCTAGATCCAGCGCGGCCTCTTCGAGCGAGCGGTCAAAGGCCACGAGGCGCGAAGACACCACCACCGAAACATAGCACATGGCAAAGGTGGTATGGGCAAGAACAACGGTGAATATCCCGCGGTCCAGCCCGATCCCGATGAACAGCAGCAAAAGCGACAGGCCGGTGATGACTTCGGGCATGACAAGCGGGGCGTAGATCATTCCGGAAAACAGCGTGCGCCCCGGAAAGCGGTTGGCCCGGACCAGCACATAGGCCGCCATCGTGCCCAGAACCGTCGCCAGACAGGACGAAAAGAAAGCGACCTTCGCGGTGACCCATGCCGCGTCGAGGAATTCCTCATTCTGCAGCAAGGTGCCGTACCATTTCGTGGAAAAGCCGGCCCAGACGGTGACAAGGCGGCTTTCGTTGAAGCTGTAGATGATGAGGATCACCATCGGCAGGTAAAGGAAGGCAAAGCCCAGCGTCAGCGACGTGGCGTTGAACCAGGAAAACCGTTTCATGCCGGGCCTCCCTTGGTCGGAAAGCGGTGGCGCCGAGGTGTATTGGTCAAGATCAGGAGGCGGGTCATTGTTCGGCCTCGCGCGCTTTTTGTTCGTTCCTCTGGAACAGGATGATGGGGATGATCAGGATCAGCAGCAAAATGACGGCGACCGCCGAGGCAACGGGCCAGTCGCGGTTGGAGAAGAACTCTTCCCACAGGACTTTGCCGATCATCAGGGTTTGCGAGCCGCCAAGCAACGACGGGATGACGAATTCGCCAATCGCGGGGATGAACACGAGGAAGCAGCCTGCAATCACCCCGCCTTTGGAAAGCGGCGCGGTTATCAGCCAAAATGCGGACAGGCGTGAACAGCCGAGGTCTTCGGCGGCTTCGAGCAGGCTGTCGTCGAGTTTTTCCAGCGCCGCGTAAATCGGCAGGATCATGAACGGCAGGTAGGTGTAGACGATGCCGATATAGACCGCGCGGTTGGTGTTCATGATGGCAAGGGGCTCAGAGATCACGCCCGTCCAGAGCAGGAACTGGTTCAGCAGCCCTTCGGTCGAAAGAATGCCCATCCACGAATAGACGCGGATCAGGAACGAGGTCCAGAACGGCAGGATGACCAACATCAGAAGGGTGGGCCGCCATTCGGGCGCGGCGCGGGCCATGCCATAGGCGATCGGGTATCCGACAAGCAGCGTAAGGAAGGTCGAGACAAGCGCGATCTGCAGGGAGCTGAGATACGCCTTCCAGTACAGGTCATCGGTTGTCAGGAAGGTGAAATTCTCGAAATCCAGATCCGAGAAGAAACTGCGCAGCCCCTCCCAGCCAGCGGTCAGATCAAGCTGCGGCGTATATGGCGGGCGGGCCAGCGCGACGTCTGAAAGCGAGATTTTCAGTACGATCACAAAGGGGATCAGGAACAACGCCAGCAACCACAGATACGGCACGGCGATCAGGGTGAAGCGGCGCATCAGACGGCCCTCCCATCCGGGGTGCGCGGTATTTGAGAAAACCCGGTCATTCTTGCAGCACCACGCCCGCGGTGGAAGTGAAGCTGATCCAGACTTCGTCTTCCCAAGTGATATCCCGGCGCGAGATCCGGCGGGTGTTGGTGACTTGCGCCTTTACCATCAAACCGCCCGCCAGCTCGACATGATAGGTCGAGATATTGCCCAGATAGCCGATATCGATGACCTTGCCTTTCAGTGCGTTGGCAGCATCGGGTTTGGTTTTGGCAATGCTGACCTTTTCAGGACGCAGAGCGAGGACGATCTGTTTGCCATCCAGGTCTTGCTCGCCATTGGTGGCGATCACCTTGGGTTGGCCTTCGGCCCAAGTGATCTCGATCCCGCCTTCGGGGGTGTCTGATGCGGCTTCCGGCCTTGGTTTTGCGCTTTCCTCGGGAGAGGGGGCGGGCAGCATGGCCGGGGGCTTTTCGCGCTCGCCCAGAACGGGGGCAAGGATGTTGTCATGCAGCCATTCACCCAAGGCGTTCGGCTGAGGGCGGCGGTCCGGCGTGTTGGTCGGCGCCTTTGCCGGCGCAGGGCTTTCAGATTTCTGCGGCGCCGCTGGTTCGGGCGCGGGCGCAGAGGTGCCTCGGGCGGACGCCGTGCCGCGGATCAGGTTCACGTCGCCGATAAAATCCGCGACGTAGACCGAATTGGGCGCTTCATAGATCACGTCCGGCGTGGCCACCTGAACAATGCGGCCTTCGTCCATGACGGCGACGCGGCTGGCAACGGTCATCGCCTCTTCCTGATCGTGGGTCACGATGACAAAGGTCGTGCCGGTCTTTTCCTGAATGTCCATCAGTTCGAACTGCGTCTCTTCGCGCAGTTTCTTATCCAGCGCGCCGAGCGGTTCGTCGAGCAACAGCAGTTTGGGCGCCTTCGCCAGAGATCGCGCCAAGGCCACGCGCTGACGCTGGCCGCCGGAAATCTGGTGCGGCTTGCGCTTGGCGAATTTGGACAGGCGGGTGAGGCGCAGCATCTCTTCGACACGAGCCTCGATCGCGGCTTTGTCCCTGGACTCGCGGCGCAGGCCAAAGGCGATGTTGTCCCAGACCGAAAGATGCGGAAACAGCGCGTAGCTTTGGAACATCATGTTCACGGCGCGTTTGTTGGGGGGCACGTCGTCGATGCCTTGGCCGTTCAGAAGGATGTGACCTTGGCTGGGGGCTTCAAAGCCGGCCAGCATGCGCATCATGGTTGTCTTGCCGCAGCCTGACGGGCCGAGGAGGGCAAAGAATTCCTTTTCGTATATTTTCAGCGACAGATCGTCGATGGCCGTGAAATCGCCAAAGCGTTTGGTCACCCCCCGGAATTCAATCAGGGGCTTCTGGTTTGGATCATTCCAAGGAGCAAATACACTGTCGGCCATGAGCGTTCCCGCTAGAAGTAAGGCCCGCCCCCCGTGATAGAGGAGCGGGCCGGGTAAAGGGCGTCAGGTGCCCGACTTGATCTTGGTCCACAGACGTGTCGCGACACGCTGCACCTTTGGATCCCAAGGCGTGGTCGTAAAGGTATTGTCCAGCGCCTCGGCGGTTGGGTAGATCGCGGGATCGCCGATCACGTCTTCGACCAGGAACTCTTGCGAGGCCTTGTTGCCGTTGGCGTAATAGACATAGTTCGACGCCGCCGCCATGTTCTGCGCGTCCATGATGAAGTTCAGAAACTTGTGCGCCCCGTCCGGGTTTGGGGCGTCGACGGGAATGGCCATCTCGTCAAACCACATCTGAGCGCCTTCCTTGGGCGCGAAATACCCGATCACCGCGCCATTGTCAGCCTCGGCGGCGCGGTCGCGGGCCTGAAGCACGTCGCCGGACCAGCCTACGGCCACGCAGATGTCTCCATTGGCCAGCCCGTTGATGTATTCCGAGCTGTGGAACTTCTGGATGTAGGGGCGGATCGGCATGAAGACATCTTCGGCCTTGGCAATCACGTCCGGATCGTGGCTGTCGGGGTCTTCGCCGATGTAGTTCAGCGCGGCCGGGATCATCTCGGATGGTGCATCAAGGAAATGCACTCCGCATTCCGCCAGCTTTTCCATGTTCTCGGGTTTGAAGACCAAGTCCCAGCTGTCGATCGGGGCGTCTTCGCCCAGCAGCTCCTTGACCTTGGGAATGTTCACGCCAAGCCCGGTGGTGCCCCACATGTAGTTGATGGCGTATTCGTTGCCGGGGTCATACTTTGCCGTACGATCCGAGATCACATCCCACATGTTGTCGATGTTGGGCAGCTTGGACTTGTCGAGCTTCTGGAAGGCGCCCGCCATGATCTGGCGTTGCAGGAAGGTGCCGGTGGGCACCACGACGTCATAACCAGAACCGCCCGCCAGCATTTTGGTTTCAAGCAGTTCGTTGGAATCGAAAACGTCGTAGATCAGGTCGATTCCGGTTTCTTCTTCGAATTTGGACAGCAGGCTTTCGTCAATGTAGTCAGACCAGTTGTAGACCCGCACCTCTTCTGCGTGGGCCAGGCTGGCGATCATCGCGATGCTCGCTGTGAAACTCATCAGAGTCTTCATGGTGTACTCCCGTTGGACATTGGGGTCTCGTGCCCCTTGGTCCTTGAATTTGATCAAATGTTGACTTGCTTGGCAACCATTTCGATGTTTCCATGCCAAATGACGCGGCGCAAGGTGGCGCGGCATATCGATTGGGCAATGAGGTGCGGGTGTGATGAACTTTCAGGCAGATGGGGTGTCGGGCGCGGGGCTTCCGGTGCATGAACAGGTCTATCGACGCCTGCGTGACATGATTTTGTTTGGTGAGTTGGCTCCGGGGCAAGCTGTGACGATTCAGGGGCTTGTCGATCAACTCGGCTCGGGCATGACCCCTGTCCGGGAGGCGCTGCGCCGTCTGACGGCCGAGGGCGCGTTGGAGGCCTTGGGTAATCGTCGAATCGTCGTGCCCGTGCTGACCGTCAAAGCCGTCAAGGAGTTGACTGGCGCGCGGGTCGCATTGGAACCTTTGCTGGCCCAAAGGGCGGCAGAGCAGATAGATGAGGCAGCAATTGCGCAATTGGCACAAACAGACGAACGTTTGGACCGCGCGATCGCGCAGGGTGATATCGGTCTGTATCTCAAGGAAAATCACCTGTTCCATTCCCAGCTGAACGGGTGTGCCGAAGCGCCTATTCTCACGTCTTTGGTGGATGGTCTGTGGCTGCGTTTTGGCCCGAGTCTGCGCATGGTTTGCGGTCAGGTTGGCACTCGCAACGTTCCCGACCGACACAAAGACCTGCTCGAGGCATTGCGTGACCGCAATGTCGAAGCTGCGGGGCGGGCGATCGCGGATGACGCGGTGCAGGGGATGCATCTGATCAAGCAGGGGCTGACAGGTGGTTGACCGGCGCGATCCAATCGGGCGCGACTCAATGCCCGTTTTGTAGCCATATCTGTCAGGTCCCGGGCGTCGCCGCCACGCCTCGGGCGCGTCTTTGCCAGGAGCCGTACCGCTCAGGGCAGGTATGGCGCGATTCGATTGACAGCGCTGAATTTGATCATATTCTGCCCAAGACCCTTTTTGAGGAGGCCATCATGACCACTTTGTCCACCAACACCCCGACCGCAGAGCTTCAGGCCATCGACGCCGCGCACCATATGCATCCGTTTACGCATAGCGCCGGACTGGCGGCCAAAGGCGCGCGGATCATCACCCGCGCTGATGGTGTTTGGCTGAACGATAGCGATGGCAACCGTATTCTTGACGCGATGGCAGGGCTTTGGTGCGTGAACGTTGGCTACGGTCGCAATGAACTGGCCGAAGCAGCAGCGCGCCAGATGCGCGAATTGCCCTATTACAACACCTTCTTTCAGACCTCGCATGTCCCGGCCATCGCGCTGGCAGAACGGATCGCCAAACTGGCGCCGGGCGATCTGAACCACATTTTCTATGCCTCGTCCGGGTCCGAAGCGAATGACACCAATCTGCGCCTTGTCCGGACCTACTGGGCCGAAAAGGGTCAGCCGCAAAAGCAATGGGTGATCTCGCGCTGGAACGCCTATCACGGATCCTCGGTGGGCTCAGGTTCGCTTGGCGGGATGAAAGGAATGCACGCGCAGGGCGGCATGCCCATCCCCGGAATCGCCTTTATCGACCAGCCGCATTGGTGGGCCGAAGGTGGCGACAAGACACCGGAAGAGTTCGGTCTTGAGCGCGCTCGTCAGCTCGAGGAGAAGATCCTCGAATTGGGCCCCGAGAATGTCGCCGCATTTATCGCAGAGCCCGTGCAGGGCGCTGGTGGTGTGATCGTCCCGCCCGAAACCTACTGGCCCGAAATTCAGCGCATCGTCGATCACTATGGCATCTTGCTGATCGCCGATGAAGTGATCTGCGGCTTTGGCCGGACCGGCAATTGGTTTGGATCGCAAACCATGGGCATCAAGCCTCATATCATGACCATCGCCAAGGGCCTGTCCTCGGGCTATCAGCCGATCGGCGGCAGCGTCCTGTGTGATGAGGTGGCCGAGGTGATCGGCAATTGCGAGTTCAACCACGGCTATACTTATTCAGGTCACCCGGTCGCCTGCGCCGTGGCGCTTGAAAACCTGCGGATTCTTGAGGACGAAAGCATTGTCGACCGCGTTCGCACCGAAACCGGCCCTTACCTGAAAGAGCGCTTCGAAACTCTGACAGACCATCCTTTGGTGGGTGAAGCCAAGATCGTCGGCATGATGGGCAGTCTTGCCTTGACGCCGGACAAAGCGGCCCGCGCGCCCTTTGCCTCTGACGCGGGAACCGTTGGCTTCATTTGCCGTGAGCGCTGTTTCAGCAACAACCTGATCATGCGCCATGTTGGTGACCGCATGATCATTTCGCCGCCGCTTGTCATCTCGAAGGATGAGATCGACACGCTGATCGAACGCGCCTGGCAGAGCCTTGACGAGGCCCATGCCAAGCTGAAGGACGAAGGTCTGATGCAGGCGGCGCCCCGCGCCTGACGGCAGAGTTCAGGCGGCGATCCAGCGTTTCGCCGCCTCGAACTGGTCGGCTGTGAAGTATTCCGTTTCGGCATCGGCGGCCTTGGACAGGATGCGTTCGGCCAGCTTTTGCCAGGCCGCGTCGCCGATGATTGCGGCCTTGTCCAGAACCCCGATGTGATCGCGCACAAGCGACAGGTGTCGGTTGATGGCCGCCAGCCCCTGCCAGCCGTCAAAATCCCGCAGGTCCAGCAGCAGGCGAAACCTGTCGTTGGCGCGGACAAAGGCATTCATGTCCTCGGTTTCGCTTTCATAAACCTCTGGGTCCAGCTTGCCGTGCAGCTGAACCAGCAGAACGCCTCCGCCAAGATCGGTCTGGTGGATCGCGCCAAGGGATTCGACCAGCCAGCGGCGGGCTTCTTCCTCATGGCTCAGCGGAAATATCTGGACGGGGCAGGGCATCAGAATCGAAAAGGCCCGCACCATCCCCGTGATCCAGCCCTTTTCGGCAACCAGTGCGATGCGGTCGAAGCCGTTCCAATGTTTCAGCCCCATTTTCGCATCGTCCATCACGGCGCCAAGGCTGAACGACTCGAACCCCTTGTCGAGCTTGACCAGCAACCTGATGTGGTCGTGGTTTTCGATGACGGTTTCAAGAGCCGGGATGAGGACGTTTTCATAGTCGTCCTCGGTCACCCGGCCCGAGACCTCGACTTCGTACACCCCCGGATGACTGGCGGCGGTTACCTTGATCATGACGTTCCTCCGACGGAATTGGATGCCACGACCATAAGCGTGCGACCTGCGCCGTGCTTTGACACAGGTTAGCCGCCGGGGGCATCAATCCACGCGGTGCGGTGCGCCGGTGGCCATATTGGTGCCGATGTAGGGTAGCTTTGCCCCTTTCCACGCGCCAAAGCCGCCCTCCATGTGGGCGATACGGGCCAGCCCTGACTCAATCGCCAAGCGCGCCATCTTTTCAGACCGCGCACCCGATCCGCAGTGCAGCACAATTTTCTTATCGCTCTGGCCGGGCAGGGCATCGGGTTTGAAAAAGGCCAGAGGCATCAGCAACGCCCCTTCGACATGCTCGAACATGTATTCCTGGGGCGTGCGAACATCGATCAGGACAATTTTGTTTTCCTTCATCGCCTTGGCCACTTCCTCGACCGTCCATGTTTCAAATATGGCTTGTCCGACTTCTTCGCTTTTCATGTGAGGGTCTCCTTCAGACGACATTCGCGCACAAGTTTGAGTATACATATCTCAGCCAATTGAGCGTGAGAAAATGCTGATCCTCGACCGCCACGGCGATCCGGTCACGGAACAGGATGCTGGTGGCGTCCGATTCACCGGTTCTTACCGAAAAACCGAAGAGGGGTTGGCCCAAGCTGCGATGAAAGGTCAATGAAATGCACAATATAGTGCCAAGCCGATGCTCGAAGTGTCACGCCGCCGAGCCGGTCCATGATCGCCAGTTTTGGCGCCCAAGGGCGTCAGTCTGGAACTTGAGGCGCAGATCGCCGGAAATGCAGTGGCAATCTACAGGCGCTCAGGAATTGCTCGCGCCGCGCCCTCTGCCAATCTGGCAAGGACGGAGGAAAAGCGCGCCGCAATCCGCAAAAGGGTCAGTCGACTTTGCGCACCGGCGAATAGGGGCGGAACCAGGTTTTGGCAAAGGCTTCGCCATACACATTGGCAATGGTTTCAAACGTAATCAACGGCACTAGCATCATATTCTCCTACGAGTTTTGTGACTGCTCGCCTTAACTATACCGAAATAAAGTAACCAAGTATCTAAGACTTTTGGTCTATTGTTTCGAAGATGGTATTCCATCTGCGTTTCGCCAAGGTTTGAGTGTCGCGGAACTTTTCGAAAACACCCGTTTCAGAATCGCGGCAGCTTTGCTAGGTTTTGTGGTATGAACAGCCACGTCCCCAATATGCGCCCAGTTATCCGTCAGTTGGACGATGCTGCGATCAATCGGATCGCCGCAGGTGAGGTCGTAGAACGGCCTGCTTCAGCGGTGAAGGAACTGGTCGAAAATGCCATCGACGCGGGCGCGCGGCGCATTGGCATAGAAATCGCGGACGGTGGCAAGACCCTGATCCGGGTCACCGATGACGGCTGCGGAATGACGGGCGCGGAACTTCCGCTTGCTTTGTCGCGCCACGCTACGTCCAAGATTGACGGGACCGACCTGCTCAACATCCACTCGTTCGGCTTCCGAGGCGAAGCTTTGCCGTCGCTTGGCGCTGTCGGGCGGCTGACCATTCAAAGCCGGGCGCGCGGCGCCGAAGCGGCCGAGCTTTCGGTCAGTGGTGGCGCGATGGAGGCTGTCAAACCCTGCGCATTGAACGCGGGAACCGTCGTCACCCTGCGTGATCTGTTCTATGCAACACCAGCGCGGCTCAAGTTCTTGCGCACCGATCGCGCCGAAATGCAGGCGGTCAGTGATGTGATCAAACGCCTTGCAATGGCCGAGCCGTCGATCGGGTTTTCGCTGCGCGATGTGTCCGGAGGCAATGATCGGGTGAGCTTTAGCGTCGATCCAGAAAGCGGTGATCTTTTTGATGCCCTGCGCGGGCGCTTGTCGCGCGTCATGGGCGCCGAGTTCGTCGAGAATGCCCTTCCCATCGACGCCGCGCGCGAGGAATTTCGCCTGACGGGCTATGCCGCGCTGCCAACCTATTCGCGCGGAACAGCAGTGGCGCAATATCTGTTCGTCAACGGCCGTCCGGTGCGGGACAAGATGCTGATCGGCGCCTTGCGCGGCGCCTATCACGACTTTCTGTCGCGCGACCGTCACCCGGCTGTGGCGCTTTTTGTCGATTGCGATCCGCACAAAGTAGACGTGAACGTGCATCCCGCCAAATCCGAGGTGCGTTTTCGCGACCCCGGGGTGGTGCGCGGGCTGATCGTCTCGGCCCTGCGGCATGCCTTGGCCGAAGCGGGGCATCGCGCTTCCTCGACCGTGGCGAATGCGACCCTTGGCGCCATGCGCCCCGAGCCTGTGCCGCCGCGCGTCTACCAGATGGACCGCCCCAGCTCCTTTGCCCGCGCCGCATCTTACGCCGCTCAGGCGCCTGAGCAGGGCTTTGCAGAATTGGCGCGGGAATACTCTGGTCGCTTGGTCGATGACGTTTTGCCATCGGACGACATGGCCCCAGTCGAAGCGCTTCCGTTGGGCGCCGCGCGCGGGCAGGTGCATGAGAACTACATCATTGCCCAGACCGAAACCGGCATGGTTATCGTTGACCAGCACGCGGCGCATGAACGTCTGGTCTATGAAAAACTAAAACGCCAGATGGCGGAAAACGGCGTGGCCGCTCAGGCGCTTTTGATCCCCGAGGTGGTGGATCTGTCGCCGGGCGATCGCGATGCGCTGTTGTCTGTGGCCGAGGATCTGACGCGCATGGGGCTGACGCTTGAGCCGTTCGGCGGCGGTGCTGTCGCTGTGCGCGAAACGCCAGCGATCCTTGGGGAAGTGAACGCGAAAAAACTGCTCGAAGACATTCTGGATGAGCTTTCAGACCTTGGTCAAAGTCAGCTTGTTCAGGATAAGATCGAGGCTATCCTCAGCCGCGTCGCCTGTCACGGCTCGATCCGGTCGGGTCGCCGTATGCGCGCCGAGGAAATGAACGCCCTGCTGCGCGAGATGGAGGCGACGCCGCATTCCGGCCAGTGCAACCACGGGCGCCCCACATATGTGGAACTCAAACTGTCGGACATAGAGCGTCTGTTCGGTCGCACATGATCCAGATCGGGCAAGCGAGTTTTGCGCTGAACGACCCCTTGGTGCTGGCGGGGCTTGGCGGCGCCACGGTGCTTTTCATCTTCTTTATACTGCTGATCCTTGCCGTGCGCGGTGCCAGCCGTTCGGCCCGCGCTATCGAGCCATTGGCCTATCAGATGGGATCGCTGGCTCAGCGGGTTTCGGGGTTGTCGGATGGTCAGGAAAGGCTTGCGGGCGGGCTGCACCACGTTTCGGAAGCGCAGGCCACAAGCCAGACCGCCATGCTGCAACTGATGGAGCAACGCTTGGCCGAGGTTCAGGAACGGATGAGCGAGAACCTGCACGGTTCGGCCCGACGCACGGCGCGGTCGCTGGGGGAATTGCAGGAGCGGCTTCAGGTCATCGACAAGGCGCAGGCGAACATCACCAAACTGTCTGGCGACGTGTTGTCGTTGCAGGACATCTTGTCGAACAAGCAGACGCGCGGCGCCTTTGGGGAAATCCAGCTGCATGACATCGTGCAAAAGGCGCTGCCTTCGGACAGCTATACCTTGCAGGCGACGCTTTCGAACGGTCGCCGGGCTGATTGTCTGATCCACCTACCAAACCCGCCCGGCCCGATTGTCGTGGACGCCAAATTTCCGCTTGAAGGCTACGAGGCCCTGCGCCGCGCCGAAACGCCCGAGCAGATGACCCGTGCGGCGCAACAGTTGCGCATCTCGTTGCGTCGGCACATCCGCGATATCTCGGACCGGTACATCATCGAAGGCGAAACCGCCGATGGTGCGCTGATGTTCCTGCCCTCCGAAGCGGTCTATGCCGAGTTGCACGCCAATTTCCCCGAACTGGTGCGCGAAGGCTTTGCCGCGCGGGTCTGGATCGTGTCACCGACCACCTGCATGGCCACGCTCAACACCATGCGGGCGATTCTGAAGGACGCGCGTATGCGCGAACAGGCCGGAGCGATCCGCAAGGAATTGCACCTGCTTTATGCGGATGTGGATCGGCTGGGCGTCCGCGTTGCGAACCTTGATCGCCATTTCGGACAGGCCTCTAAGGACATCGAGGAAATCAAGATCAGCGCCGACAAGGCGGGCAAGCGCGCGCGGAGACTGGATAACTTTGACTTTGAGGAACTTGCGGGCGAAGGTGAGGCGGAAATTGTACCGCTAACAAAGCCCGGAGAGTAATATGCCCTTTGCCCCCAAAGTCCTGAGTGACGAAGATCTCAAAGCGTTGGGATTGGGGCCAAAAGACATTGTCGAAGCGATCAGCAAGGCCATCCGCGACAAGGCGGCGGGGCGGCTGATCACCACGCCAAAATCGGTGATTCAACCCGGCGATGGCCGTTATATGATGTCCACTCTTGCCACGGGTGAGGGGCCGGATGTGACCGTGGTCAAGGCTGTGACCGTATGCCCGGACAATCCGGCGCGTGGATTGCCCTCGATCACAGGGGCGATCATGGTGCTGGATGCGCACACCGGGGAATGCCTTGCACTGATGGACGCCGAGTGGATCACCGGGGTGCGAACGGCTGGTTTGTCAGCTGTGGCAGCGGGGCCATTGGCTGACCCGCAGTCGAAAGTGATGAGCTTTGTCGGTTGCGGCGTGCAGGCGCGCTCGCATCTTGAGCTGTTTGCCGGTCTGTACCCGTTGAAAGAAATACGCCTGTCAGGGCGGGGGCAGGCCAATATCGACGCGCTGTGCGAAATGGCCGAGGGTTTGGGCTTAACGGCCAAGGTCTGCGAGACACCGGATCAGGCGCTGGACGGGGCTGATATTGTTGTCAGCTCCATCACCATCACCTATTCCGGCGCGCCCTTCCTTGACGCACGGCTAATGAAGCCGGGCGCGCTGGCCATTGTCACTGACGCGGCCAAACCGTGGATGCGCGAGACATTCGACGCCTTCGAAACCGTAGTGGTCGATGATAGAGAGCAAGAAGAAAACATGCCCGATCCGGTTGTCCCGCCCGCGCAGATCGCCGCCGATCTGACCGAGCTTTTGGACAAAGGCATCACACTTGGGCAGGGGCCACGCGCTTTTATGTTCCGGGGAATCGCTGCGGGGGATTACGCTTTGGCGGCGCGATTGTGGATGGCTTGCGGCGGTCGCCCTAGCTGAATGGTGGGCCGGAAGGAAAGAAGATTGCGTCTGAAAGCACGGCTGTGGTGGATTGTTTAACATTGAACTATAGCCATGCGCGCGGTGCATGGAAGTTATGCACTGTTTGGGCTGCCTTAGAGTAAACTGGGTTGCTAGACACGCCGCATCGTTTGCTGAGCCATGGGAGGGGCCGGTAGACTGACAATCACCTCCCACTGAAATTCAATATGGTTTAGCGTTAAACCAATATCGCGCTCACTTGCGCAGAAGAAGGGAAGAGGCACATGAAAGACACTCCCCAGGATATCGACCCGGTCGAAAGCCAGGAATGGCAAGAGGCGGTCGAAGACGTTATTGAACGCGACGGTGCCGACCGCGCGCATTTCCTTTTGGACAAGGCCGTTCAACGTGCCCGCGCCGCCGGGGCGAAACTGCCGTTTTCGTCCACGACGCCCTACCAGAACACCATCTCGCCGGATGACGAAGTCGACATGCCCGGCGATCACGAGATGGAATGGCGCATCCGCACCATAAACCGCTGGAACGCCATGGCGACGGTGGTCAAGCGCAACAAGGAAAGCAGCGAATATGGCGGGCATATCGCCTCTTTCGCTTCGTCCGCAGCGCTTTATGATGTGGGCCTGAACCACTTCTGGCGTTCCAAATCCGCAATCCACGGCGGCGACCTGGTATTCTTCCAAGGCCACGTTGTTCCCGGGATCTATGCGCGGTCGTTCATGGAAGGGCGGATCAGCGAAGAAGAGCTGAAGAACTTCCGTTCCGAAGTCGCAGGCGGTGGCCTGTCGTCTTATCCGCACCCATGGTTGATGCCGGAATACTGGCAGTTCCCGACGGTCAGCATGGGCCTTGGCCCGCTGATGGCGATTTATCAGGCCCGTTTCATGAAGTACCTGCACAATCGCGGGCTGATCGACGCTGGTGACCGTAAGGTCTGGGCCTTCCTTGGCGATGGCGAGATGGACGAACCGGAAAGCCAAGGCGCCATTTCCCTCGCCGCGCGCGAGGGGCTTGATAACCTGATCTTCGTGGTGAACTGCAACTTGCAGCGGCTTGATGGTCCGGTTCGCGGCAATGGCAAGATCGTTCAGGAACTCGAAGGCAACTTCCGCGGCTCTGGCTGGGACGTAATCAAGCTGCTTTGGGGCAAGGGCTGGGATCAGCTGCTTGAAAAGGACACCTCGGGCAAGCTGCGTCAGTTGATGGATGAAACCATCGACGGCGATTATCAGACCTTCAAGTCGAAGGATGGCGCCTATATCCGCGAGCATTTCTTTGGCAAATACCCTGAGACGGCGGAGCTGGTAAAAGACTGGACCGACGATCAGATCTGGGCGCTGCGCCGTGGCGGCCATGACCCAAAGAAGGTCTACAATGCCTTCATGCGGGCCACCAAAGCGGATGGACAGCCGACCGTTCTGCTGGTCAAGACCGTCAAAGGCTATGGCATGGGCACCGCTGGCGAAGGCCAGAACACCACGCACCAGCAAAAGAAGATGCAGTTCGACCAGCTCAAGGCGATGCGCGACCGGTTCAAGATTCCGGTCACGGATGCGGAGCTTGAAAAGGACGTCCCCTTTGTGACCCTGAACAACGCGCAAAAGGCCTATCTGGCCGAGCGTCGCAAAGAGCTGGGCGGGTCCTTCCCCAAGCGCGAAACCCAAAGTGACAAGTTGGAAATTCCGACGCTGGACAAGTTCAAGGGCCAGCTTGAATCGACGGGTGACCGCGAAATCAGCACGACGATGGCCTTTGTCCGCATCCTGACGACGCTGCTGCGCGACAAGAAGATCGGCAAGCAGGTCGTCCCGATCGTGCCGGACGAATCCCGCACCTTCGGGATGGAGGGATTGTTCCGCTCTGTGGGCATCTACAACCCTCTGGGGCAGCACTACACCCCCGAAGACCGCGACCAGATGATGTACTACAAGGAATCGCTGGACGGTCAGGTGCTGCAAGAGGGCATCAACGAAGCGGGCGCGATGGCCGATTGGATCGCTGCGGCGACGGCCTATAGCAACCACGGCGTTCCGATGATCCCGTTCTTCATCTACTACTCGATGTTCGGGTTCCAGCGGATCGGCGATCTGGCATGGGCCGCTGGCGACAGCCGGGCGCGGGGCTTTATGCTGGGCGGCACCGCCGGGCGGACCACGCTGAACGGCGAGGGCCTGCAGCACGAAGACGGCCACAGCCACATTTTGGCAAGCACCGTCCCGAACTGCATCAGTTATGATCCGACCTTCAGCTACGAAGTCGCGGTCATCGTGCAGCACGGTTTGAAACGGATGTTCGAAGATCAGGAGGACGTGTTCTTTTACCTGACTCTGATGAACGAGAACTATCAGCATCCCGAAATGCCGATGGGCTCTGAAGAGGGCATCATCAAGGGCCTGTACCGCATGACCAAGACGGCGAAGCCTGCGAAAAAGCATGTGAACCTGATGGGCTCGGGTACGATCCTTGTACAGGCGATCAAGGCTGCAGAAATGTTGAAAGAGGACTTTGGCGTGACCTCGGATATCTGGTCGGCCACCTCTTTGAACGAGCTGGCCCGCGATTGTCAGGATGCAGCACGTTTCAACCGGCTCAACCCCTTTGCCGAGCCGCGCAAGGCCTATGCCGCTGAGCTGCTCGAAGGTGTCAAAGGGCCGATCATCGCCGCCACCGACTACATGAAGAACTACGCCGAGCAGATCCGCGGCTGCGTTCCGGGCCGGTTTACGGTTCTCGGCACTGACGGCTTTGGCCGGTCGGACAGCCGGGTGAACCTGCGTCGGCACTTTGAGGTGGATGCGAACCATATCGCCGCTGCCGCCATGGTTGATCTGTGGCGCGAAGGCGTGGTGGGCGACAAGGACCTCGAGAAGGCTTTGAAGAAATACGACATAGACGGCGGCAAGCCGAACCCGCGCTTGGCATAAGCGGGAACGAGGAGAAAACAGATGACAACAGAAGTTAAAGTTCCCGATATCGGCGATTTCAACGATGTGCCTGTGGTGACCGTTCTGGTCAGCGTTGGTGACACGATTGCGGTGGAAGATCCGATTGTTGAGCTGGAGTCAGACAAGGCGACGATGGAAGTTCCGTCTTCGCACGCTGGCGTGGTCAAAGAGATCAAGGTTGCCGAAGGTGACAAGGTTTCCGAAGGCGCCGTGATCCTGATCATCGAAGCCGACGGCGCAGGCGCAGCCCCCGCCGAGGAAGCGCCGAAAGCCGCTGCTGCTGCTCCGGCACCTGCCGCCGCCGCCGCACCTGCTGCTGCCCCCGCGCCGGTGACGGATGCCGGTTTCTCCAAGGTCCATGCCTCGCCATCCGTTCGGGCCTTTGCCCGCCGGGTCGAGGTCGATCTGAACACGGTGAACGGCACAGGTCGCAAGGGTCGCATCCTGCGCGAAGACGTGGAAAAGGCGATGAAATCCGCCGTTGTTCCTGCTGCTGGCGGTGGCGCGGTACAGGGCGGCATGGGCATCCCGCCGATCCCGGCTGTGGATTTCTCCAAATTCGGCCCGATCGAAGAAGTGGAAATGCCGCGGATCAAGAAGATCTCCGGTCCCGCTTTGCACCGCTCTTGGCTGAACATCCCGCACGTCACCCACAACGACGAGGCGGACATCACCGATCTGGACAAGTATCGCAAGGAGATGGACACTCAGGCCAAGGAAGACGGCTATCGTGTGACGCTGTTGTCCTTCGTGATCAAGGCCAGCGTTTCTGCGCTCAAGCAACACTGGGAGTTCAACAGCTCGATCCATCCTGATGGCGACAAACTGATCAAGAAGGACTTCTACAACATCGGCTTTGCAGCAGACACGCCGAACGGCCTGATGGTGCCGGTGATCAAGGACGCGGACCGCAAAGGTCTGGTCGAGATCTCCAAGGAGTTGATGACCCTGTCCAAAGCCGCCCGCGATGGCGAGTTGAAGTCCAAGGACATGCAGGGCGCGACCTTCACCATCTCGTCGCTTGGCGGCATCGGGGGCACCAGCTTTACCCCCATCGTCAATGCGCCCGAAGTGGCGATCCTTGGCCTGACCCGCAGCAAAATGGCGCCGGTCTGGAATGGCGAGGAATTCGTTCCGCGCCTGATGCAGCCGCTGTCGCTGTCCTATGATCACCGTGCCGTCGACGGCGCCTTGGCCGCCCGGTTCACCGTGACGCTCAAGACGCTGCTTGGCGATATGCGCAAGTTGATGTGGTAAGAAAGGACAACGATATGGAAGTCAAAGTACCCGATATCGGTGATTTCACCGACGTCCCCGTTGTCACGGTTCTGGTCTCGGTCGGCGATACAGTCGCCGCCGAAGACCCGCTGATCGAAATTGAATCCGACAAGGCCACGATGGAGGTTCCCTGCCCCGCAGCGGGCAAGGTGACGGAAATCAAGGTGGCTGAGGGCGACAAGGTCTCGGAAGGGACTGTCATCCTGATGCTCGAAGGCGCAGACGCCAAGGACGAGGCCCCCAAGGCCGAAGCCCCTGCCGCCGAGGCTCCCAAAGCCGTTGCCGCCATCGGAACCGCCACTGGCACCGGCGATGTCCATGCCGAAGTGGTCGTTCTGGGCTCTGGCCCTGGCGGCTACACTGCGGCCTTCCGCGCGGCGGATCTGGGCAAAAAGGTTGTCATGATCGAACGCAACCCGACGCTGGGCGGTGTCTGCCTGAATGTCGGCTGTATCCCGTCGAAAGCGCTTCTGCACGTCGCCAAGGTCATCACCGAGGCCGAAGAGATGGGCGCCCATGGCATCACCTTCACCAAGCCCAAGATCAATCTGGACGAATTGCGCGGCTTCAAGGACAGCGTCGTCAGCCAGTTGACTGGCGGTCTGGACGGGTTGTCCAAGGGCCGCAAGGTGCAGGTCGTGCGCGGCTATGGCAAGTTCACCGGCCCGAACATGATCGAAGTCACCGGCGACGATGGCACCAAGACCGTGTCGTTTGACCAGTGCATCATCGCGGCGGGCTCCGAACCTGTCGCGCTGCCCTTCATCCCCGAAGATGACCGGGTGATTGATAGCACAGGCGCGTTGGAACTGAAGGATATCCCGAAACGAATGCTGGTTCTGGGCGGTGGGATCATCGGGCTGGAAATGGCCTGCGTCTATGACGCTTTGGGGGCCAAGGTGACCGTGGTCGAACTGATGGACCAGATCATTCCCGGGGCCGACAAGGATATCGTCAAACCGCTGATGAACCGCATCAAGGGCCGCTACGAGAATATCTTTCTCAAGACCAAGGTCACAGCGGTTGAGGCGCTCAAGGGCGGCATGAAAGTCACCTTCGAAGACGACAAGGGCGAAAGCTTTAACGACACCTTTGACAAGGTTCTGGTTGCTGTGGGCCGCAAGCCCAACGGCAAGGTGATCGCCGCTGAGCAGGCCGGTGTCGCGGTGGATGATCGGGGCTTTATCGCCGTCGACGCCCAGCAACGTACCGGTGTGCCGCATATCTTCGCCATCGGTGATGTGGTCGGCCAGCCGATGCTGGCGCACAAGGCTGTGCACGAAGGCAAAGTCGCCGCCGAAGTCTGTGCCGGTGAAAAGCGCTTCTTTGACGCCAAGTTGATCCCTTCGGTCGCCTATACCGACCCCGAGGTGGCATGGTGCGGATTGACCGAGACTGAAGCCAAGGCCAAGGGCATCAAGTACGAAAAGGGTGTCTTTCCATGGGCGGCGTCCGGCAAGAGCCTGTCCAACGGACGCAGCGAAGGCATCACCAAGCTGCTGTTCGATCCGGCAGATGACCGCATTATCGGCGCTTGCATCGTTGGCACCAACGCCGGGGATCTGATCTCGGAATGCGCTTTGGCAATCGAGATGGGGGCAGATGCTGTGGACCTCGGCCACACGATCCACCCGCATCCGACGCTATCGGAAACGGTGAACTTTGCCGCAGAGATGTTCGAAGGCACGATCACCGACCTGATGCCGCCGAAGAAGAAAAAGCACTAAACGTGCAGCGCCCGGTATGGCAGGACCATCCCGGGCGCATCAATGTCCAGTTCTTTTCAGCGGTTGGCGCTAAGTCGACAAGTGCGACTGACGCCTTTGCCTTTCAGATTCCCAGGAAGGGTTGCGCCAGTCGCGGCAAGAGCCCTTTGAACCGCAAGGGTGCATCGGTCACGGCAAGGCAGATACAATCCTCTGAAATGTCAGCGATCGGCGTGTGGTTCACGGCTTCGCTTGCCACTTCGATGTCGCCACGGCGGAAGTATCCGTCTTCGTCGCGAAAAGCGCCTTGCAAGACCAACGTAAGTTCCAGCCCGTTGTGGCCATGGTCCGGCACAGCGGTGCCGGCCGGTATGAAAAGCAACCGCGCCGTCGCCTCGGACGAGGTTCTCAGCACGGCTTGCTTCACGCCCATCCCGACAGGACGCCATTTCACGTCTGCAAGCGACGTGCCAACATAATCGCGCAACGGCGCCGGTATGGCCGGATCGACGGGCACCTGAGCAGCAACCGGGGCGGGCTCGTCGCGTATCAGCGACATTACTTGCGAAAGGCAGTCTTTCGACACTGCGGCCGGGGCGCATTCTTCGATCAACCCTCCGCCCACAGCATCATGCGCCTCGACAGCGGCCCGGCATTCATCGCAAAGCGAAACATGCGTGGCGACGATCAGGTTGACCGCTTCGGGCAGCGTGCCAGCAGAATACCCCATGATAAGGGCGTCGGTCAGGTGATGTGTGATGCTTTGTGTCATTTTACTTCTGGCTCATTGTGTGGCGCAGGCGATCCAACGCCAATCTGATACGGGACTTGATCGTGCCAAGCGGCAGCCCGGTGGCTTCCGCAATCTCGGAGTGGGTAAGGTCGCCAAAATAGGCTTTCTCGATCAATTCCCGCTGTTTTTCGGGCAGGGCAGCGATCGCGGCCCCAAGTTGTTCCGTTTCCTGTTGCAGGCCAATCACGTCAGCCTGATCGGGTTCTGCGTCCGGACCCCAGGTTAATTCTTCGGGTTCGGGTCGACGTTGTTTGCGCAGGTGATCGATCTTGCGATTCCGCGCGATGGTGAAAATCCATGTCGAGACCGAGGCCCGCGATGGATCGAACTGAGCGGCCTTTCTCCAGATCGTGGCCATGACGTCCTGAACGCACTCTTCTGCCAGAGTTGCATCTGCGCCGGACCGCATCAAAAAGCCCTTCACCCTTGGGGCGAAGTGCTGAAACAGCTCAACAAAGGCCATCTCATCGCGGTGATCGCGAATCCGTGCGATGCAGTCGCTCCACTCCGGCGTTTTTTCGCCCTCATTTTCCTTCACATGTTTCGCCTTGTTTTTCTGTCGTTTCACCAAGACTTCGCTTGCCGTGAACCCATTATCAACAGGCACAGAGTCGCGGATCTCAATGATGTCTATCTGACCAAACATACACCTGTTACGCGGGCACTGCTGGGTCGGATCAAAAAATTCTTGGCTTTTCTCATCCAAACAGGGCCGCCATCCGTAGATTGTTTGAAACAAAACAAACGTCAGGTGAACTGCATGCCCTTTGAAGCCCGCCCCACAGCGCCGCGCAACATAGCCATTATCGGCGCTGGGATATCAGGGCTGGGCGCGGCGCTGATGCTGGCCGACGATCACAAGGTCACGGTGTATGAGGCCGAGCCGCGCCTTGGCGGGCACGCCCGGACTATCATGGCGGGGAAACGCGGGGATCAGCCTGTGGATACTGGGTTCATCGTGTTCAACCGCGCCAATTACCCGCATCTCTGCGCGATGTTCGAGCGGTTGGAAGTGCCCGTTGCGAAATCGGACATGAGTTTTTCCGCCAGCTTGCGCGGTGGCGCCATGGAGTACGGTTTGCGCGATATGCGCGCCGTATTCGCTCAAAAGAGCAATCTGGCGAAACCCAAGTTCTGGGGCATGATCCGCGACATAACCCGCTTCAACGCCCAAGCGGCGGGCGCAGCACAGGATCCGGAGATCCCTTTGGGGGCATTTCTGGATCAGTTAAACATGGGGGACTGGTTTCGCCGGTATTATCTGCTGCCGCTTTCGGGTGCGATCTGGTCGACGCCAACAGAGAAAATCCTCGACTTTCCGGCGCGGGCGTTGGTCCAGTTTTTCGAAAATCATGCTCTGCTGCACCATACCGGGCAGCATCAGTGGTATACGGTGCAAGGCGGCTCGGTCGAATATGTCCGACGGCTGGAGGACGCGCTGAAAAAGCAAGATGTGGCCATACGGCTGAACTGCCCGGTCGACGCTGTGCGGCGCGAAGCCGGTTCAGTCGCGATCAAGGCCAAGGGCGGCGAATGGGAACACTATGACGAGGTCATTTTTGCAACGCATTCGGACGACAGCCTGCGTATGCTCGATGATGCCAGTGCCGACGAGCAAAAGGCGCTGAGTTCGGTGGGCTACCAACCCAACAGCATCGTGCTGCATTCTGATACGTCGATCATGCCCAAGCGCAAGGCGGTTTGGTCGTCGTGGAACTACACCGAAACGACCCGCAAAGAGATGAACCAAATCGATCTGACCTATTGGATGAATTGCCTGCAACCCATCCCCAAGGACGATCCTCTTTTCGTCACGCTCAACTCGACCCGTGCGATCCGCGAAGACCTGATCCATGACGAAGTCACTTTGCGGCATCCGGTCTATGACCTTGCGGCGCTGGAAGGTCAAAAACTGGCGGCGCAAATAAACGGTACAAACAACACATGGTTTTGCGGGGCATGGATGAAGAATGGCTTCCACGAGGATGGCTTGTCCAGCGCTGTTGACGTCGCTGAAGCATTGACGGCCCGTCTTGCCCAGCCGGTGCGGGCAGCATGACCATGCAGGTCGATCATATCGCGGGCCACACCTACCATGGCCGAAAAGGGGCTGTTGAGAATGCCTTTCGCTATGCCATCGACTATGTGTTGCTGGATGCTGAGGCCGATGTCAAAACGCCGACCCTGTTTTCCCGGAACGGGCGCAACCTGAGCTCGGTTCAGGACAGGGATCATGGCGGCGCGCCGAAGCAGGGGTGCGGGGCTGTCTGGGCGCGCGAGGTCTTGCAGGCGCATCAGATCCGCGCCGATGGGCCGCTGTTGTTGTTGGCGCAGCCCAAGGTTCTGGGACATGTTTTCAACCCGGTATCCTTCTGGCTGGCTCATGACAGCCAAGGGCAGATGATCGCTGTGATCGCCGAGGTGACGAACACCTTTGGGGATCGGCATTCGTACCTTTGTGCGCTTCCGGGCGGGCGGCCGATCACGCGCGAAGATCGCATAAAGGCGCAAAAGATATTCCACGTTTCGCCATTTCAGCCGATCGCGGGTGACTATGTTTTTCGCTTTGATATTGGCGCGGAGCGTATCGGCATCTGGATTGATTTCAGCCACGGCGACGGAGGCGTGATCGCAACGCTTTGTGGCGAACGTACAGCTTTGACCAATCGGGCCATTCTCTGGGCTATGGTTCGACGCCCATTTGGCGCCCGCCGAGTGTTGGCGCTGATCTTTTGGCAGGCTTTGAAACTGCGGATCAAGGGCGCACGGTATCGCGACAGACCCGCGCCGCCAAAGCAAGCTGTAAGTGCTTCAATCAAGGAGGCAAACGGATGACCGATGCTTTGTTCGTGGCGCTCGGCGCGGTTATCGTCTTTGGCCTGGTTTGGCTGCGCACGCGCTTCTTCAGTTTTTCGGCGCAAAAGCCGGAAGACTATGCGGATAGCACACAGCAATTCGATTTGCGCACTCATCTTGACGGACCGCTGATTTGTGAAGGCGTCATCTATGGACCGACGGGTCGTGTGACGTCGCGCTTCGTTGGTGATTTTCATGTGCAGTGGGATGGCAACCGTGGCGTAATGCACGAACACTTCCGCTATGAGAGCGGTAAGGAACAGCATCGCGAATGGGCGCTGGTGCTGAGCAATGACGGCGGTATCAAGGCCACCGCGCCGGATCTTGTAGGCGAAGGGAAAGGCGCGCAACGCGGTGGCTCGGTCAACCTGCGGTATCGCATCCGCCTGCCTGATGATTCTGGCGGCCATGTTCTGGATACCCTCGACTGGATGTATTTGACGCCGAATGGAACCATCGTGAACCGCAGTCAGTTTCGCAAATATGGGTTCAAGGTGGCGGAATTGGTCGCCACGATGCGAAAGGTTGAAGCGGCGTGAGAGATTGGGTTGGCAAGCGGTACTGGCTGGTCGGGGCATCCGAAGGATTGGGCGCGGCTCTGGCCCGGCGGCTGAACGCGGCAGGATGCGAAGTCATTCTGTCGGCGCGGTCCGCCGAGGGACTGGAGCGGTTGGCCGCAGACCTTCCCGGCAAGTCCCGTATCGCTCCCGTTGATGTAACGGACAGCGCGGCTTTGGCGCGTGTCGCTGGTGAGATTGGCGAGATCGACGGTGTGGTTCAAATGGCCGGGGTCTACTGGCCTTTTGGCGCGATGGATTGGAATGCCGAACAAGCCAACACGATGGCACAGGTCAATTTCGCAGGGGCAATGGCCTTGATGGGCACGGTTTTGCCCGGGTTCGTGGCTCGCGACAAAGGCCACATTGTCCTGACCGGTTCGCTGTCCGGGTTTCGCGGCCTGCCAGATTCCGCGCCCTACACATCGTCCAAGGCTGGGGTCATGGCGCTTGCCGAATCCTTGTTTGCGGATCTTCGCAAGACGGGGGTCGAAGTCCAGTTGTTGAACCCCGGTTTCATCCGGACCCGGTTGACGGAAAAGAACGATTTCAAAATGCCGTTCCTGATGGAGCCGGAAGACGCGGCGCAGATTTGTTTTGAGCATATGTCCTCGGACCGCTTCAAACGCTCTTTTCCCTTTGGATTCAGCCTTGTGTTCCGTCTGGGGCAGTTTTTGCCGGATTGGTTGTACTATCGGCTGTTTGCGTAAGATCAAGGTGGGCAGGCGCACTGTGCGGCATGATCCTTGGGCGAATACCTAAGGAGACGCGACATGGAAAAGATCAGTGTTCGGAAAGTGGCGGCCGTCATCGTGATGGCGCGGGAGTTGGACCGCGCAGAAGGAGAGTTGCGCGCCCTGATTGACCGCATGGACGAAGAGGAACAGGCCGCGCTGGTCGCAGTCATGTGGGTCGGACGTGATGCTTTTGACGCCGAAGAATTCGAAGAGGCCTACGCAACCGCCTATGCCGAAGCCTCCACTCCGACATCGGACTATCTGATCGGAACCCCGCATCTTGCCGACAACCTCGAGGCTGGGCTGGAAGCTTTGGGCTATGATGTTCAGGGCGAGGAAGACGCGCTTTTGTAGGGACCGTCAGGTTTGAATTTCTGACCGCCAGCGCGTGATGGCGCGGGTCAGTTTTTCGGTACGTTCTGCATAGGCTCCTTCCATCACCTCCTGCGCCCGTTCGGCGCGGCCATTGGTGGCGTGGTTGATGACCACGGCGGCGGCCTTGTGAAATTCGCGATGCAACTGCCGGGTGACCTGATAGGGTTTGCCGCCTTTCAAACTGGCAGGTACCTCGTCACCTTCGATCCATTTGCCAAATTCGCAAATGTCGCAGCGTTGCACATCCTCGACGGATTGATCGAATTTGCCGACGTTGATCGCCGTTTTGAGCCGCAACTTCCAACGATTGTGTGCGGCCAAAGCTTTGGTCAATTGTTGTTCAAGCGCGGTTTCAGTCATTTGCTGGATCCATCGTCATTTTTCAGCGGACGATGCCAGACATTCGCTAACAGGGCGTAAAGATCGCCAAGTCACCTCAGGGCGCGACCCTTGAGGATAACACCTTCGCCGAACTTGGCGCGCAGGCTGTCCGTGGCGCGTTCGGCTTGCGCCCTCTGGGCAGCCTGCGGATCAAGTAGATCGGGCAGGCGATCCGCTTGATCTTCAGGCACCAGATCAGAGATGCCGGCCCCGATCAGGCGAAAAGGTCCCTGATCCTGCACTTGGTCAAACAGCAAACGGACCGTGCGGTAAATCCGGTCTGCGATCTGTGTCGGTTCGGGCAGAGAGGTGCGCCGGGTGATTAACCGGAAATCCCTGCGTTTGACTTTCAGCGTCACGACGCGCCCGGCCAGCCCCTTGGCCTTGGCGCGATCGGCCACCTTTTCCGACATGCGCCAAAGATGGCCGTCCAGAATATCGGTATCGGCGGTATCCTCGAAAAACGTCGTCTCGTTCGAGATGGACTTCATCGGCGCATTGCGCGTTACGCGCCGTTTGTCCTGTCCGCGCGCGAGATGCCACAATCGTTCACCCATGCTGCCGAACCGCGTGTTCAGATCGCGGCGGTCCCAGCGCAGCAGGTCATCAAATGTGCGGATACCGGCCTTGTCCAACTGCTCCTGACCCGCACTGCCAACGCCCCAGATCATCCGGACGGATTTCGGCCGCAGGAAAGCTTCGGTTTCGGCCTTGCCGATTACGGAAAAACCGCGCGGTTTATCAAGATCCGATGCGATCTTGGCCAAAAACTTGTTGTGCGCCAGCCCGATCGAGCCTGTCAGCCCCAGTTCATCCTTCATCCGTTTGACCAGCCGCGCCAGCATTACTGCGGGCGGCGCACCGTGCAGACGGGTGGTGCCGGTCAGGTCCAGAAAAGCCTCGTCCAGAGACAACGGTTCAATGGCGGGGGTCAGATCCTCCATCATCGCGCGGATCGCCTTGGAGGCCTCGGCATAGGCAGACATGCGCGGTTTGATCACCACCGCGTCGGGGCAAAGTTGCAGCGCCTTGAACATCGGCATGGCCGAGCGTACGCCGCGAATGCGCGCAATGTAGCAAGCGGTCGAGACGACGCCCCGCCGTCCGCCGCCGATGATCACGGGTTTGTCGGCAAGTTCCGGGTTGTCGCGCTTTTCCACGCTGGCATAAAAGGCGTCACAATCCATGTGGGCGATGGACAGATCCCATAGCTCATCGTGATTGATGACACGCGGGCGCTTGCACTCCGGGCAACGGGACCCGGAATCAAAGCTGGTCAGACAATCGCGGCACAATGCGGGCATGGGGCCAGTCTACAGCGAAGCGAAAGGGCGCGCCATGAGTGATCCACATCGCGAATTTCTTGGGGCCAAGCTGATGCTGTTCGCGGGGGATCAGATCGTCGCGCTGCGCCGCGACTTCGCGCCGGGGCTGGTGTGGCCGGGGTGTCTGGATTTTCCGGGTGGTGGGCGCGAGGGAAATGAAAGTCCGGTCGCCTGCGCGCTGCGCGAAACCCGCGAAGAGATTGGCCTGGATGTCCCTGCGGACAGCTTAAGGCTGGCGCATTTGCGTGACACGGGGAATGCCGTGACCTGGTTTTTTGCGGCCCATCTTCCGGGGGGGATTCTGGGCGACATCCGCTTTGGCGATGAAGGGCAGGGCTGGCAGGCCATGGCGCCTGCGTCGTTTGTCGGGGATGCGACGGCAATCCCGCATTTCCGGGACATCCTGCGCGCATATATCAAAGGCCGGAGCGCAGAGCGCCCCGGCCAGTGAACCGCCCTTGTTCGGGGGACGTTGATCAAGGACGGTGTTCGGTTTGGCCCGTGCGGGTGATCAGCTCAGGCCAGGAAAACTCAGGCAGCGCGGCTGCCGTGTAGAAGGGCCTGCCAATCAAACCCGCCTTGCAGCGGTTTGGGCATCGGGGCAGGCGCTTTTTCCAGACGCGATTTCATCTGGTCAGAGCGATTGATGCGGGCCATCGCGGCCTTTAGCAAACCTTTGCTGACGACGTCGAATTCGGCGGTCAGCGGGGCGCGGAAACTGGTTGCGATACGGCGCGTGCCGGTTGTTCCGTGGAACGTCACCAAAGCCTCAAAGCTTTGCTCTGCCGGATTGTAACGGATTTCACCGATTTCTGTTTTACTGCGCGACATCTCTCTGCCTCCTGTATCCTACCTTTGGGACTGGCTGTCCTGTGGATAACTCTCAGATGGGCATAAGGTTCCGTCAGGAGAAGAGGGCTCACGAAGCTGTGTCCCCTTTCTCCGGCGCGCTGTGCGGAAGTCCGCCTATTCCCGGCGGTCAGCCGATATTCGGTTGCTTGGCCTGGGGCGAGCGCAATTCGTCTACGATGGACTGCGCCGCGGCCTTAGGATCGGCGGCCATGTGAATGGGACGGCCGACAACGATATGATCGGCCCCTGCGGCAACCGCATTTGCCGGCGTGGCAATACGCTTTTGGTCGCCCTTGTCGGTACCGACGGGCCGGACGCCGGGGGTGACGATCAGCTTTCCCTCGGCCTCTGGCAGGGCGCGGATCAGCGCGGCCTCGTTCGGAGAGGCAATGACGCCATCGGCCCCGGCCTCGAACGCGCGGGCGGCGCGGGTGGTCACAAGCTCGGGGATGTCACCGGGTCGGATCAGCGCGGCGTCCAGATCGGCGCGGTCAAGCGAGGTCAGGATCGTCACTGCGAGAATTTTCAGATCCTTGCCAGCGGCCCCTTCTTTCGCCGCGCGCACCACGTAGGGATCGCCATGAACGGTCAGGAAATCCAGATCGAACTGCGCCAGCCCGCGCACCGCCGCTTCGACCGTGGCGCCGATATCAAACAGCTTCATGTCCAGAAAGATACGCTTGCCAAAATCTTGCTTCAGCTCATTCGCCAAGGCCAGCCCGCCGCCGGTCAGCATGCCAAGCCCGATCTTGTAAAACGATACCGTGTCGCCCAAGGCGCTGGCCATGTGCAGGCCTTCGATGGCAGAGGGGACGTCAAGCGCAACGATCAGGCGGTCATCAGACATGGGGCATCTTTCCTAAGCTGGGGTTCCCCTGCTTTTGGGTGCCCGCACGGGGCGCGTCAAGTCCACCTGTGTCAGCCCATAGGGGAGAATGCCCGGGGCAAAGAGGATTTCTTCGCCCTCAAGGTATTCCGGCATCTGCCGCGCCCGTTTCAGGGCCATCGCCAGCAGGCGCAACCTGTGGCGGCTTTTGAGCACTTCAACCCGACGGGGAACGGTCAACGGGATTTGCAGGCGCCTGCCGTCAGTCACAAGCGAGACCGCGCCGTGGTGGGCGCCGCCATGGGCGGCATCATGAAACCCTGAAATTTCGATACTTGTTACATACATATTTGTTCTCCTCGGCGGTGGAGTATCCTCGAACGAGCTTAAGAATCGGTGGACGTAGGGGGAGTTGCAAAAGTGCAACGCCAGCCCCTTGAAGCGGCCCGGGCCAATCGCCATCTTTTGACCGAGGCCCTTTCGGACCTGCGTGCCGCAATTCGGGCGCGGGCCAAATCCACGGGGCGCTTAAACGGAAGGAGAACACCATGAACTTAGAGAAGTTCACGGAACGGTCGCGCGGGTTCATTCAGGCTGCGCAGACCATTGCAATGCGGGAAAGCCACCAGAAATTGGCGCCCGAACATCTGCTCAAGGCAGTGATGGACGACGATCAGGGGATGGCAAGCAACCTGATCAATCGCTCGGGCGGGGATGCCGCACGAGTGGTGCAGGTTCTGGAAACCAAGGTCGCCAAAATCCCCAAAGTGACCGGAGACGCCGGGCAGATTTACATGGATTCCGGCACCGGCAAGGTTCTGGACGAGGCCGAAAAGCTGGCCACCAAGGCGGGCGACAGCTTTGTCCCGGTCGAACGGCTGCTGATGGCACTTGCCATGGTCAAAAGCCCGGCCAAAGAGGCGCTGGATGCGGGCGGCGTGACCGCTCAGAAGCTGAACGAGGCGATCAACGACCTGCGCAAGGGGCGCACAGCTGACTCGGCCAGTGCCGAAGAAGGCTATGACGCCCTCAACAAATACGCGATGGACCTGACCGAGCGCGCCCGCGAAGGCAAGATCGATCCGATCATCGGTCGTGACGAAGAAATTCGCCGCACCATGCAGGTGCTGTCGCGCCGGACCAAGAACAATCCGGTGCTGATTGGCGAACCCGGCGTTGGTAAGACTGCGATTGCCGAAGGCTTGGCGCTGCGCATCGTCAATGGTGACGTGCCCGAAAGTCTGCACAACAAACGGCTTTTGTCCTTGGACATGGGGGCGCTGATTGCTGGCGCGAAGTATCGCGGTGAATTCGAAGAACGGCTCAAGGCCATCTTGTCCGAGGTGACGGCCGCCGCTGGCGAAGTCATCCTGTTCATCGACGAAATGCACACGCTGGTCGGCGCCGGTAAGGCGGACGGCGCGATGGATGCGTCAAACCTGCTGAAACCTGCCTTGGCGCGGGGTGAATTGCACTGCGTTGGCGCCACGACGCTGGACGAATACCGCAAGCATGTTGAAAAGGACGCGGCCCTTGCCCGTCGCTTCCAGCCTGTGATGGTCGAAGAACCCACCGTCGAGGATACGATCAGCATCCTGCGCGGTATCAAGGAAAAGTACGAGCTGCACCACGGTGTGCGGATCTCGGACAGCGCCTTGGTGGCAGCCGCAACGCTGAGCCATCGTTATATCACCGATCGTTTCCTGCCGGACAAGGCCATCGACCTGATGGACGAAGCCGCCAGCCGTTTGCGGATGGAAGTGGACTCCAAGCCCGAGGAACTGGATGCGCTGGACCGCGATATTCTGCAAAAGCAGATCGAGGTCGAAGCCCTTCGGACCGAGGACGATCAGGCCAGCAAGGACCGTTTGACCAAGCTGGAAAAGGATCTGGCCGACCTTCAGGAACACTCTGCCGAGATGACCGCCCGCTGGCAGGCCGAGCGAGACAAGCTGGCCGGTGCGCGTGACATCAAGGAAAAGCTTGATCATGCGCGGGCACAACTGGATCAGGCCAAGCGTCAGGGCGATCTCGCCAAGGCGGGTGAGCTGTCTTACGGCGTGATCCCGCAGCTTGAAAAGCAACTGGCCGAGGCCGAGGCGAGCGATGACAACGACGTCATGGTCGAAGAGGCCGTGCGTCCGGATCAGATTGCCGCGGTGGTGGAACGCTGGACGGGTATCCCGGCTGGCAAGATGCTGGAAGGTGAGCGTGAAAAGCTGCTGGGGATGGAAGCGGGCCTGCACAAGCGGGTGATCGGCCAGAACCAGGCGGTGACGGCGGTTGCCAATGCGGTGCGCCGTGCGCGCGCAGGTCTGAACGATGAGAACCGGCCGCTTGGCTCGTTCCTCTTCCTTGGGCCGACCGGCGTGGGTAAGACCGAGCTGACCAAGGCCGTGGCCGAGTTCCTGTTCGACGACGACAATGCGATGGTTCGTATTGATATGTCCGAGTTCATGGAGAAACACTCGGTCTCTCGTCTGATCGGCGCGCCTCCGGGCTATGTCGGCTATGACGAAGGCGGTGTTCTGACCGAGGCGGTGCGGCGTCGGCCCTATCAGGTCGTGCTGTTCGACGAGGTTGAGAAGGCCCACCCGGATGTGTTCAACGTGCTGTTGCAGGTTCTGGACGATGGTGTGCTGACCGATGGTCAGGGCCGCACGGTCGACTTCAAGCAGACGCTGATCGTGCTGACCTCGAACCTTGGCTCGCAGGCGCTTAGCCAGCTTCCTGACGGTGCCGATGGTGCGCAGGCCAAGCGTGACGTGATGGATGCGGTGCGGGCACATTTCCGCCCCGAGTTCCTGAACCGTCTGGATGAGACGATCATCTTTGATCGGCTCAAGCGCGAGGATATGGACGGTATTGTCGATATCCAGATGGCCCGGCTGCTCAAACGGCTTGCTGCCCGCAAGATCCGGCTGGAGCTTGACGATGACGCGCGCAAGTGGTTGGCCAACGAAGGCTATGACCCGGTATTCGGGGCGCGTCCGCTCAAGCGGGTGATCCAGAGCGCCTTGCAGAACCCGCTGGCAGAGATGCTGTTGTCCGGGGATGTGAACGATGGCGACACCGTTCCGGTGAGCGTCGGGGCCGAAGGTCTGATCATCGGTGATCGGGTAGGGTCCACGAACCGGCCGAAACCGGATGACGCCGTAGTGCACTAAGTCGCTGTGATACTGAAAAGGCCCGCCAGAGTTGGCGGGCCTTTTTGCTTGCGCACGTGCTGAAGGTCAGAACAGGATCGATCCGGGATTGAAGTCATCCAAGGTCACTTGTTCCAGCAGGATCACATCCCCTGCGGTGATCCCGATCTCAAGGCCCGCGGGCGTTTCCGTCAAGGTCAGGGCCTCGGGTCCGGACAGGTTCAGCGCGGTCAGGTCAATCTCGTCAGAACTGAAACTGAAGCCTTCGATTGTGTCCATGCCGGACCCGGCATCGAAGACAAAGCTGTCCTGCCCATAGCCTCCTTGCAGCAGGTCGTCGCCTGCGCCGCCGTTGAGCGTGTCGTCGTCAAAGCCACCCCTCAGGGTGTCATTGCCGTCACCGCCGACAAGGAAATCGTCCCCGGCACTGCCCCAAAGAATGTCGTTACCGGCATCGCCAAACACCAGATCATGCCCGGTGCCAGCATAGACGGTATCATCGCCGGTGCCGCCGGACAGCGTGTCGTGGCCGCTTTCACCGAACAGCAGGTCGTTGCCTTCGCCGCCTTCGAGGATATCGTTCAGGGTGCCGCCCCAAAGGCTGTCATTGCCTTCGCCGCCGTTCAGGCTGTCGTGGCCCGAGGCCCCCCGTAGAGCATCATCGCCCGCGCCACCCAACAACGTGTCATGTCCCGAGCCGCCGTGCAGCCAGTCGGCGTCGTCACCGCCGTCCAGCACATCGTTGCCGCTGTTGCCGGACAGGCTGTCCTGTCCCGCACCGCCGAACAGGGTATCTTCGCCTGTGCCACCGATACCGGTATCGTTTCCGTCGCCACCCAGTAAAAGGTCCAGCCCGAGACCACCGATCAGCAGATCGTCACCAGCCTCGCCGATGACCAGATCGTTGCCGTTACCGCCATTGACATAGTCATTGCCATCGCCGCCATTGGCCTCGTCGTCGCCGTTGCCCGCGCGCAGCCAGTCATCACCGATCCCGCCGCTCAGGAAATCGTTGCCGGCGCCGGCCTGCAAGAAATCGTTCCCGCCATCGCCCCAAAGGCTGTCATGGCCGTTGTTGCCACGGATCTCGTCGTCGCCGAGCAGACCATAAAGCGCGTCGTTGCCGTATCCACCACGGATCTTGTCGGGTCCGTCGCTGCCGAAAAGGATGTCGCTGGTCGTTTCTCCCAGAACGGTTTGCACCGGGGCTTCTGATTGGGCGGTAAAGGTTTGTCGCTCGTTTGCTTTGTTCTTGTAGTCGCCGAACATGATGGCTCCGCTTAAAGCTAATTCAACAATTCGACGTTTTGATAGAAATTGTGGTTAATTTAGGGCCAATTCTGCGGGCCACAAAAAAAGTCCGCCGTGCGATGCACGACGGACCCGGAAACGCAAAAACGCGTCGTTTACTTCGGCAGGATTACTGCGTCGATCACGTGGATCACACCGTTCGAGGCTTCGATGTCGGCCTGCACAACATTGGCGCCGTCGACGGTCACGCCGCCTTCGGTCATGATGGTGACATCACCACCCTGTACAGTTGTCGCCATCATGTTGTTCGACAGATCGGTCGACATCACTTTGCCAGCAATGACGTGATAGGTCAGAATGGCCGCCAGTTGGTCCTTGTTCTCAGGCTTCAGAAGGTTTTCGACTGTGCCTTCGGGAAGCGCGGCAAAAGCTTCGTCCGTGGGGGCGAAAACGGTGAAGGGGCCTTCGCTTTTCAGCGTATCCACAAGGTCGGCGGCCGTTGCGGCGGCAAGCAGCGTTTCAAAGCTGCCGGCGTTTGCGGCGGTATCAACGATATCCATGGAATGGCCACCGGCGAAAGCGGGGCCAGCCAGAAGGGTTGCGGCAGTCAAGGCAAGATAAGTTCTGCGGAACATGTGTGTTCTCCTAGTAAGTGTTGCCGATGTGGCTGTCACATCTACCAAAGCTTACGGAGACTATGAGCAGTTGGATCAGGGGGGATTCCCGCCGAGCAAACTTGACGAAAGGCGCGACCCCGCTAAGCCGCGCGCTTTCTCAATTTCCAATAGCATTTTCGTGAATGCGCGTGATTTATTCGAGGCCGACAGCCGCTCTTGCGATTCCGTCCAGCAAGGCCTCGATCTTCTTCATGGCGCCCTCGGGATAGGTGCGGAAACCGATGGTCGTGACCTCCGGGGTTTCAGGACGCACGATGACAAAGATGTCGTAAGGACAGAAGACAATGTTCATCGGATCGGCTTCCATCACCTCGCGCGAAAGCTTGGCCGAGCAAAAGCTGAAGACGTCTGCCTGTTCGAACAACACGACGTCCGAGCCGACGTCGGCGCGGGTGCGTTCCAGCATTTCGCCGGTATGGCTGACGGAATCGATAACCAACCCCTGGTCAATGATCGCGTTCTCAAGACCAAAGACGACATCGTCGAAGCTCTGGTCACTGTCATAGGTGATCATATCGGCTGCCGATGCTGCGGTTGCGAAGATGGTCAGCGCCGCTGCGGTTAAAATCTTTCTCATATCTCTCCCCTTCACGATTTGTGCAGAAAGGCTGCCTAATCATTCGTGATAATGCCACAGTAAGGTACACAGGTTGATTAGCATTGACGTAAATCAACGAATTCATGAGGGTGAATATGACCTACGCAACCGCTGCCTTGCAATACCTGGCGCTCTTGTTTGTTTTCCTCATCGGCGCTGGCGCGGCATTGGCTCTATTGTTTTTCATCATCGACAGGACGCAGACCAGTGACGCGATCCGGCGCAACTATCCGGTCATCGGGCGTTTTCGCCACCTGTTTACCGAGCTTGGTGAATTCTTTCGGCAGTATTTCTTTGCCATGGACCGCGAAGAGATGCCTTTTAACCGCGCGCAGCGAAACTGGGTGGACGGGGCGGCGAAGGGCGAAAGCAATACGGTTGCCTTTGGATCGACGCGCAATTTGAACGTGCCGGGCACGCCGATTTTCATGAATGCGGTCTTTCCGCCGTTGGACGATCAATTTGGCGCGACTGAACCGATGGTGATCGGGCCAACCGCAAAAATCCCTTTTGCCGCGCCTTCGATCTTCAACATTTCGGGGATGTCATATGGCGCACTGTCTAAGCCTGCCGTACGCGCGCTGAGCCGGGGCGCGAAAGAGGCGGGCATCTGGATGAATACCGGAGAAGGGGGGCTGTCGCCTTTTCACCTTGAGGGCGGATGCGACATCGTTTTTCAGATCGGCACGGCGAAATACGGCGTGCGCGACAAAGATGGCAATCTGAGCGACGTCAAGCTGCGCGAAGTGGCGGCGCATCCTCAGGTCAGGATGTTCGAGATCAAGCTGAGCCAAGGGGCCAAGCCGGGCAAGGGGGGCATTCTTCCGGCGGCCAAGGTCTCGAAAGAAATCGCCGAGATTCGTGGGATCGAAGAGGGCAAGGCCAGTATTTCCCCCAATCGCCACAGCGAGGTGGACGACTTCAACGGGTTACTGGACCTGATCCATCATGTGCGCGAAGTGACGGGCAAGCCGGTGGGGTTCAAGACCTGTATGGGCTCGGCCGATCCGTGGTTCGATTTCTTCAAACTGATCCGTGAACGCGGCACCGATTATGCGCCGGATTTCATAACCGTCGATGGTGGCGAAGGTGGCACCGGGGCGGCGCCGATGCCCCTGATGGACCTTGTCGGGATGCCTCTGCGTGAGGCTTTGGTGCGGATGGTGGATCTGCGTGATCTGGCCGGGCTGCATGATCGGATCCGGATCATTGCCAGCGGCAAGCTTATTGCCCCCGGTGATGTGGCATGGGCGATTTGCGCCGGGGCAGATATCGTCACCTCGGCGCGTGGCTTCATGTTCAGCCTTGGCTGCATTCAGGCGCTCAAGTGTAACCGCAACACTTGCCCGACAGGCATCACCACCCATGATCCGCGCCTTCAGGCCGGGTTGGTGGTCGAGGAAAAGGACAAGCGCGTGGCGCGCTATGCCAAATCGATAATCAAAGAGGTCGAGACCATTGCGCATTCCGTCGGAGTTGCCGAACCACGTCTGATGCGGCGCAAACACGTCCGGCTGGTCAAGGACGACGGCTCGTCCGAGCAGATGAGCGTGCTCTATCCCGCAGTTGCGCTGGATGGCGATCTGACCGGGGGCCACCAGATGTTCGAGCAGGCGCTGAAGCGTATGTAAAGCAAGGTATTTGTTTCACGGATACCACGCCAAAGTGAAACGGCGTGGTTTGAAGGCGCGCGCGTACCTGCCTATCTTTGGCGTGAGGCACCAAGGAGGACCGGATGGCCAAGCGCTGGATAAACGACCTGACCCACACTGATATCACGCCCGAGCGCGTGTTCCTGAACCGTCGCCAGATCATCGCTGGGATCGGCGCCGGGGCCATCTCCGGATTGGCTGCGCCAGCGCGGGCCGAAGGGCTAGAGCCCAACAGTTTTGAAGAGATCACCAGCTACTGCAACTACTATGAGTTCGGAACCGGCAAAGAAGATCCGGCCCGCAACGCACATATGCTGACCACCTCGCCCTGGACGGTAAAGATCGATGGTCTTGTCGAACGTCCCGGTGAATATGCGTTGGCTGGGATCATAGACAAGATGACGGTGGAAGAGCGCATCTATCGTTTCCGCTGCGTCGAGGCCTGGTCGATGGTGGTGCCATGGAACGGATTTGAACTTGCGGATCTGCTGAGCATGGCTGGCGTCAAATCCGACGCAAAATACGTGGCCTTCGAAACCGCGCTGCGCCCTGACGAGATGCCCGGCACCCGCTTCCCCGTACTTGACTGGCCCTATGTCGAGGGGTTGCGTCTGGACGAAGCGATGCATCCCCTGACGATCATGGCAACGGGGCTGTATGGAAAACCCCTGCCGAACCAGAACGGTGCGCCGCTTCGGTTGGTGGTGCCGTGGAAATACGGGTTCAAGTCTATCAAATCCGTTGTGCGGATTAGCTTGACCGACACCCAGCCGCCTACGTCATGGAACAAGGCGAATGCGCGCGAATACGGCTTTTACAGCAATGTGAATCCCGATGTGGATCATCCGCGTTGGTCTCAGGCCAGCGAACGTCGGATCGGCGGGGGGCTCTTTTCTCGCAAGGTTCCGACGCAGAAGTTCAACGGCTACGATGAGGTCGCCAGCCTATACGATGGCATGGACCTGACTGCGAATTTCTGATGCTGAAAGATCGGATCAATGCCTTCGCGCGGCGAACGCCCCTCGCAGCTGTATATATACTGTGCGCCCTGCCTGCGCCCTGGCTGTTTTATCTTGGCCTGACCGGGGGCTTGGGCGTTGAACCGATCAAAGCACTGGAACATGAGTACGGACAACTGGCGCTTAAGCTGTTGATCGCCGGGCTGGCGGTGACGCCGCTGCGTCGGTTCGCCGGAGTGAACCTGCTCAAGTTTCGACGCGCCCTTGGCTTGATGGCCTTCTTCTATGTTGTTCTGCATCTGTCGGTCTGGCTGTTCTTGGATGTGCAGGCCGTCGGTCAGATATGGGCGGACATTCTCAAGCGGCCCTATATCACGGTCGGCATGTTGGCCTTCCTGTTGCTGGTTCCCTTGGCGGTGACGTCGAACAATTATTCGATCAGGCGTCTGGGCCCGGATTGGAGGCGTCTGCACAAGCTTGTCTATCCCGCTATTTTGCTGGGTGGATTGCACTTCGTGATGCTGGTGAAGGGACTTCAGCCAGAGCCTCTGGCCTATATCGTCGTGATTTTGGGTCTCCTTGCCCTCCGGGTTCGCGGTGTGCGTAAAAATCAGGCAGTTTGAGCGTCGAAATCCGGGAGATTTGGCGCTTTGAGAAATCGCGATTTTGTCGATTTCGACGTTTTGAGGCCAATTTGGTTCTACCGACGACGCATAGGTATCAATTTCGGAGTGCGCGGCGGCCGCGAATGGCGGGAATCTGACGGTTTGGTCTCCGAGACTATGCCTTGTGGCCTCTCTGAATCGCCTCTGAGAATCTTCCTCTTGGGGCTGATGTCTTGGCAACCGCTACATGTTGAACCTTGATAGGGCGCACGACAGTGGTTTTCAGCTTGAGGTGGCTAGACGGCCGCAAAAAATTCAGCATCAACCATTTGATATTATACGAGAAAATGTGGGGATGAAAAAAAACTGACGTTTCTTCAAAAAACTGCTTGCGGGTTTTGGGTGGTGGTACTAGAACCCCCTTCACCGGCGGCGCTGAGGCGCGGTTG
>NZ_JBMPIX010000014.1:0-97453 GCF_049341065.1 Pacificoceanicola algae | reverse complement strand
CCAAAGCCCCCAGCGGCAATCAACATCCCGTCGTGCAAAAGACCGTCAAGGGCCTCCGCAGCCGAGCCATATACTTTTTGCATAGATGAGCTCCCCTGATTTCTGTGCTGGGGGAGTTTTCGCCGCAGGGCAGCAGAGAGTCAATGACACCAACTGCCCTGCGCGCGCTAACATCAGATCATGCGGACCTGGGTGCCAATTTCGGTAATTGCAAAGAGTTCGGCAATCTTTTCGTTATACAGACCGATGCAGCCGTCCGACGACGGGCGCCCGATCTTACGGGTGTCATGGGTGCCGTGGATCAGATATGCGGGCCAGTCCAGATACATCGCATGAGTGCCCAGCGGGTTGTCAGGTGCGCCGCCTTCAACTGGGTGCCAGTCAGGGAAACGTTCCATCTGGCTGGCCGTCGGCGTCCAGGTCGGCCCAACCTTCTTGCGCACAATTTCGGTATAGCCGCGCCTGGTCAGCTCGTCGGTCTTCGGCACCGAGGTCGGATAGACACGGTAATCGCTTCCGTCGGCCGACCAGTAGTGCAAGGCCCGCGATCCGGTGTCGCAAACGATGCAGCCAACGCCCAAGGTTTCAAAGTGATCACGCCAGTCCTGCGAAACAAAGCTCGAAACATTGCGGCGGGTGAAATCTTCGCTTGCGCGGGCAATGGCCGGGGTCATCAAAGTGGCTCCGACGCCCGCGATCATCCCGCGCCGTGATATCAGTGTAGTGGTCATGACTCTGCCTTTCCTGCTCGCTGTTCGGGCGCGACAGAACCATGTTCGCAAGGCATTTAAAAATCACATCTGCATTACAAGATGCGTGAGCCTGGCGCGGATCGGCAAAAGGCCGCCCAAAATCACTCGTCGGACTTGGGGGCGGCCTTTTTCGTCGTCTTTTTCGCTGCCGGTTTCTTGGCCGCAGGCTTTTTCGCGGCAGCTTTTTTCGGCGCCGCTTTCTTCTTACCGCCCTTGGAGGCCTTTTCGTTGATCAACTCAAGCGCCATTTCCATGGTAACCTGATCCGGCTCCACGCCTTTGGGCAGAGTCGCGTTGATCTTTTCGTATTTGATGTAGGGGCCATAGCGCCCTTCCATCACATTTATCGCGCCGCCATCGGGATGATCGCCCAGCTCTCTCAGAGGCTTGGCCGCCGTTCGGCCGCGCCCGCCTGGATTGGCACGCTTTTCCGCCAGAACCTCGACCGCGCGGTTCATGCCGATTTCAAAGACATCGTTGGGGTCCTTGATATTCGCATAGACCGGCTTTTCCTCGTCCGGGAGTTGGTGCATCAGATAGGGGCCAAAGCGGCCAAAGTTGGCTTTGATCACGCCGCCTTCCGGGTGCTCGCCCACTTCGCGCGGCAGGCTGAGAAGGGTCAGCGCCTTGGCAAGGTCCATGTCGTCCTTGTTCCAGCCGCGCGGCAGCGAGGCGCGTGGCGGTTTCTTGTTCTCGGGCGTCGGTTCGCCGCGCTGAACATAGGGACCAAAGCGGCCCGCCTTGAGCCAGATTTCATCCCCGGCGTCCTCGCCCAACAGGCGTTCGTCGCCCTCGGCTCCCTCGCCCGCGATGGGGCGGGTATAGGTGCACTCAGGGTAGTTGCCGCAGCCGACAAAGCCCCCAGTACGCGAGGTTTTCAGGTGAAGCTGACCGACGCCGCACTTGGGGCAAATACGCGGGTCAGTGCCATCCTCGCGGGGCGGATAAAGCTGCGGCGCCAGCGCTTCGTCCAACACGTCGAGCACTTCGGAAATTCGCAGGTCCGAGGTTTCCGAGATCGCCGCGCTGAAATCACGCCAGAACTTGGCGAGCAGTTCCTTGTAATCCTCGTCACCGGCAGAAACCTGATCAAGCTCATCCTCCAGCGCGGCGGTGAAATCGTACTCCACGTAGCGTTTGAAGAAGTTGAGCAGGAAGATCGTGACAATCCGGCCCTTGTCCTCGGGGAAAAGGCGGTTCTGTTCCTTGCGAACGTATTCGCGATCCTGAATCGTGGTGATCACGCTGGCGTAGGTCGAGGGGCGCCCGATGCCAAGCTCTTCCATGCGCTTGACCAGCGTTGCCTCGGTATAGCGCGGCGGCGGCTGGGTGTGGCTTTGCAATGCGAGGATCGCGCCGTTGGACGACAGGATCGCCGCGCCGTTCTTTTGCATGGCACCGGTGTCACCGCTCTCGATCACCGAGTCGGTCTTTTCACCGGCCTTGTCATAGGCCCCTTGCAAGGAGCCCGCCGCGAATTTCGCCGGCTCGCCCTGCATAATCTGCGGCAGGCGCTTGTCGTCGTCCTCCACCGGCTCATCGCGGCCCTCTTCGTAGACCTTGAGAAAGCCGTCAAAGACTACAACCTGTCCTGTCGCGCGCAGGCCCACCTGCCCGTCTTCGCTGGCAATTTCAACTGTGGTGCGCTCGAACCGGGCGCCTTCCATCTGACAGGCCAGCGTGCGCTTCCAGATCAGATCATACAGCTTGCGCTGATCATCCTCGGTCAGCTTCAGAGCGCTTGCGTCCTTGGTCATATCCGTCGGGCGGATGCATTCGTGGGCTTCCTGCGCGTTCTTGGCCTTGTTCTTGTAGATGCGCGGATTGGACGGGACATATTCCGCGCCAAAGCGATCCTTGATCGCATCGCGGCAGGCGGTGACCGCCTCGGGCGCCATGTCGATGCCATCGGTCCGCATGTATGTGATGTAGCCCGCCTCATAGAGCCGCTGCGCCGCGTTCATCGCCTGACGTGCTCCCATGCCAAATTTTCGGCTGGCCTCTTGCTGAAGGGTCGAGGTCATGAAAGGCGCCGACGGGTTGCGGCTGGCGGGCTTGGCCTCGACGCTGGCAACGCTGAGGGCCCGGCTGGACACCGCCTGCACCGCCATCTCAGCCTGCGTTGCATTGGCCAGATCGAACTTGTCGAGCTTTTTGCCTGCGAGTGTCGTCAGGCGCGCTTCGTAGCTTTGACCGCGCGGCGTAGAGAGTTGGACTTTGACCTGCCAGTATTCACGCGGATTGAAGGCCTCGATCTCCATCTCGCGCTCGACGATCAAGCGCAGGCAGACGGATTGCACCCGACCTGCCGACCGCGCCCCGGGCAGCTTGCGCCAAAGCACCGGCGACAGATTGAAGCCCACAAGATAATCCAGCGCCCGGCGCGCCAGATAAGCCTCGACCAAGGGCGCATCGATGTCGCGCGGGTTCTTCATCGCCTCGGTCACAGCCGCCTTTGTGATGGCGTTGAAGGTGACGCGGCTGACATGGGTCGATTTCTTGATCGACCGGCGTTTTGTCAGCGCTTCCTTGAGGTGCCACGAGATCGCCTCGCCCTCGCGATCGGGGTCAGTTGCGAGGATCAGGGTGTCATCGGTTTTCAGAGCTTCGGCGATGGCTGCAACATGTTTGCGCGAGTCGTTTCCGATCTCCCATTTCATCTCAAAGCCGTTTTCCGTGTCGACCGATCCGTCTTTGGGGGGCAGGTCGCGCACGTGCCCGTAAGAGGCAAGAACTGTGTAGTCGGAACCAAGATACTTGTTGATTGTCTTGGCTTTAGCTGGGGATTCGACGACTACGACAGGCATTTGGCGGCTAACCTCTTACGTGAAATTCGGGGCGCTTTTGGCTCCGCGTATGGCGTTCCGGGATGTGGGGCGCAAGGGGGAAATGTCAATCACACAGTTGCTGCGACCAACAGGACATGGCTTTCCCAGCCGTGCTCGGCGTGGTTTTGCGCAGACTGATCCACCCGCTATCAGCGCGACACGATCAACGACAAAAGCCCGCCCGGCTGGCGCTGAATCCGGCCTTCGATTTCAAGGTCGGTCAGCACCGGAGAGACCGCGCCGGAGGGGGCGCCCAGATCCCGGATCAACTGATCTTCGGCCAAGGGCGACGGTCCCAAACGCGCAAGGATCTGATTATGCAACTTGGACACATCCTGAAGGCTGCGGCGTTCCGGCGGCGGCGCCGGGAACGCCACGACGGGCGCGGTGGCAGGCTTTTCTGGCGTGCGAAGGTTCAGTTCGGGTTGCAGCGGCATATCAAGTGGCGGCAGTCCTTCGATCACGTCCTCGACCCCACGTACCAGCCGCGCGCCATCGCGGATCAGGATGTTGCACCCCCCTGCCCGCGCGTCCAAAGGGTGCCCCGGCACTGCCATGACATCGCGGCCCTGGTCCAATGCGTTGCGCGCCGTGATCAAAGATCCCGACTTGGCCGCAGCTTCGACCACGACAACAGCACGGGACAGGCCCGAGACAATGCGGTTGCGGGTTGGGAAATGCCGGGCAATCGGCTGCAAGCCCATGGGCTGTTCGCTGATCCGCGCGCCGCCCTCTTCGGTGATCTGCTCACCCAGGCGGGTGTTTTCGGATGGGTAAAGTACGTCGACACCGCCTGCCATCGTGGCGACGGTGCCGCCTTTCAGCGCCGCCAGATGGGCCGCCGTGTCGATGCCGCGCGCCAGCCCCGAAGCCACGGCATAGCCCGCCTCGGACAGCCCTTCGGCCAGAGTGCGTGCCATGCGCAGCCCCAACGATGATGCATTGCGCGCGCCGACAAGGGCAACCATCGGGCGGCTCAGCACCTGCGGATCGCCGATCACCCAAAGGATGGGGGGCGCGTCGGAAAGCTGTGCAAGGTCGGGGGGGTAATGCGGATCGCCAAGGCAGATCATGCGCGCGCCCTTGATCCGGGCGGCTTTCATTTCTGCCAGAACCACGCCTTCGGGGCAAATTTCGTATTTGGCAACACCAGCGGCGCGGGCAACCTCGGGCAAAGCCGCAAGCGCGTCCTGCGCCGTGCCATGTTCGCCCATCAATCTCCAGAAGGTGGCCACGCCAACCCGGCGTGAGCGCAAGAGACGGAGCCACGACACCCGATCATCTTCCGTGGTGGGTGGGAGTGGGGGGTGAGTGGAAGAGTAGCTGTCTTCGAACATCCCGGCTCCGTCATCTTGCACAATCATCTTTAACGCGAGCGAGGTTAAGCAATGGTAAACCACAGCAGGATAATTTTCAGAAATCTGTAACAGACTGAAAAATTAAGATTCCAATCTGCATTTTTTCAACAGCCCGGCGAGCTCGTCCCCGCCCAGATAAGGCCGATGGCTGCGGAAACAACAACCAACACGCCCCACCCAGCATAGCCCCGTGCCATTAGAACGTGCAGTATGACGGCCAGAAGCAAATAGCCGAGGCAACAGCGGCAAGCTGCCCTTGACGGCCTTGCCGATCATGTCAATCAAGACAGCCGTCGCGATCATTGCCGCGATGCTCAGAACGATGGCAGCGAGATGATGGCCAAGACGCGGCACCGCAAGATAGGCGCTGCGAACGACTCGCCAGGGGTGTCAGGCACCCGATCCGCCGACGGTCAGCCCGCCGATCATCACCGTTGGCTGGCCCACGCCGACCGGAACCCATTGCCCCTGCTTGCCGCAGTTGCCCATGCCGGGATCAAGCGCCATGTCGTTGCCCAGCGCCTTGATGCGGTTCAGTGCGGTTGCGCCGTCCCCGATCAGGGTCGCGCCCTTGACAGGTGCGCCGACCTTGCCATCCTTTACCCGGTACGCCTCGGTGCAGGAGAAGACGAACTTGCCGTTGGTGATGTCCACCTGCCCGCCGCCAAAGCCAACAGCCCAGATGCCGTCTTTCAGGTCCGCGACGATATCCACCGGGTCCGCGTCGCCGCCCAACATATAGGTGTTGGTCATGCGCGGCATCGGGATATGGGCATAGCTTTCGCGGCGCCCGTTGCCAGTGGGCTCAACGCCCATAAGCCGCGCGTTCTGGCGATCTTGCATCAAGCCAACCAGCTTGCCGTCCTCGATCAGCACGTTCTTGCCCGATGGCGTGCCTTCGTCGTCTATGGTGATGCTGCCGCGACGGTCAGGGATGGTGCCATCATCCAGAACGGTCACGCCTTTGGCGGCAACCTGCTGGCCCATCAGGCCCGCGAATGCCGACGATCCCTTGCGGTTGAAGTCGCCCTCAAGCCCATGACCAATTGCCTCGTGCAAAAGGATACCGGGCCAGCCAGGTCCAAGCACAATGTCCATGACGCCTGCCGGGGCAGGCTCGGCATCAAGATTGACCAAGGCGATTCGCAGCGCCTCACGCGCCTTGGACTGCCAGTCCTGCGGCGCCAGAAGCCCGTCGAGCGAGACCCGCCCGCCGCCGCCGGCTGTGCCGCTTTCACGGCGACCGTCCTTTTCGACGATCACGCTGACATTGACGCGGGTCATCGGTCGCACATCCGTGACCAAGCCGCCCTCGGGGCGCAGAATCGCAATTTCCTGCAGCGACGCGGCGATGGTTGCGGTGACCTGCACCACCCGCGAATCCAGATCGCGGGCGAAGGCATCAATCTCGCGCAGGGTTTCGACCTTGACCGGGAAATCGGCGCCCGCGATCGGGTCGGCATCGGTGTAAAGCGTGCGGTTGGTCCCCGGAGGCGGAGGCGCCATGACCCCGCCGCCATCCCCAACCGCAAGGCGCGCGGTTTCCGACGCGCGCTTCAGGGCGCTTTCGCTGATTTCGGTGGCATGGGCATATCCGGCCACCTCGCCTTTGACGGCGCGCAGACCGAAGCCTTCGGAGGCGTCATAGCTGGCGGTCTTGATCCGCCCGTCGTCCAGCACCAGCGCCTCGGACCGGCGTCGCTCCAGAAAAAGCTCTCCGTCCTCGGCGCCGGAAAGCGCATCGCGAAGTATGGACGCGGCACGATCACGGTCCAGATGGGTGTCAAAAGGGCGGAAGGGAGCGTCGGCCATAGGGTCCTCGATTTGATCCAGATCAAAAAAAGCGGCGCTTTGCCGCAAGTCTCTGCCTTTAATGGTGAGCCAGAATATGGTTTTAAACGACAGATACGCAATGGGAGGAGCGGATTCTGAGTCTCAGGCTCGGCTTAACCCCTTCCTCGCTGATAGAATACTGACAGATGCACAACCGATCAGGGTGACACATGCAATTCAAATCGATGCTGACGGGCCTCGCCACAGCCTTCATCGCCGCGCCGGCCCTGGCGCAAGATCTAGAAATTGTCGGGCACCCGACCGATGGCAAGATGGGTTTCCAGCCTGCGGCCACGGAACTGGCGCGTGACCTGCAATGGCTCGACGGGCTGCTGGTCTTCATCATCGGCGTTATCTGCCTGATGGTTGTGGGCCTGCTGGTCATCGTCTACGTCAAGTTCAACGAGCGGGCCAACAAGACCCCCGGCACCTTCACGCACAACTCTCCGCTGGAGATCGCCTGGACGTTGGGCCCGATTGTGACGCTGGTTTTCATCGGCGCCTTCTCGCTTCCGGTGCTGTTCAAGCAACAAGAGATCCCCGAAGGCGACGTGACCATCAAGGTCACTGGATACCAGTGGTACTGGGGTTATGAATATGTCGGCACCGATCTGGCGTTTGACAGCTTCATGATCGGCCACCCGGCGACCATGGAAGATCAGGACTACAACGCCGGTGCGCAGGATTTTGTCCGCAGCGACGCGATGAACGCCCGTCTGGAGCGTGCAGGCTACTCCAGCGACGAGTTCCTGCTTGCCACGAACACCTCGGTTGTGGTGCCGGTCGGCAAGACCATCGTGATGCAAATCACTGGCGGCGACGTGATCCATTCGTGGACCATTCCCGCCTTTGGCGTAAAGCAGGACGCCGTCCCTGGTCGTCTGGCCGAACTTTGGTTCAAGCCAGAGCGTGAAGGCGTCTACTTTGGCCAGTGCTCCGAGCTTTGCGGCAAGGACCACGCTTATATGCCGATCACTGTAAAGGTCGTCAGCCAGGAAGCCTATGACGCATGGCTGGCCCGTTCGGTCGAAGCCGGTGACTACACCGACGTCCGCGAAGTTCTGACGAACTGAGCCTGTGCTGCGCCGCCCGGGCGCAGCTTTTCCCACCATCCATAGGTGCGCCGCTCTGGCGCACCTTGACCCGCAAATCCCAAGGGGATGACATGAGCGACGCAAGCTTTGACAGCCGGCCCATCGAAGGCGAAGCGCAGTTTGGCGATTATTTCGCCCTTCTGAAGCCGCGCGTGATGACGCTTGTGGTGTTTACGGCCTTTGTTGGCCTTCTGGCCGCGCCCGCCCCCGTGCATCCCTTTATCGGTTTTGTCGCGATCCTGTTCATCGCCCTTGGCGGCGGTGCGTCGGGCGCGCTGAACATGTGGTACGACAGCGACATCGATGCTGTGATGAAACGCACCCGAAAGCGCCCGATCCCTGCCGGGAAAGTCACACGCGACGAGGCATTTGCCATCGGTATGACACTTTCGGTCTTTGCCTGTGTCTTCCTCGGGCTGGCCACCAACTGGTTGGCGGGCGGCCTTCTGGCCTTTACCATTTTCTTCTACGTGGTGATCTACACCGTGTGGCTCAAGCGGCTGACCCCGCAGAACATCGTCATTGGCGGCGCCGCCGGGGCCTTTCCCCCGATGATCGGCTGGGCCGCTGCAACCGGCGACATCAGCACCGCCTCGGTCCTGATGTTCTGCCTGACGTTCCTGTGGACCCCGCCGCATTTCTGGGCGCTCGCGCTGTTTGTCCGCATGGACTATGACAACGCCACCGTACCGATGCTGACCGTGACCCACGGCCGCAAGGCGACCCGAACGCATATCCTTGTCTACACCATTCTGCTGGCGGCCTTCGCCATTGCGCTTGGCTTCACGCAGGTCGGCGGACCGGTCTATCTGGCGGTGGCGCTGGTATTGAACGCCCTTTTCCTGAAAGGTGCTTATGACATCTGGCGCCGTGACGAAGCTGCATCCGAAGCAGATAATTTCCGCACAGAAAAGAAATTCTTCAAGCTGTCCCTGCTTTACCTCTTTGCACATTTCGGCGCGATCCTGATCGAAGCCGGTCTTGACCGCATGGGGGTTTTCGCATGAGCCTGCGCAAGGAGCACGAACTTCACGAACGCCGCTTCAGCCGCAACCTTGGCGTTGGCCTGACGCTGGCGGCGCTGGTGGCAATCTTTTTCGGAATGACTGTGGTCAAGGTCACGAGGGGCGATTACCAAATGCAACCCACGGGGGTCAGCAATGGCAATTGACGCAAAACAAAAGACCGTCCTGCAATTGGTCGGCGTGGTAACTTTCATGGGCGCGATGGCTTGGGCCTCGGTGCCGCTGTACAGCTGGTTCTGTGCGGTCACGGGCTATGGTGGCTCGACCAGCGTGGCCGAGGCAGGCAGCGACACGATCCTCGACAAGACAATCAAGGTCCGCTTTGACGCAACAACCGACCGCGGCATGCCGTGGGAGTTCAAGCCCAAACAGCTTGAGATGGAGCTGCGCATAGGTGAAGAAGGTTTGGCCTTTTACGAGGCGTACAACCCGACCGACCATCCCATCGCGGGTCAAGCCACCTATAACGTGGCGCCCTTCGATGCTGGCAACTATTTCTTCAAGATAGAGTGTTTCTGCTTTACCGAGCAGGTTCTGATGCCCGGCGAACGGGTTGAAATGCCGGTGGTGTTTTACGTCGATCCCGGTATCGTCGATGATGCGGACGCCAAGTTCATCAAGCATATCACCTTGTCTTACACTTTTTATCAGATCGACCTGCCCGAAGACACGCAGGCCGCTCTTGCAACCGATCAAGACGCTTCGGCGTCTGTGAACTAACGCCTAAGAGGACTGAAGATGGCGCATGAAAAAAACCACGACTATCACATCCTGAACCCCTCTATCTGGCCTTTGGCCGGGGCGGTGGCCGGGTTCATCATGCTTTTCGGCGCGGTGCGGTTCTTCCACGATCACGGCCCGTGGATGCTCATCATTGGCTTCGTTGGCGTGCTTTACGTCATGTTCGGCTGGTGGTCCGAGACCGTCGCCGAGAACAAGGCCGGGGATCACACCCCGGTTGTGCAGATTGGTCTGCGCTACGGCTTCATCCTGTTCATCATGTCCGAGGTGATGTTCTTCTTCGCCTGGTTCTGGAGCTTCTTCAAACACGCGCTCTACCCGATGAACCCCGATGGCTTGTCGCCCAAGATTGACGGCGTCTGGCCGCCGGCCGGGATCGAAACCTTCGACCCCTTCCACCTGCCGCTGATCAACACCCTGATCCTGCTGTGCTCGGGCGCCGCAGCCACCTGGGCGCACCACGCGCTGGTGCACGAGGACAACCGCGAAGACATGAAGTGGGGGCTGATCATCGCCATCGCTTTGGGCGCGATCTTCACCGTGTTCCAGGTCTATGAATACAGCCACGCGGCCTTTGGGTTCGCAGGCAATATTTATGGCGCCAACTTCTTCATGGCGACGGGCTTCCACGGCTTCCACGTTGTGGTCGGCACGATCTTCCTCTTCATCTGCCTGATGCGCGTCTACGCGGGCCACTTCACGCCCCAGCAGCACATCGGCTTTGAAGCGGCGGCTTGGTACTGGCACTTCGTTGACGTTGTCTGGCTGTTCCTCTTCGCAGCCGTCTACATCTGGGGCGGCTGAACCAGCCAAAGCGCGTTTCGCGGGTTGAACCCGAAGCGCCAGAGTGAAAAAAGCAAAGGCGCGCCCCCGGGTGCGCCTTTCGCCATTTTGGGATCTGACGTGAAACGCATTATCGCCCCCCTGCTGTTTGGCCTGATCGGTGCCGCGATCCTTGTGTCGCTTGGCACATGGCAAATGCAGCGGCTCGAATGGAAGCGCGGCATCCTCTCCAAGATCGAAAGCACCATCTCGGGCGATCCCATCGCCCTGCCACAACTGATTTCGCCGAGCGAGCAGGAGTACATGCCCGTTCGGCTGACCGGACAGATCGGGGATCAGGCGCTGTTCGTGCTGGTGTCCGCCAAGCGCGTCGGCGCAGGCTGGCGGGTGATTTCCCCGATGACAACGGTGGAAGGCCGCCGCATCCTGCTTGATCGCGGCTTTACCCCCGTTGAAAACAAGACCGCGCCGCCGCGCGCAGAGCAGATCACTTTGCTGGGCAATCTGCACTGGCCTGACGATCGCAACTCCTCGACCCCTGAAAACGACGTGGCCAAAAACACGTGGTTCGCCCGCGACATCGCCCAAATGGCCGAGTTGCTGGACACCGAACCACTGCTTGTCATCGCGCGCGAGATCGCTCCGCCCGATCCGGGGCTGACGCTTTTGCCGGTGGACACTGCCGGAATTCCGAACGATCACCTGCAATACGCCATCACATGGTTCTCGCTCGCCGTGGTGTGGCTGCTTATGACCGGCGCCCTGATCTGGCGCCGCAGCAAGGAAGACTGACCCATGCGCTATGTCTCGACCCGTGGCCAAAGCCCTGCCCTGACCTTTGAAGAGGCGATGCTGTCGGGCCTTGCCCGCGATGGCGGCCTTTATGTTCCCGAAACCATCCCGCAGATGAGCATGGACGACATTCGCGCCCTGCACGGTCTGTCCTACGAAGACGTCGCCTTTCGTGTCATGCGCCCCTTTGTCGGTGACGGCTTTACCGATGAAGTCTTTGCCGACCTGATCGCCAAGGCCTATGCCGGCTTCGGCCACGGTGCCCGCGCGCCTCTGGTACAGCTTGCACCGGGACACTTTCTGCTCGAGCTGTTCCACGGCCCGACCCTGGCCTTCAAAGACTTTGCCATGCAGTTGATCGGCCAGCTGTTCCAAGAGGCGCTGGAGCGGCGCGGCGAACGCGTGACCATCGTCGGGGCCACATCGGGCGATACCGGATCTGCAGCGATCGAAGCCTTCAAGGGGTTGGATACGGTGGATGTCTTTATCCTGTACCCGCATGGCCGCGTCAGCGAAGTGCAACGCCGCCAGATGACCACACCGACGGAAAGCAACGTGCACGCCTTGGCGATGGACGGACATTTCGACGATTGTCAGGCCCGCCTGAAGGACATGTTCAACGATTTCGAATTCCGCGACGGCGTGCGGCTGGCGGGCGTGAACAGCATCAACTGGGCGCGGGTTCTGGCGCAGGTGGTGTACTATTTCTCGTCCGCGATCAGCCTTGGCGCACCGGATCGCAAAGTCAGCTTCACCGTGCCCACCGGCAACTTTGGCGACATCTTCGCAGGCTATATCGCCAAGCGCATGGGCCTTCCGATTGGCCGTCTGGTGGTGGCGACCAACCAGAACGACATTCTGCACCGTTGCCTGACATCGGGCGGCTACAAGACATCCGAAGTGCACCCTTCGATCAGCCCGTCGATGGACATTCAGGTGTCCTCCAACTTTGAACGCGCGCTTTTTGACGCCTATGGCCGCGATGGCAATGCCGTTGCGCAGCTGATGGGCGAACTCAAGGACGGCGGTTTCAACGTCAGCCAAGGCGCGCTTCAGGCGCTCCGCGAGCATTTTGACAGCGGCCGCGTTTCAGAAGACGAGACGTTGGACACCATCGCGCAGGCCAACCAGAGCATGGGCGAGCTTCTGTGCCCGCATTCGGCCATCGGCGTGCGCGTCGCGGAACAGATGCGCGATCCCGGCACCCCGATGATCACCCTGGCCACCGCGCATCCCGCCAAGTTCCCCGACGCGGTGGAAAAAGCCAGCGGTATGCGCCCGCCCCTTCCATCGCGCATGGCCGACCTGTATGAGCGTCCGGAACGAGTGACCCGGGTTGCCAATGACCTGGGCGCACTCGAAACCTTGATATCGGAGCGTATCGCCAAGTGACCGTCCAAACCGCCACGCTGCCAAACGGCTTTCGCATCGTCACCGAACATATGCCCGGCCTGCAATCCGCCGCCTTGGGCATCTGGGTCACTGCCGGTGGCCGCCATGAGCGCCCCGAGCAGAACGGCATCGCTCATTTTCTTGAGCACATGGCCTTCAAGGGCACCGAAAAGCGCAGCGCGCTTGAGATCGCCGAGGCGATCGAGGACGTGGGTGGCTATATAAACGCCTATACCTCGCGCGAGGTCACGGCCTATTACGCCCGCATTCTGGGCGCCGACACAGAACTGTCGCTGGATGTTATCGCGGATATCCTGCGCAACCCGGTGTTTGACGCCAAGGAGATCGAGACCGAGCGTCACGTGATCTTGCAGGAAATCGGTCAGGCGCATGACACGCCCGACGATGTGGTTTTCGACTGGTTGCAGGAAAAGGCTTATCCGGGCCAACCTTTGGGCCGCACCATTCTGGGCGAACAGGAACGCGTGCGCGCCTTCGGCCGCGAAGATCTGGCGCGCTTTGTTGAAGAACACTATGGCCCCGATCAACTGATCCTGTCAGCGGCAGGCGCGGTGGACCACGACGCGCTGGTGGCACAAGCCGAAAAGCTGTTTGGCGATATGGTGCCGCGCAATGCCAGCAGCGCCGACCCGGGCCGCTTTGCCGGGGGCGAAAGCCGCCACGAGAAGGACCTTGAGCAGGCGCATTGGGCGCTGGCCATTGAAGGCCCCGGCTATCGCGATCCGTCATTCTACACCGCACAGATCTATTCGCTGGCGCTGGGGGGCGGAATGTCGTCCCGCCTGTTCCAGGAGATTCGTGAAAAGCGCGGGCTGTGTTACACCATCTTCGCGCAAAGCGGCGCCTATGCCGACACCGGCATGACAACGATCTACGCAGGCACCTCGGGCGAGGAACTGGGCGAGCTTGCGACCATCACGATCGACGAGATGAAACGCGCCGCGGGCGACATGTCTCAGGTCGAGGTGGATCGCGCGCGCGCTCAGATGAAGGCGGGCCTGCTGATGGGTCTCGAAAGCCCGTCAAGCCGGGCGGAACGCATGGCTCGGATGATCCAGATCTGGGGCAAGGTCCCCCCGATCGAGGAAACCGTCGCCAAGATCGACGCTGTGACCCTTGCCGATGTCCGCAGCTTTGCTGAAACACAGGCCAGTCACGCGCCCGCGGCAATGGCGCTATATGGACCGGTGGCAAAGGCCCCCTCGCTGGAGGACCTGCAAGCGAGACGGGCCCTATGATGTTGCGGGCGCGGCGCAAGCTCAAGCTTGAAACCGAGCGTCTGACGCTCCGCCCGCCCATGCATGCCGATTTCACCCCCTGGACCAGCCTGCGCCGCGAAAGCCGCGATTTCCTGACCCCGTGGGAGCCAAGCTGGGCCGATGACCACCTGTCGCGCCGCGCCTTCACCAACCGTGTCTATTGGGCGTCACGCTCGATCAACGGGTCAAGCGCGCTGCCGCTATTCCTGATCCGCCGCGAGGATGACATGCTGTTGGGGGCCATCACGCTGGACAACATCCGTCGCGGCCCGGCGCAATCAGGGACATTGGGCTATTGGATTGGCCAGCAACATGCCCGCCACGGCTATATGTCCGAAGCGATTCAGGCGGTGGTGCATCATGCCTTTGAAAAGCTGGGCCTCAGCCGGATCGAAGCCGCCTGCCTGCCGGAAAATGTCCCCTCACGCGGGCTGCTGGAACGCTCGGGCTTCAAATACGAGGGCGTGGCGCAAAGCTATCTGCAAATCAACGGGCGCTGGCGCACACATGTGCTTTATGCCTCTTTGCGCAGCGATCGACGCGGCCGGACCACCGTCGGGCTGTAACGACATTTGGCAAAGCCCGGCCGCGCGCTATCCTCTGACAGATCCAGAGGGAGACGCCAATGCACCGACTTCTTGCCGCCTGCCTGATCCTTTTCGCCAGCGCCGCGCATGCGCAGGATCAGCGCCGCCCCAGCCACTGTATCGCCATCGCCGATGCCGCCCCGGGGCTAACCTATCTGCACAAGGCCGCCTGGACCGATCCGGTGCCGGAATATTCGGTGCGTATTCAGTATATCGCCCATGCCTCTTTCCTGATCCAGACACCGGGCGGGCTCGACGTGGTGACCGACTTCACCGGATTTATCGGCAACACCGAGATGATCCCCGACGTGGTGACCATGAACCATGCCCATGACACCCATTGGACCACGGCACCCGACCCCGCCATTCCGCATGTCCTGCAAGGGTGGGGCGAATCCCACGGCGCCGGCATCACTCACCATCTCGATCTAGGTGAGATGCTGGTGCGCAATGTTTCGACCGACATCCGTTCGCAATTCGGCGGGCGCGAGGATAATGGCAACTCGATCTTCATCTTCGAGGTCGAAGGGCTTTGCATCGGCCATCTTGGTCACCTGCACCACGAACCGACGCCCGAACAATACGCCGCGCTAGGCCGCATCGACGTGCTGATGGTGCCTGTGGACGGCGGCTATACCCTGCCTCTGGCCACAGTCATCCGGGTGGTCGAACGGCTGAAATCTTCGGTGGTCATCCCGATGCATTGGTTTTCCGATCTTGCACTTGGCAACTTTCTGGACGGGATGCGCGACAGTTTTGCCATCACCTTTGTCGAAAGCCCATCAATGGAAGTGTCGTTGCGCAGCCTGCCTGACCGCCCGACGATCAGGGTCATGCGTCCGGCTTGGCTGCGCGATCCCGACTAGGGTTTCAAAGAAACGAATTTCGGGCCTCTGCAACGTGCTATCGGATCAAAGGCAGCGATCAGGCTTGGGCTTGCTCTCCAAATCCTCTATTCCGCAGGTAAGGAGACACGCCCATGCCGCTTTGCCCAGCCGATGAAAGCTTTGCCCAATTCCTTGAGAACAGCCTGCCCAAAGATACCGTCAGGAAAGCCGAGGCGCGATATTTGGAAGATCCGCGGGGCCGGTGGCCCGGCACGTCGCAGTATGTCGCCCTGCCCCGCAACCCACAGGAAGTGGCGCAAATCGTCAAGGCCTGCGGCAAGTCCTCCGTCGGCCTGACGCCTTACAGTGGTGGGACCGGCCTTGTTGGTGGGCAGATCCCCAACAGCGGCTCGGCGCCTCTGCTGCTGTCGTTGGAACGGATGAACAAGATTCGCGGCACCTACCCCGAGGAAAACGCCATGGTGGCCGAAGCGGGTTGCATTCTGGCCGACGTTCAAAGCGCCGCCGAGGCTGCGGGCCGGCTGTTCCCGCTGTCGCTGGCCTCTGAAGGGTCAGCGCGGATTGGCGGGTTGCTCTCGACCAACGCGGGCGGCGTGAATGTGCTGCGCTATGGCAACGCCCGCGAACTTGTGTTGGGCCTCGAAGCGGTCTTGCCCGATGGCCAAATCTGGAACGGGCTCAAACGGCTGCGCAAGGACAACACGGGCTATGACCTGCGCCACCTTCTGATGGGGGCCGAGGGCACCCTTGGCGTGATCACTGCCGCCAGCCTGAAACTCGCCCCCCGCCCCGCCGCAACCGGCACGGCGCTTCTGACAGTGACAGACCCGCAGGCGGCGCTTTCTCTGCTTTCAATGGCGCGCGACCAAATTGGCGAAGGCATCAGTGCGTTTGAGCTGCTGCACCGCACAGGCTTTGACTTTCTCGCCGCGACCCTGCCCGAGATCCGCCAACCGTGGCAAACAGCACCCGAATGGTGCGTGTTGATCGAACTGGGGCTGTCCATCGGACAAAGCCCGCAGGACGCGCTGGAGCGGCTGTTTACCGAAGCGCACGAGGCCGGGCTGGTTCAGGACGGGTTGATCGCCCAGTCCGGGCAGCAAAGTCAGGATTTCTGGAACCTGCGCGAACATTTCCCCGAGGCGAACAAACGTATCGGCTCGGTCGCCAGCCATGACATTTCCCTGCCGCTCAGCGTGATCCCCGAATTCATCACCCAAGCCACCGAAGCCCTGAACCAGATCGGGACCTGGCGCATCAATTGCTTTGGCCATTTGGGCGACGGCAACCTGCACTTCAACATCTTTCCGCCCGACGGCAGCACCAAGGACGCGCTGAAATCGCGCAGTGCCGAGCTCACCGCCCTTGTGCACGATCTGACCCACGAGATGGGCGGCTCGGTCAGTGCGGAACACGGCATCGGGCGCCACAAGGTCGCCGACCTTGAGAAATACGGCGATCCAGCCAAGCTGTGGGCGATGCGCGCGATCAAGGATGCACTGGACCCGGTGGGGATCATGAACCCCGGAGCAGTCCTGAGAGACAAGAACGCTTAGTTGCTTGCGGTCATGATCTGGAACACGCAGCCGTCCGAGACAAGCTGCGGCGGTGTCATGCACAACCCGCGCGCGCTCTGGAAGGCGGCCAGCACCTTGGGCACATAGTCCCGCGTTTCGGCATAGGGCGGCACGCCATCGTTCTTGGCAATCGAGTTTTCGCCCGCATTGTACCCAGCCAGAACCAGAATCGGATCGCCGTCGAATTTCTCCATCAGGAAATCAAGAAAGGCGACACCGCCCTTGATGTTCTGCACCGGATCAAGGCTGTCACTGACGCCAAAGCGTTCAGCGGTGGCGGGCATCAGCTGCATCAACCCCAGTGCGCCCGCGTTGCTTTCGGCATCGATCCGGCCCGCCGATTCCACCGAGATCACCGCAAGGGCCAAAGCGGGCGAGACCCGTGTGCCAATGGTGGCACGCAGAATGTCGGTGCCATGGGCGGCAGCGATCTCTTGCAGGGCTTGCAACCGCGGGGTGCTCACGCCCTTCCCTTGCGGCGGCGCCGAAAGACTGGCCAATGCCGAGTCCAATCGGCCCGGGCCGCTGGCCGACAGGTCCGGCGACACGGCTTTCCAGAACCAGTCGTAATTTCCGGCAGCATTGGCGGCCGCCTTCGGTGCCACAGCAACGGTGGACGGCACGGTTGCCACGGCGGGCTTGACGGGACGCGGCGGCACGGCCGGTTCCGCACGCGGCGCGATCTGTACCGTGATACGTTTGGCCCCCGGCTTGGGTGGTTTCACCCGTTTGGCACTGAATTGCGGAAAGCTGGACTCGGCCGAAACCGGCGCAGCCAGCACGAAAGCGCATAAAAGCGCGATAAGGAATCTGGGGCCCATGGTCTCTGCTCGTTAACCTTTTAGGGATTTGTTTTTCCATTTATCGCACAAAGCTGAGTCTGTGGCTATTAAAGTTGCCAAACTGTGAACAGACTGGTGCTTTTCACCTACACCAAAGGATATGAAATCGCATCATTTGGCACCCTCTTTATTTTTTAATCATTACTTTTCATGTGCTTAACAAAAATCACTGGTCATTTAACCGAAGCTGCAAAATCAAACCATTCCGGTCACACTCTCGCCCCAAACCGAAGGCTAATTATGCACATACCGCAGCGGGACGGGGCAAGTGAGAGAGGCCCATCAACGCACCGACGCGGTCCTAGTGAGCAAACTTATCTTCGGAGAGAGACCATGATGAAATTTATCCAGAACTTCCGCAAAGACGAAGCCGGCGCCGTGACTGTTGACTGGGTGGTTCTGACCGCCGCTGTCGTTGGTCTGGCCATTGCAGCCTACTCGACCATCGAAACCAATGCTTCGGCCCTGATCACCGCAGCCGGTGGCGCAGTGGCAGCAGAAAACGACTTCTAAGTCGGCCGCGGTCCAGACGGCCGCTTAAAGCCCGGCGCCACGGCATAAGGTCGCGCGCGCCGGCACCAACCACATTCTGAGCCCCCGAGAGGGCAATCTGGAGAATACCAATGATGAAATTCCTCAACACCTTCCGCAAAGACGAAGCTGGCGCCGTGACTGTTGACTGGGTGGTTCTGACCGCCGCTGTCGTTGGCCTGGCCATCGCCGCTTACTCGACCATCGAAACCAATGCTTCGGCCCTGATCACCGCAGCTGGCGGCGCAGTGGCAGCAGAAAACGACTTCTAAGTCTTTCTCGCTTGAGACACGGGCGCCCGAGCCGGTCAAGACCGGCTCGGGGCATCATCCCAAGGAGCAGGAAAGGGTAAAAGATGCTTAAACTCCTCAAGGCATTTCGCGACGATACGTCAGGTGCCGTAACCGTTGATTGGGTTGTCATTACCGCCGCTGTGGTGGGAATGTCCGCAATCTCTTTCTTCGTGATCGAGGACAACTCGAATGCACTGATGTCCGCCGCTGGTGGCGCCATCGCCGCAGAGAACGACTTCTGATCGCACCGAAGTCTCCTTACGCGAGAAAGGCTGGGCCGTTTGGTGCAGCCTTTTTTTTGTGCCTGCGGCCCGGACCCGTCAACAATTCACACAACAGCCGCTGACCGGGCCAGTTTTGGCCACAATCCCCCGAGATACTGGACCGTGGATAACCCCGAAAACTGGGGAACACACGAACCTATGAGGTAAGAGATGCGACTTGTATTCGGATTGGTGTTGATTGCGGGGCTCGGCCTGGCCGGCTTTGCCGTCTACATGGCGCAGAATTATATCGGCGCTTACGAAAACGCTCTGGAAGAAGAACGGGCCAAGGTGGTGGCAGCTGTGCCAACACGGGAAATCTATATCGCGACCCGATCCTTGGCCTACGGCGAACAGATCGCCGAAGAGGATGTCGCGCTTGCCCCCTGGCCGACGCAGATCTTGCCGGACGGCTACTTTGACGAAGAAAACCCCTTCTTCAAGGACGGAGATGCGCCTCGGGTCGTGGTTCGCGCCATGGAAAAGAACGAAGCGCTCGTTGCGATCAAAGTGTCCGAACCTGGCGGCGACGCCGGTCTGACCTCACGGCTTGAAAAGGGCCAGCGCGCTTTTGCCATCAAGGTTGATGTGGCCTCGGGCGTGTCCGGCTTCCTGCGTCCCAGTGATCGCGTCGACATCTATTGGACAGGTCGTATCCCCGGCAATGATCCCAACCTGCCGGTTGGTGACGTGACCAAACTGATCCAGACCGGTATCAGCCTGATCGCAATCGACCAGACGGCCAACTCGGATTCAACCGATGCGACTATTGCCCGAACGGTGACAGTTGCTGCAAGCCCTCAGCAAGTGGCTGCCTTGGCTCAGGCGCAATCCACCGGTCGCTTGTCGCTTTCGCTGATGTCGCAGAACGACGACACCGTCGCAGAAGCCATCGAAGTCGACCAGCGTTCGCTTCTGGGCATCCAGAAACAAGAGCAGCGCGCCGACAAGTCGCTTGAGGTGTGCACCATCCGGACCAACAAGGGCACCGAGCGGATCGAGATCCCGATCCCCTGCAACTGACTCTGGTCAAACGGAAATTTCGAGGGCGCCCATGATCGGGCGCCCTTTTGCCGTTTCCGCCGCCTGTGGCCCGAAACCCGCATGTTGCCCTTTATCCACATAAATTGGCGGTCCGAAGTCATTGATTCTTGCAATAAAACACAATCTGTCTCATCTTGATCCAAACGAGCAGGCAAAAAGACCTGTGCAATTGAGGCGTGATCGAAAGGCAGGTCACATGAAGTATGATAGGTTTCTAAAGGCAGCCCTTGTCGGGCTGACCATGGCTGTTGCCCCTGTGGCGACCAGTCTTCAGGCCGAGCAGCTGCGCGTCGTACGAACGGGCACTGAATCGGTTTTGAATGTCCCAATGAACAGGGCGGTCGTGGTTGAAAGCGACGCGCCCTTTTCGGAACTTTCGATTGCCAACCCGGCCATCGCAGACATCTCCTCGCTCTCGGATCGCACGATCTACGTACTCGGAAAGGCGCCTGGCACCACCACACTGACCATCCTCGACGCCCAGGGTAAGCTGATTACCAACGTCGATGTGCGCGTCGCTGCGGATGTCACCGAATTCAAAGAACGCCTGCGCCAGATCCTGCCCGATGAGCAGATCGAAGTGCGCACCGCAAATGACGGGATCGTTCTTTCAGGCACCGTCTCTTCGACAATGAAGATGCAACGCGCGCTGGATCTGGCAGATCGCTACGCCCCCGAACGCGTCTCGAACCTGATGAGTGTCGGCGGTATCCAACAAGTCATGCTGAAAGTTCGCTTTGCCGAAATGAGCCGCTCGGTCGCCAAGACCCTGCGCGCCTCGATCGGCACGGGCGGTTCTATTCTGGGCGGCGATCTTGGCCTTGAGATCGGCACCGGAAACGCAGCGCCCCTGGCAGACGTTGACACCATCGTCGGCAAGCTCAACCCGCAATCCGGCTCCAACGCCGCAGAAGGCGCGGTGCTTTTCGGTTTCAACGCAGGCGGCCTCGAAGTGGGCATTCTGTTGGAAGCGCTTGAACAAAAAGGGGTTGTCCGGACGCTGGCCGAACCGAACCTTGTTGCGATTTCCGGTCAAGAGGCGAAATTCCTCGCGGGCGGCGAATTCCCGATCCCGGTGGCCCAGCAGGGCGGCATGATTTCGATCGAATACAAACCTTTCGGGGTCGAGCTGAACTTCATCCCCCGCGTCGTGGATGGCGACCTGATCAACCTCGAGCTTGAAACTGCGGTTTCGGCGCTTGATTTCGACAATGCGTTCCAGTTTGAAACGATCTCGGCCCCGGCCTTCCGGCGGCGCGAGGCGCAGACCACGATTGAGATGCGCGACGGCGAAAGCTTTGCCATCGCCGGTTTGCTCGAAGACGACTTTCGCGATCTGAACGGTCAGGTGCCTTGGCTGGGCGACATCCCGGTTCTGGGCGCCCTCTTCCGCAGCGCGGAATATGTGCGTGAACAGTCCGAACTGGTCATCATCGTCACGCCGCACCTTGTGACACCGACCAAAGGCGAGGCCCTGGCCCTGCCGACCGACCGTATTCGTCCGCCCTCGGAAAAGGACCTGTTCCTTTACGGGCGTGTTGGCAGCGATACCAGCCGCAAGAAGCCCAAAGGCGCCGCTGGCGAAGTGGCCCAGCAGGACTTTAGCGGTTCTTACGGCTATGTAATGGAATAATTGATGCGGGGGCGCAGCAAATGAGCAAGATCACCATTGCGGGCATCGGCCTTTGCGTGCTGGCAGGATGCAGCGCAAACAGCAGAGATCCGGTATATGCATCTTTCAACCGCGAGGCGGGGTCGCTGACCGATACCGGCGATTTTGGCAACGCGACGATGAACAACACCCTCTACCAGACGGGTGAAAAGCAATACGTCTACGATCTGGGGCAGCGCTTCGCCACCGAGGTGCTTACAACGGTCAACTTTGCCTTCAATAGCGCCGCACTGGACGCTGGCGCCCGTGACACACTGCGAGAGCAGGCAAACTGGATCCGTCAGTTCCCGGAAGTGCGCTTTAACGTTTACGGCCACACCGACAAGGTCGGCAACGCCACATACAACAAGCGCCTTGGTTTGAATCGCGCCAATGCAGTCGTGAATTACCTTGTATCCCAAGGGGTTGAGCGTTCGAGGCTCGAGGCACTAGTCAGCTATGGTGAAACCCAGCCGCTGATCGTGACCGAAGGCAAGGAACGCCGCAACCGCCGCACCGTGACCGAGGTTTCGGGTTTTGTGAGCGGGCATCCCACCGTCATGGACGGCAAATATGCCGAAGTGATCTACCGCGAATATATTCGCTCGGGCGAGCCAAAAACCGGGCTGAGCGGGATCTCAGGGCAGGACTTCCTGACCGAGACCGGCGCCTCAGGCGGCGGCTAAGACGCCCTGCCCCAAGGCTGAACTGTTTCTCAAAGGGTCCCACACGGGGCCCTTTGTTGTTTCCGCCACATTGGGCCGACCCACCCTAAGCGATTGTTTTTTATATATAACGCTCCGGAATCGCTCAATTCTCTGTCCAGAAATACCGTACAATTTCGGCTTTTTGGCCCAAATGTTGCCCCGTTTGCCCGGCAAGTTGACCTGTGAGAGATCAATGCGCCGCCCTCCGAGTCGGCGCTGGCAGGATCAGGTTCTGGGGTGGCGAAAGTCTGAAAACCAACCGCCCGAACAGGTCTGTTCTGCCAAACAAGAACAGGACGTGAGGCATAATGACGAGTACACCAGCACAGCCGACCGAACCCGATCCCATCGTCGCGTGCACCATCAGCCGTGACGTTCAGAACTTCGATCTTTTGATCGAGGACATGGAGACCATTCTGGGAGAAAGCTGGGGTGACCTTGGATTTGAAGAAGCCCTGCCCTTCCTGACCCAACCCGATGCGGCCCAGTTGGAATATGTCGCGATGGCGATCGATGCCGTGGACGAACCTGATCTGGCCAAGCTGGGCGCCATCATCACCGGGGCCAAGGAACGCGGCGTCAAGGTGATCCTAATTGCCGAAGACGTCACGCCTGCTTCGTTGCACCAATTGCTGCGGCTTGGCGCCGATGAATTCATCCCCTACCCGCTTCCCGAGGGCGAGCTGGCAGCCGCCGTCGAAAGGTTGCGCACCCCGCCCCCCGAAATCATAGCGGAGGAAAAGCCGCGCGCGGTCAAGCTCAAGGGCGATGGGGACGGCATCTTGATTGCGGTGCAGGCCATCGCCGGCGGTTGCGGCGCCTCGACGCTTGCCACCAATCTTGCCTACGAATTGGTGACCGCCCCGAAAGAGCGCGCTCCGCGGGTCTGTCTGATTGATCTCGGCCTTCAGTTCGGCTCGGTCGCGACCTACCTTGATCTGCCACGCCGCGAGTCGGTGCTGGAACTCTTGTCCGACATTGACTCGATGGACGGTGAAAGTTTTGGCCAGGCTTTGGTCAGCTTTGAGAATAAGCTTCAGGTCTTTACATCGCCCGCCGATATCCTGCCGCTTGATATCCTGGGCCCGCCGGATGTGAAAAAGCTGTTGGATGTCGCGCGGGAACATTTTGACTATGTCATCGTCGATATGCCCGGCACATTGGTCAACTGGACCGAAACTGTCCTGACCGAGGCGCAGGTCTATTTCGCCATGGTCGAACTGGACATGCGGTCGGCGCAGAACACCCTGCGGCTCAAGCGGGCGCTGATGGCCGAAGATCTACCCTTTGACAAATTGCGCTTCATCCTGAACCGCGCGCCCAAGTTTACCGACCTTCAGGGCAAGGCTCGGGTCAAGCGCATGGCCGACAGTCTTGGCATTGCTTTGGACGTCCAATTCCCGGACGGCGGCAAAGTCGTGATGCAGGCTTGCGATCATGGCCTGCCGCTGGCCAACCACGCCGCCAAGAACCCGCTACGCAAAGAAATTTCCAAATTGGCGGGGAGCTTGCTCGCGCTTGACAACTCTGACGCTGAAGCAGCCTGAGGACGATTAGGATATGTTTTCCAGATACAAAAAGCCACAGCTTAAAGACGCCGCCCCGGTAAAGGTCGACGCTGCCGCCGTCGCCGCAGATGCGGCCGCGGCCGCTCTTACTGCTGCGAAATCCCCGGTCACCTCCGCAATTCCGAGCGCCTCGCGCAAGGTCAAGGTCAAGTCCGCGCAAGCGGCCCCGCAAGACAAAGAGAAAAAGCGCAAGGAGCGGCTCTCGGACATCAAGCTGGAATTGCACCGCGCGCTTCTCGACAACCTCAACCTCGCCGCCATCGATCAGGCCGGTGAAAGCGAGCTGCGCGAGGAAATCAGCGCCATCGCCATCGAGTCGCTGCAAGAACGCGGTATCGTTCTGAACCGCGAAGAACGCCGCGCGATGATCAACGACCTTTATGACGAGGTGAAGGGCCTTGGCCCACTGGAGACCCTGCTCAAGGACGAGACGGTTTCGGATATCCTGGTCAACGGCCCGCACCAGATCTTTATCGAACAAGAAGGCAAGCTATCCCTGTCGGACGTGACCTTCAAAGATGAAAAGCACCTGATGCGGATCATCGACAAGATCGTCTCGGCGGTGGGTCGGCGCGTCGATGAAAGTAACCCCTATGTTGACGCGCGTCTGCAGGATGGCTCGCGTTTCAACGCCATGGTCCCGCCAATCGCCATTGACGGCAGCCTTGTCTCCATTCGTAAGTTCAAGAAGGACAAGCTGGGCATCGACGATCTGGTCCGCTTTGGTGCGTTCACCGAGGAAATGGCCGTTTACCTACAGGCCGCCGTGGCCACCCGTCTGAATATCATCGTTTCGGGTGGTACGGGGTCTGGTAAAACGACCACTCTGAACGCCCTTTCAAGCTTTATCGACGACAGTGAACGCATCCTGACGATCGAGGATACGGCGGAACTTCAGCTGCAACAGACCCACGTCGGCAGGATGGAAAGCCGCCCGCCGAACGTCGAAGGCAAAGGCGCGGTCACCCCGCGCGACTGTCTGAAAAACGCTCTTCGGATGCGTCCTGACCGCATCATCGTCGGCGAAACGCGCGGCGAGGAAGTCATCGACATGCTTCAGGCCATGAACACCGGCCATGACGGCTCCATGACCACGATCCACGCCAACAGCGCCCGCGACGGTGTTGCCCGTCTGGAAAACATGATCGCCATGGCCGGGATCGAGATGCCGCTCAAGGCGGTGCGAAGCCAGATCTCCTCGGCTGTGAACCTCATCGTCCAAGCCTCGCGTCTGCAAGACGGCTCGCGCCGGATGACCTCGATCACCGAGATCACCGGCATGGAAGGCGATGTCATCTCAATGCAGGAAATCTTCCGCTTTCAGCGCGTGGGCCTCACCCCGGAAAACAAGATCATCGGCCATTTTACGGCCACCGGCGTGCGCAGCCACTTCTCGGAACGCTTCCGGATGTGGGGCTATGACATCCCCGCCTCGATCTACGAACCCTTCAGACCGGAGTAATACATAATGCTCAGCGCACAACCGATCATCTACGGCATGATCTTCATTGCCGTGCTCGTTTTGGTCGAAGGTGTCTATCTTGTCGCCTTCGGCAAATCGATCAGCCTGAACAACAAGGTGAACCGCCGCCTTGAATTGCTCGACAAGGGCGAAGGGCGCGAAGATGTTCTGGCCAAACTTCGCAAGGAGATGGACCAGCACATGCAGTCGCGGTCCTTCCCGCTGTACGCGATCCTTGCGGACAAGGCGCAAAAGGCGGCCATCGCCTTTACGCCGCAACAGCTGATGCTGGTCATGGCCGCCGTCAGCGTCATCGCGTTCCTTGGCCTCAGCGTCGGCACCGAAACCAGCCTGCCTGTCCGCCTTTTGATGGGCGTCGGCATGGGTGTCGGCGGGGTCTATATGTGGGTCAACCACAAGGCCAAAAAGCGCCTCGCCATGATCGAGGAACAATTGCCCGATGCGGTGGAACTGATGGTCCGATCCTTGCGTACCGGCTATCCATTTACCTCGGCGATTTCCATCGTCTCCAAAGAAATCAAAGACCCGCTGGCCACCGAATTCGGTATCATCGCCGACGAGGCCACCTATGGCCGTGACATCGGCGAAGCGTTGAAACACATGGCCGAACGCCTGGATATGCAGGACTTGCGCTTTCTTGCCGTGGCCGTTGCGATCCAGCAGCAGGCAGGTGGTAACCTCGCTGAAATCCTTGAAGGTCTGGCCAAGGTGATCCGCGCCCGGTTCCGTCTGTTCCGCCGGGTCAAGGCAATCACCGCGGAAGCACAATGGTCGGGCAAGTTCCTGTCCGCCTTCCCCCTCGGCGCGCTGGTCTTCATTCAGGTTGCCAAGCCGAATTACTACGACGAAGTGCTGGACCACCCGTGGTTTATTCCCGCCTGCTTTATCGTGGGCATCATGCTAACGCTGAACATGTTCGTCATGAAAGCGCTTGTGAACATCAAGGTCTGAGGACGCTGCCATGCTCGACAATCTCAACAAAATGATCACCGACATGCTGGGCCCTGCCGGACCGCTGATCGTGGTCGCCGGTCTGGCGGTTCTGATGATCCTCGCCACGATCCCATTGCTGCTCAAGTCAAAGCCTGATCCGATGGACAAGCTCCGTCAGACCGGGCAGGAACGGATGAACGCGGAAACCCGCGCTGTTCTGCGGGACAAGCGCAAGAACGACAAGCTGAACAAATACGCCCAGTTCCTTGAACCGCAGGACGCCAAGGAGCTGTCGGATATCCGCATGAAACTGCTTCAGGCGGGTTATCGCAGCAAGGACGCGGTTCAGATGTACTACTTTGCGCAATTCGCGCTGGGTTTGGGTTTGCTGGCCGTCGGGGTCGGATACTTCGTGTTCTTCGTCGACGGCGCCAGCGCAACGATGCAACAAAAGCTGATGTATATCCTCGGCCCCGGTGGTGCGGGCTATATGGCGCCGAAATACTGGATCAACAAGCGTGTGGAAAAGCGCAAGGACGAAATCCAGTCCGGTTTCCCGGACGCGCTGGACATGATGCTGGTCTGTGTCGACGCCGGTCAGTCGATGGACCAATCCATCGTGCGCATCTCGAAAGAACTGCGGGCCTCCTATCCGGCTTTGGCTGATGAATACGAAATCATCGCCCATGAAATGAAAGCCGGTAAGGACAAGACCCAGGTTTTGAACGATATGTCCGAACGCTGCGGTGTGCAGGATGTGTCCAGCTTTGTCACCGTGCTGAACCAGGCGCAAACCTTCGGCACCTCGATTTCCGACGCGCTGCGCGTCTATGCCGGGGAAATGCGTGACAAAAGGGTCATGCGCGCGGAAGAAAAAGCAAACCAGTTGCCGACAAAGATGACGCTGACGACTATGATGCTGACAGTGCCGCCGCTATTGATCATCCTCGTGGGTCCCTCGGCCGTCGGCATTACGCAGATGGGTAGTATCGGGCAATAATTCATGAAACTGATCCAACTGGGATCTGTCCTGACGCTGATCGCTTTGGCCGCCTGTTCCACGGGCGGCCAAACTGAGTCTGGCGCAAACCCCTATGCCCCCGCGCTGGATCCGCGCGGCGAGGCGGTGGATGGCCTTCTGGTAGGTCACCGTTTGATGGATGCGGGCGAGCACGAGTTGGCACTCGAAGCCTATACCCGCGCTGCTGGCACACGTGGGCTGACCGCCGAAGTGCTGACCGCGCTCGGCTCGGCCAATCTGGCGCTGGGGCGGTTGAACCAGTCCGAAAAACTGCTGCGCCGCGCCATCGAAGTCGAAGGCGATTGGCCCGAAGCCTGGAACAATCTGGGCGTCGTGCTGATCGAGCGTGGCAAAATTGCCGAAGCGGTCGAGGTTTTTCGCCGGGCCTATGCACTCGACAATGGCCAAAGTGACTCAATTCGGGACAATCTGCGCTTGGCCCTCGCAAAAATGGAAAAATCCAGTTATGGTGAGGATCTAGAACAAGAATACAAACTCGTACGGCGGGGAAGCAGTGTCTATCTGATCCTGCCGACAAGCGAGTAACCGAGGCAGAGCAGCATAAGGACGCAGGAACATGCGCCATCCCATAGTTGTGACCCTGGCCGTGGCAGGCTTTGCCGCGCTGTCAGCCTGTGAAAAAGGCATCGACAAAGACGCGGTCGATCGTGAATTTCAGGGCGTGAACGTCATCGACGAAACCAACCTGAACGAAGTCATGCTGACCGTCGGCGATCCGAACGAGTCCGTGGCCTACTTTCAGCGGGCCCTGTCCGAGAACAACGACCGCATTGACCTGATGCGCGGGCTCGCCCTATCGTTGGTCAAAGCCAAGCGTATCACCGAAGGCAAGGTCGCCTGGGCCAAGGTTGTGGCGCATGAAGAGGCCACCAATGACGACCGGGTGCAACTGGCTGACGTGCTGATCCGCGCCAATGAATGGGATCAGGCCGAAAAGGTGCTGGACGCCATTCCGCCGACGCATGAAACCTTCAAACGCTACCGCCTTGAGGCGATGATCGCCGATGGCAACAAGGAATGGAAAAAGGCCGACAGTTTTTACGAAGTGGCCGTGGGCCTGACCACCACGCCCGCCAACGTGCTGAACAACTGGGGATATTCCAAGCTGACCCGCGGCGATTACTCCGAGGCCGAACGTCTGTTCTTTGACGCCATCCAGCGTGATCGCAACCTGTTCACCGCCAAGAACAACCTGATCCTCGCGCGCGGGGCGCAGGGCAATTACACCATGCCTGTGATCCCGATGACCCAAATTGAACGCGCTGAACTGCTGCATTCTCTGGGACTGGCCGCGATCAAGCGCGGCGATGTCGAGATCGGCAAAGGCCTGTTGCGCGAAGCCATTGACACCCACCCTCAGCACTTCGAAGCCGCCGCGCGCTCGCTCAAGGCGCTTGAGGCCACGGTCACGAACTAAGCGGTCGAGAACGTGATGCAGATCCCGGCAATTCAGGCGGCGCTATTTGCTCCTTTCGTGGTGCCGATCTGCATTCTGACCTTCTATGTCGATATGCGCACGAAGAAGATCAGCAATCTGACGGTCTGGGCGTTGTTCCTAACCTTCGTGGTGATTGGCCTGCTGACCATGCCTTTCGTGGAGTTCGCATGGCGCTTTGCCCATTACGCGGTGGTTTTTGCCTATGGGCTGGTGCTGTGGTTCTTTCGCCAGATTGGCGCGGGGGATGTGAAATTCGCCGCCGTTCTGGCGCTGTTCATCAACGCAGGCGACATCCGCCTGATGTTGTTGATCGCCGCCGCCGCCATGGCAGCCGCCACCATCACGGTCCTGATCACCCGCTGGACCCCGTTGCACCGCTTGGCGCCAGACTGGCGCACATGGGCCGGCTCCAGCGTGGATGACGAAACATCGGTTGGCAAAGGCCAGCGCTTTACCATCCCCATGGGTACAGGCTTTGCTCTGATGCTCAGCACCTATCTGATCATGGGGATCTTTTTCGGCGCGTGACGTCGAGACGGTTTCTGGCGCAGTAACCGCGCGCCCTGCCCCGGAACTTTCCCCAGTCAGTCAACAATCTGCCACAAACACCTGCCATCTTCCCTGAAAACAACCAGGGCAGATACGCGTTATGAACATCCAGACCAGTGCCGTCATGGCGCCCCCGTCGCCAAAAAACTTCCCGGACGTTGGCCTTTCGGATGTGATGATCCGCGACATCGTTCTCAAGACGCTGTTTCGCAAGAACACCAATGTGGTGACGGATCTGGCCAAGGCCGTCTGCCTGCCTGTGCCGATCACGCAGGAAGTCGTCGATATGGCGCGGTCTCAGGGACTGCTCGAAGCGATGGGTACTCTTGGCGCTGGCGGCGCCGTCAGCAGTGAAATGCCTTACCAGTTGACTGACAGCGGCAAGGCGCGCGCCCTGGATGCGCTGGCCCAGTCCGAATACTTCGGCCCGATGCCCGTGCCGCTTGACGCCTATCGCGAGCAGGTCAATCGCCAGTCGATCCGCAACATCCAGATCACCCGCGATCAGCTGACCAGCGCCATGGGTCACCTGATTCTGCCCGACGATCTGATTGCCAACCTTGGACCGGCCGTCAGTTCGGGACGCTCGATCCTGATGTACGGCCCTCCGGGCAACGGCAAATCCTCGATCTCGAACGGCATCCGCGACGCCATGGGCGACAAGATCTATGTCCCGCGCGCCATCGAGTATTCTGGTCAGGTGATCACCGTCTATGACCCGATCGTGCACTCAATGGCCGAAGAAGACATCGACAACCCCAACGGATTGCGCCGCACCGCGCGTTTTGATCGTCGCTATGTGCTTTGTGCGCGGCCCACGGTCATCACCGGGGGTGAATTGTCGCTCGACATGCTCGACCTTGTCTACAACCCAACCGCGCGCACCTATCAGGCGCCGCTTCAGCTCAAATCCTCGGGCGGCATCTTTATCGTCGACGACCTTGGTCGTCAGGCCGAACCGCCGCAGAAACTGGTTAACCGCTGGATTGTTCCGCTGGAAGAAAACAAGGACATTCTGGCTCTGCAATCGGGCGAAAAGTTTGAGGTTCCCTTTGACACGCTGGTCATCTTCTCGACCAACTTTCACCCGAACGAGATCTTCGACCAAGCGGCTCTGCGCCGAATCTTCTTCAAGATCAAGATCGGTGGCCCCAGCCAAGAGGATTTCCTCAAGATTTTCGCGCTCGTCGCCCGAAAGAAGCGGATGCAGCTGGATGAATCCAGCCTCGTGCATCTGCTGAAAAACAAGTATCCGGCGATCAGCAGCATCTACGCGAACTATCAGCCAGTCTTCCTTGTAGATCAGATGATCGCCGTGTGCGATTTTGAAGGCCTGCCCTACAAGATGACACCCGAACTGGTCGACAAGGCTTGGGACAACATGTTCGTCAAAGACGAAATCATCGTGAAGTGACGCATCCGCGCTGAACTTGCGTATGCACGTCTTGAAGGGCCAACCGCTGGGCAGGCGACTTGGTGACCAACTGGCGCCGGGGAGCATGCGTCGAGCAGTGCCCAGAGAAAATTACGGCAGCGCAATCTTGTTGGTGTGCGCTGCCTTTGAAACGGACTTGTCCAACAGAGTCCTTTCAACATCGCCGCTTTCCCGCCAAGTCAGGCCGGGCAGAACCATGGGACCAAAGAACAGCGATTCCGCCACACAGTTTTCGGCCAGAAGCAGATCATGGGTTTCCAGCGCGATATGATGCCAGACCACCTTTCGACACCCCAGTTTCTCGCGCACGCTTCTGAGCATCGTCAGCGATTTTACGGGCGTCAGAACCGGTTTGGGAACCGCCGAGTCAAGCTGCTCGAACGCCCCAGCGCACCTGCGGAAATCTTGATCGGGCGGGGTGCGTCGGGCATTTCGACAAAGGAAATGGCGCGGCTCTGAACCCGGCATATGGTCCGCACTTCCCCAAAGGCGTTGATCATCACCGAATCCGACGACGTGTCCGTACCTGTCGGGATCGCAAGTTCGATAAACTCGCTGCCACCGCCGCAGATATGAAACTCCGAGAAATATCCGGGCATTTTCAGACTTCAGATGGCACGCCCATTCAGCCCGATCTGAAAATGGTTTATTCTCGTATTATTCACTTTTGGCCAGGCACAATGGGCACTTCCAGCAGTCGCGTCACCGACCCAAGCCGCTGGGGAGCTTCCGAGGATACATCTGTAACCGATGCTTCGCACTTGTTTTTCCAATTGCCTCCCCTCCTGTCGTGGCCGCCCTTGCCGAAAACAAAGCCCTATCCGCCGAGTTGCCAACATGTCTTTCCGCAGATGCATAAAGGGCAGGCTGCCTGCGGTTTGCGCGGGCTTGCTGCATCGGAAATTTTCGCCGAATTTGCCCTTGACGCCCCACGACCTGCACAGTAATCAGCGGCCTCACAGTGGCATGGCGCGGTAGCTCAGTTGGTTAGAGCGATCGACTCATAATCGATAGGTCGGGAGTTCAAGTCTCCCCCACGCCACCACTGTTTATTCCCTTGAATACAATCTTTTCGCTTGCTCCGCATTTAAGTGATTTGCGGCCTGAACAGCAAAAAACCCGCCGGAAATTTCCGACGGGCTTTGCGTTTCAGATCAGCGCGCTATCAGGTGATCCGTTTGATCGACGCCATGATCTCATCTTCGTCAAAGACGCGCTTCCAATCATCTTTCATCAGCGCCGGAATACCGAACTCGATCGCCTTGTTACAAGCGTCCGAGAACTGCCCCTCTTGCACGTCAAAGATCACCGCGCCGAGGATGTTCATGTGACCCAGCAGGAAATCACGCGCCGCATCATAGGGCACGCCTTTGGCCACAACCTCATCCATCGCCTGCCGCATCACCACCAAAAGCGAGGCGCAGACGGTTTCAGACAAGCCCGGTTCAAGCAGCGCCATCTGGTCCACGGTTACCCGGTAAGTGTCTCGAACCGGGGCATAAATCGCCTTGGCGATGCTGTCGCCCAGCGCGTAGTGCTCTTCTGGCCCCTGCATCAGTGCGTTCACCACGCCCTGCGGATGGGCGACGCCGCCGAAACGGTCCAGACGCGCGGCCTCGGTCTCTTCGTTGTGGAAGATCATCGGATGGCAAGGATGCGTGACGAAATAGGTGATGTCATCGCGCTCGGGCAGATGACCGGCGTGCGGCGCGGCAGCGTCAAGGATCACCACCATCGTCCCCGGGTTCAGCTTGGGTACGACGCCTGTCGCAACCATGCCGATCAGGGTGTCCGGCACAGCAAAAACAACAACATCCGCGCCGTCGATGGCCGTGTCCAGCTCGATGCAATCGGCGCCAACGGCTTCTTTCAAACGGGCACGACCCGCTTCGCTGACCTCAACGTGGCGCACTGTGAAATCGGTCTTGGCAAGGTTCAGGGACAGGCGCACGCCCATCTTTCCGCCCGCGCCCAAAAGCGCAACTGTCGTCATTCGATTCTCTCCTCTTGGGCCCGTCCGGGCTTGTGCAACTGGTATGATCAGATAATAATCGGACCAAAGAGTCAACGCGCCAACCGGCGCACCCAGACGAAAGGGATGCGCCATGGCGCCGCTGCTGACATGGTTCGGAGACGATTTCACGGGCTCTGCCGCTGTGATGGAGGTTCTGGCCTTTGCCGGACTGGAAAGCGTGCTGTTTTCGGATATCCCGAGCCCCGCTTTGCTGGAGCGTTTCAAGGGCGCGCAGGCCATAGGCATCGCCTCGACCGCGCGCACACATGGCCCCGGCTGGATGCAGGACAACCTGCCTGCGCCATTTGAATTTCTGACCAGCCTTGGCGCGCCGCTGCTGCACTACAAAGTCTGTTCGACCTTCGATTCAGCCCCGCATTCGGGCAATATCGGCACAGCCATCGAGATCGGCCTGAAGGTCACAGGCGCGCAGGCCGCCCCGATGATCACCGCCGCCCCGCAGATGCGGCGTTATCAGGCTTTTGGCCATTTGTTTGCAGGCACCTTCGACGGTGTTTTCCGGCTGGATCGCCATCCGGTCATGGCCCGCCACCCCGTCACACCGATGGATGAGGCAGATTTGTTGCGCCATCTTGCCCGACAAACGGCCCTGCCCTCCGCGCTCATTGACCTCGAAGCGCTTTGGGCCGATCCGGCAGAGACGCTTGAAACTGCATTGCAGGCCGGTGCGCGTATCTTGTCCATCGACACGATGGAACAGGCCAGCGAAACCGCCGCCGGGCGGCTGCTTTGGGAAAACCGCGATCGGCTTGGCTTGGCCGTCGGCTCGCAAGGCGTTGAATATGCGCTTGTGCGGCATTGGCGGGATATCGGGATGATCCCGCCTGCTCTGCCCCCGCAAGGCGCGGGGAAAGTGGCGCAGATCGCGGCTGTGTCCGGGTCGGTTTCCCCGATCACCGCCGAGCAGATCGCGTGGTCCGCCGCCAATGGGTTTGGGGTCATCCGCTTTGACGCGGCCCATGTGATCGCCCAGCCTGCCGCGCTGGAAGAAACCATCGCCCAATCCATCACCGCCGCGCTCAAGGTAGCTGAAACAGGGGCCAGCCCGTTGATCTGCTCCGCCAGTGGTCCCGATGATCCGCAGGTCGCGGCGGTGCGGGCGGCGCTGTCGGGCAGCAGCTATTCACCCGAAGGCGCGAATGAGATGATTGGTCAGGCGTTGGGCCGCGTTCTGGATGGCATCCTGCGCCAAACCCAGATCCGGCGCGCGGTGATTTCAGGTGGAGATACGTCAGGCCATGGCATGCGCGCGCTTGGGCTCGAAGCCATGCAGGCGCTTGCCCCGACCGTACCCGGCGCCTCGCTTTGCAAGGCCTATGGCGACACTCCGCACGACGGCCTTGAGATCGCGCTTAAAGGCGGCCAGATGGGCAGCGCTGATTTCTTTGGCTGGATACGGGAAGGCGGCGGGGCCCGTTAAGTCTTGGCTTCAAAGGCGTCTTGCGACCGCGCCAGATGGCGCGCCATCTCGGCCACGGCGCCGTCCGGGTTCTTTGCCGCAATCAGATCGACAATGCGCGTATGCTCGGCCAAGGTTACATCCTCTTTGCCGGACCAGTGCAGCAGGCTGCTGTGATACTCGAAAAGCCAGCCCAGCATGGCGCTCGACACAGCGGCCATGATCGGGTTCCCGGACATCTGGGCAAGTTTCGTGTGAAACCGCATGTCAGCTTCGACAAAGCCGGTGGCATCGCCCAAAAAGCTGCGTTGCTGTTCGATGAGCGTGCGCAGATCAGCGATATCCGCCTCGGATGCCCGCTGCGTCGCAAGCCGGACCATGCCCAATTCAAACATCTGCCGCGCGTCTTTGAGGTGCTGCAGGTTGGCCGGGGCCGAAGACAGGACCAGCCGCGCAATCTCGTCGCTTTGGCCAAGCACGGTACCAGCGTCGATGGCATTGACGCGCGAGCGTTCGCCATGGCTGATCGTGATCAACCCGCTGTTGTGCAGCGATTGCAGCGCCTCGCGCACCGCTGGTCGGCCGACGCCAAAACGCTCCATCAGAGCGCGCTCAGACGGCATCGCGTCGCCGGCTGACACCTCACCCGAGGTGATCAGGTCGCGCAGCTTGTCCAAGACCTGATCCGAAAGCTTCCGGCGCACGATCTTGTCAGTGTCAGGTTTGCGCGGCAACGTCATGTTTGGGTCCATTCATAGGGGCCGAGATCCCCGTTTTGCACCGGGGTGAGGTTGGCTGTCAGGCGCGTGTCACCAAGATGAAGCTTGGCCAGTCCGCCTTCAATCTGTGCCGCGATCACCGGGGCACCGGCCAAGCCGCTGAGCACTTTAATCGCCTTGGTGACGGGCCAGTCCGGATGCACCCCGCGTGGACCATAAAACCCAGCCGGCGTCCAGACGACCGCGCCCGCTGACGCCAAAGCCGTGGCCAGGCCGATCACATAAGCCGCGCCAAAGGCCCCACGATGGCGCGGGTCGTCATCCGCCATGCAAAGCCGCCTCTGCTCCGGGTTCGGGATGGTGCGCGTGCCATAAGGATTCTGGCGCATCGCAATAGTCGCAGGACCAATGCGATAGGCCCTTTCCCCGATGATCGCCTGCGCTGACCGGGTGATATGCGAGATCGTCTCGAGCGTTTCCATGACCGAAAGATCATCCGCCGCGTGGACAATCGGGCAAAGTCCGTGCGAGACGAAATCCAACATCTCGACCGGAGGCCGCTTGCGGTTCAACTCGGGGAAGAAGCTGACCATGCCGCCACCGTGAAGCGCGCCTGCAAAGGCCTTCGATGCAGCGCGGTGGATATCTTCCAGCGGCGGGCAATCCGGCCATTCCGACCCCGGCGGCGTGGATTGCCTATCCACAGAGGGGCAGATCAGAACACTGTCTGGAACAAGACCTTCCGCCCGCATCATCGCCGCCAGAGCGGACAACTCTTCCTCTGGCGCTTGCTCAAGAAGGCAGATCAGTTCCAGATCATAAGCGATATCGGGCACAGCTTTTTGCAACCCGGCAAAAGCGGCGACTTGTCTGTCGACCCCACCAAGCGCCGCATCTACGTGGCACAGCAATCGTTGCGGCAGGACCAGCGCCAGATCCTGCGGCGCGCGCGCAAGGCGCAGGGCATCCTCAGCGGTCAGCACCAAAGCCGTCTGCGGAAAAACCGCCCCTCTGGACAGCGTTTCGGCGGGGGGAACGAAAACGTCCCCTGCCTTGCGCCAAGTCAGCTCGACACTTTGGGCAAAGGGCGCACCATCTTCGAGCACATATGGCCAGGGCAACGCAAGCGGGCGATTATAGGTTTTGAAGGAGGCATCCCCCCATTGGCGCTGATCCTCCATTTCAAATGTGTCACCTTCAAAGGCGCAGGTCACGGACCACGCTCCGGCCTGATGGCTCAGCCGCGTGATATCCATGAAGGGCTGCCAAGGGTCGATCAGCACCGGGAAGCACGCGCTTTGCTCGGTCCCATCCGAATGGCGCACCACGGCCGGACTGCCCGCCGTTCTGGCCGGGTGCAGCACGGTAAAACCCGCGCGGTTCGTCTCGAACCCGCCGCTGGCCTGCCCTGTCGCCTTGAAGCAAAGGCCGGTCGTGCTGGCACTGATTTCAAGCCTCGCATCCAACCGCGCCCCGTTTTGTTCAAACCCCGCCTCATAGACCAATTCAACCGTTTCTCCGATCTGCCGGGACACTTCGGTCAGGCGCGGCGACAAGGTACCCCAATCGCGGTCGCGCACCAGAAAGGCGATGCCGCGGATCAACTCTTGGTCACCCATCCGGATATGGCGCAAAGCTCCGTCTTGCAGCGAAAAACTGAGCGGGCCCAGCGTGATTCGCTCGAAGGGCGTGTCGGGCACTTCGGTGCCGAAAAGCCGCAGGGCGTCGCTCATATCTCGGACATCTCCACTGTGCGGTGCTCCCGCGCGGACAAATATGCGGCCTCGACCAGTCCAAAGGTTTGCAGATTGTCCTGCCCGCTGGTTTCGGGTTGCGCGCCTGTGCGCAGACAATCGACAAAGTGCTGCTGGATCAGCAAAACGCTTTCCTGAATGTTGTGCCAAGGCTTTGACGCCCAGGGAAAAAGCGGCGGGCTGACATCCCGCGTTTCGGTTTGGCCGCCGCGCTGGAGCGTCAGTTGATACCCGGCGTCCAGCCGCAAAGTGCCCTCGGTCCCGTCGATCTCCAGCAGGCTCTCGGGGAATGTCTCGGGGTGGCGCTGCGTGGCATAGGAACAATCAACCACGCTGGTCACATCATTTGCGTGATGCAACAGCATGGTTGCCACGTCCTCGCCCTTGATGGCCGGGTTGATTCGCCGCGTCATCGCGCTGATCCGGGTCACATCACCGAACAGCGCGCGCGAAATATCGAGGATGTGGATGCCCAGATCTTCGATGATGAAGCGCTCTCCCTCGGCCAGATAAGGCTGACCCGAAAAGACATCATAGCCAGAGCGGAAACTGACCCGGCCAAAGAAAGGCGCGCCAATGGCGCCTGCGCGCAGGGCTTCGATCGCGGCCCGAATAGCGGATTGCCAGCGGAAGTTTTCATGGACCATCAGAAGCTTGCCGGTGTTTTTGACTGCGGCAACCATAGCCCGGGCGTCCTGCATGTTCAGCGCAAAGGGTTTTTGGCAGATCACATGCACGCCATGTTTTGCCGCCAGTTCCACTAAAGGGCGATGCGAGGGCACGGTTGTTGCGATATCGACCACGTCAAAGCCCCCGTCGGCGAAAAGTGTCTCGGCCTCGGTATAGGTGCGGGCGATTTCAAAGGCCTGCGCCGACGCACTCAGCCGCGCCTCGTCGCGATCACACAGCGCGACCACCTCGGCGCCATCGATGTCCTGCCAGGCGTGAAGCTGGTTCTGCGCAAAGAATCCACAGCCGATCAGAGCTATCTTCATGTCGGTCCTCCGATTGATCCCAACGTCCCGAAGCACAGGCACGTTGTCAACAGGTATGATGAGCATTACACCTCGGTCAAACCCAATGGAAAAGGTGCCCACATGGCGAGCACAATCAAAGTCACCTACCGGCTTGAAACCTCTGGCGATATGGGGGCCCTCGCGGCCAAGATCGCTTCGGACCAGTCCACCGGCACCTTTACCGAACTGCCGGGCGAGACCGAAGAAGTCCGTGCCCGCTGCGCTGCCGTGGTTGAAGAGATCGTGCCGCTTGCCCGCTTGGACGTGCCTTCGATCCCGGACCCGGACGGGACTGGCCCCTACAGGCGCGCCGATGTGACCATTTCCTATCCGCTTGAAGCCGTCGGCACAGACATTGCCGCGCTCATGACGATCTGCGTCGGCGGTGTCTTTGCCGTGCGCGGCTTGACGGGTGTGCGCGTGATGGATATCGACCTGCCTTCCGAATGGGCTTGCCACCCTGGCCCGCAGTTCGGTGTGCCTGGCTCGCGCCGATTGATGGGGGTCGAGGGGCGGCCGATGATCGGCTCGATCATCAAACCGTCGCTGGGTCTGCTGCCCGAAGAAACCGCCAAGGTGATAAAGGATCTCTGCGAGGCGGGCGTCGATTTCATCAAAGACGACGAAAAGCTGATGAGCCCCGGCTACTCTCCGCTTGAAGCGCGGGTCAAGGCGATCATGCCGGTTATCAAGGACCACGAAGACAAGACCGGCAAGCGCGTGATGTATGCTTTTGGCATATCCTCGGCAGACCCCGACGAGATGATGCGCGGCCATGACTGCGTGATCGCGCATGGCGGCAACGCGGCGGTGATCAACATCAACTCGATTGGCTACGGCGGGATGAGCTTCTTGCGCAAAAGATCCGGGCTGTGCCTGCATGCGCATCGCAACGGCTGGGATATCCTGACGCGCCATCCTGGCCTGGGGCTGGAATTCCGCGCCTATCAAAAGATCTGGCGCCTGCTGGGCGTCGATCAGTTTCAGGTCAACGGCATTCGCGCAAAATATTGGGAGCCGGACGACAGCTTTGTAAAGTCCTTCGGTGATGTCTCGACCCCGATTTTCGCGCCCGAGGATTGCGCCTTGCCGGTGGTCGGATCCGGTCAATGGGGCGGTCAGGCGGTGGACACCTATCAGCGGACCGGCGGCACCCTGGACCTGATGTATCTGGCTGGCGGCGGGATACATGGACACCCGATGGGATTGGCAGCCGGGGTCAAGGCGATCCGTCAGGCATGGGAAGCCGCAGCCGAGGGCATTTCATTGCAGGCCCGGGCCAAGGATCACCCGGAACTGGCGGCGGCTTTGGCCAAGTGGGGTTAGATCAAAGTGGCGCGCCGTGCGAAACGTATCCGGGCTTAGTGGCCCGGAAACATGTTTTCTGCGGACCGAAATCCGGTCCGAAACTTAACGCCTAACTTACCGCTGCCAACCCGGCGTCGATCGCGGAAAGGATCTTGTCGATCTGCGCGGCTTCAATCACCAATGGCGGCGAGAGGATGATGTTCGGCCCCGAAATCCGAAGCATCACGCCCGCTTCATAGGCGGTGCGATGGGCCTTGGCGATGGTGCCCTTGTCGACCGGCGCCTTGGTGGCGCGATCCGACACCAGCTCGAGCGCGCACATCAGGCCATGTCCGCCGCGCACATCACCGACCACCTCATAACGCTCTTTCAGCGCCTCGATCCCGGCAAACAACTGCGCCCCGCGGGCCACCGCGTTGTCCTTGACGTTCAGGCGAACGGTCTCGGTCAGCGCCGCGATGGCCGCCGCCGCCCCGACCGGATGGCCCGAGTACGTGTACCCGGACCCGATTGCCGCCCGCCCGGTTTTGTCCTGCTCGAAGACTTCGGCCACCTTGTCCGAGATCATCACGGCGCCAAACGGGAAATAGCCGTTGGTGATCGCCTTTGCGGTACACATCAGATCGGGCTGCACCCCCCAATGGCGCGACCCGGACCAGCTGCCCGACCGGCCAAAGGCGGTGATAACCTCATCCGCGATCAGCAAAATACCGTGGCGGTCGCAGATGTCGCGCACGCCGGGCATAAAGCTTTCATGCGGCGGGATCACCCCACCGGCGCCAAGGATCGGCTCCATGATAAAGGCAGCGATGGTGCCCGCCCCCTGAAAGGCGATCTCATCTTCGATGGCCGAAAGGCAAAGCTGCGCCAGCCGCTCCGGATCGCTTTCGCCAAAGGGGTTGCGATATGTGTAGGGCGCCGGGACATGGTAGCAGCCCGGCATGAGCGGTTCATACATGGTGCGGAAATTGGCGTTGCCATTCACGCTTGCGCCCAATGTGTGGGTGCCGTGATACCCCTTTTTCAGCGACAGGTATTTGACCCGCCCGGCTTCGCCGCGCACCTTGTGGTACTGGCGCGCCAACCGCAATGCGATCTCGACCGAATCCGAGCCCCCCGAAGTATAAAAAGCCCGGCTCAGCCCGTCAGGGGCAAAGAAATCTTTCAGCATTTCCGACAGCTCGATGACGTTATCATTCGTCGTGCCGCGGAAGATCGAGTAGTAGGGCAAGCGGTCCAGTTGCGCGGCGATGGCCTGTTTGACCGGCGCGCAGGAATAGCCAAGATTGACGTTCCAAAGACCGCCCACCGCATCAACAAGACGGTTGCCATCAACATCAATGATCTCGACGCCCTCGGCATCGACGATGATGTCCGGCGGGTTGGCAAGGCTGTCGGCGGGATGCGCCATCGGATGCCAGACGTGGCGGGCATTGTGTTCCTTGAGGAAATTGGCGTCTTTCATGACAGGCCTTTCTTGATCAGGACGTTGAAGTTGGCGTCTCGGACGCCCATGCATTTGTGATCTGTTGTGGAATGGTCCCGCCGATGGCAGCGCAGACCTGCTGCACGCCGATGCGCAAGGCGGCAAAGGCAGCTTTTCGTTTCTCGGGGGTCATACGCGCCATCGGCACCGCGATAGCCAAGGCGCCTGTGACGTGGCCTTCGGGGCCATAAACCGCCACGGCCAGCGAGGCCACCTCATCATCAAAGGTCTGATCGCTGACGCCATAACCGCGCGCGCGGACATCTTCCAAGGCCTTGAGCAAGTCTTGGGGATCGGTGATCGTGCCTTTGGCATGTGGCGCAAGTGGCGCCTTCAGAACCTCATCCCGGAGGCTTTGCGGACCAAAGGCCAGAACAGCCAGACCCGAGGAAGTCGCGTGCAGCGGCAAAACCTCGGAGGTGTCAAAATGGACCTGCGTTCCATGGTGCCCCGGATCGGCATGACAGACCGCCGAAAGCACCTTTCCTTGCAGCAGCGAGAAATGCACCAACTCGCCCACGTCGCGTGATAGCGCTTCGACGATGGGCCGGACAACCGAGCGTACCGGCATGGTCGCCTCGCGTACCGCCGCCAGCCGCAGAATCGCAGGACCAAGACGATAGGCACGAGTCTCAGGATGCTGCTCAAGAAAGCCGTTTTCCTGCAGCTCCACCAGATGACGATGCACGGTCGCCTTGTCGCGCCCCGAACGGCGCACGACCTCGCTCAGCCCCAAGGCAGGCGTCGAGGAAGAGAAATAACTAAGTATTTCCAGCGCCTTCGTGATCGTTCCCATCTTGGGTCCGCGCCTCCTATCCAAAAAAAGTTGCGATCTCTCGACTCATTTGTTGACAGAAAAGCAAATCCCGCGCAAGAATATTTGATACAATCGGTTCAAATAATGAACCATCGACGGGAGATGCAACATGAAAAATATCCTCGCCGGGGCCGCACTGGCTCTTGCTTCGCTGCCATTCGCGGCACTCGCAGAATACCCGGAAAAGCCGGTCGAATTCGTCATTCCCTTCCCGCCCGGCGATCTTGAGGATGTGCTGACGCGCATGATCGCAGATGAATTTCAGGCGACCTATGGCACGCCGGCGGCCGTGGTGAACAAGCCCGGCGGCGGTGGCGGCCCCTTCCCCGGCGCGGCCGAAGTCGCCATGGCTCCCGCCGATGGCTACACCATAGGCAGCTTTGTGATCGCCGTGCCGATTGTCGGGCCCGAACTGGGCATCCCTGCGCTGTCGCCAAACCCCTTCGATCCGGTTGGCATCTTTCTGACCTACCCCTTCGTGATCGCCACATCCGGCGATGCGCCCTATTCCTCGATGGAGGAACTGGCCGCTTATGCGCGGGAAAACGACGTGGCGCTTGGCCATTTTGGTGCACCGCTGGTGCCGACGCAGGTGACCAAGGCGCTGGCTGCCAAGATGGACTTTTCCTACGCCTCGGACGCCGCCTTTGACGCGCTGGATTGCAACACGTTGGCCTCGGGCGACGCGGATGTGATCAACACCACGCTGCAACTGATCCTGCCCTGCCTGGGCGATGTGAAGGTCCTGGCCTCGATCGGCGCCGAGCGTATCCCGCTGACCCCGGACACCCCCACCGTCGGGGAGCTTGTGCCGGAGCTCAATGTTTCGCTCTGGAACGGCTTGTTCGTGCGCAAGGATGTGCCCGCCGAGGCCCGTGAAAAGATCGCGGCCGTGGCGCAAAAGGTCGTCACATCGGACAAGGCCAAGGAACTCGCGGCCCAGACCGGTGCGCTGATTTACTGGCAGGACGCCGAGGCCTCCACTGCTCAGATCGAGACGGACACCAAGGCACTTGGCCTGATCGGCGAGATCCTCGCTGAGTAAAAGCTGCGGACCTGGCGCCTTTCTCGGGGCGCCAGCCACCACAACATCAGAGGACGCCATGACAAAGACCCTTCAGGATCTGTTCAAGCGCTATCGCCGCCCGGGCGATATGGTCTTTGCGGCGCTCTTTCTGGCGTTATCGCTGTTCCTGCTGTGGCATCTGCCGACGCAGGCCCCTTGGGCCAAGGGCGACGGGATCTTCAAGAACCCCGCCTTCTGGCCCAGCGTCGCCATCGCCGCCATGGTGGTCTTCAGCGCTTTTCACCTGCTGGGCGCCGCTGTCTCCGAACGCATTCCCGGACGTCTGGCAGAGGTGCTCTATTGGCTGCGGGCCTTTGAATACGTTGGCTGGTTCATGATCTATGTCCAGGCCGTTCCATGGCTTGGCTATCTCCCCTCGACCATTGCGTTTTGTGCGCTGCTGTCCTTTCGGCTGGGCTATCGCAGCCGCAGAGTTCTGGGGGCCGCTGCCTTGTTCGGGATCGCCGTTGTGCTGTTGTTCAAGACCTTTTTGCAGGTCAAGGTTCCGGCAGGCGAGGTTTATCAATTGCTGCCCGCCGCGGCGCGCAACTTCATGATGATTTACTTCTGAGGGGTCGGAATGGACGCTCTGCTTTCTGGCGCCGAACTGCTGGCGCGCTTTGACGTATTGATTGCCCTGATGATCGGCGCGATTGGCGGCGTATTGATCGGCGCGATCCCCGGGGTTGGCCCCGCAGTCGCCATCGCCATCCTGCTGCCGGCCACCTTTGCGCTTGATCCGCTTGTCGGGCTGACCATGCTGCTGGGCATCTATGGCTCGTCCATGTTCGGAGGCGCCCTGCCCGCCATTCTGATCAACACGCCCGGCACCGCAGTCAACGCGCTGACCACCTATGACGGCCACCCGATGACCAAAAAGGGCGAGGCCCTGCGCGCCTTGGGGCTGGCCTATGGCGCCTCATTCTTTGGCGGCATCTTCTCGATCATTGCGCTGATCCTGCTGGCCCCCGTGCTGGCCAAGATCGCCCCGATGTTCGGCAGCCGAGAGATTTTCCTCGCCGCGCTCATGGGTGTGGTGCTGGTGATCCTGGCGCACCGCGGCCAGACCTTCGCCGCCGGGATGCTGGCCGCTTTTGGCATCTTTCTGGGCACTGTCGGGCTGGAACCCGTGCGCTATACGATGCGCTTTACCTTTGGCTACGATTTCCTGACCTCAGGTTTTGATCTGATCGTCGTGGTGCTTGGCCTTTTTGCCATCTCTCAGGCCTTCATCCTGATGCTCGACCCCGAACATGCCCCGGATACGCAGCCCATCAAGGGCAACATGTTTCGCGCCATGGGCGAGGTCTTTCGCCATAAACGCGTGGCCAGCGCCGGGTCAGGCTTTGGCGTGCTGATGGGGATGATCCCCGGTGTCGGCGAATTCATCGCGCAGTTCCTCAGCTACACCTATGCGCAGAAAACCTCGAAAACGCCGGAGCTGTTCGGCCATGGCTCGCCCGAAGGGCTGGTCGCCTCCGAGTCCGCCAACAACGCCGTACCTGCTGCCGCGATGATCCCCCTGTTGGCGCTTGGCATCCCCGGCGAGGCGCTGACCGCCATGATGCTGAGCGTCTTTTACGTGCACAACGTCATCCCCGGCCCGCAACTGTTCCAGAACCAGCTGGATTTCGTCTATGCACTGTATATCGCGATGATCCTGCTGAACGTGATCGTGGTGATCTTTGTCGTCTTCTCGTCGAACCTGATCTTGCGGGTGATCCGCATCCCGACCCGGTTCCTGGGCATGGTGATCCTGACGCTCAGCTTTGTCGGGGTCTATTCGCTGCGCAATTCCGTCAGCGATTGCGCCATTGCCTCGGCCTTCGGGGTTCTGGGGCTGGTCCTGAAACGGCAGAACCTTCCGGTCGTACCGATCATCCTTGGAATGGTTCTGGGCGGCATCATGGAGACCAAGCTGCGCTCGGCCATGGCGCGGGTCAAATCCCCGCTCGACTTTGTCGACCGCCCCATCGCGGCCTTTCTGGCCTTTGCCATTATCGCCATGCTCGTCCTGCACTTTTGGGGCCTGTTCCGTGAAAAGCGGCTCGCCCAACCCGAAAGCGCCCATGACCATGACGTTCACGACACGCATATGAACTGAGACCATGTTTGATCAAAACCGTATCGACGCCCTTCGCGACGCCCCTATTCCACCCGCCCAGCACTTGATTGACGGCCAGTCCTGCCCCGCCTCGGACGGCGGCATCATGGAGGTTCTCTCGCCGCTGAACGGCAAGGTTCTGACCACAATCGCGCAGGGCACCGCCGCCGATGTCGAGGCCGCCACTCAGGCCGCGCGCCGCGCCTTTGACGATGGCCGCTGGTCCGGGCTGGCCCCTGCCGCGCGCAAGGCGGTTTTGCTGAAATGGGCCGCGCTGATCGAAGAGAACGCGCTTGAACTGGCGGTTATTGGCGTGCGCGACAACGGCACCGAGATTGGCATGGCCCTTAAGGCCGAGCCTTTGTCAGCAGCCGGGACCATCCGCTATTACGCCGAAGCGATCGACAAGATCACGGGCGAGATCGCCCCAACCGCCCCCGGCACCCTTGGGTTGGTGCACCGCGAACCCGTGGGCGTGGTCGGAGCCATTGTGCCATGGAACTTTCCCTTGATGATTGGCGCGTGGAAGCTGGCCCCGGCCTTGGCAGCGGGCAACTCGGTGGTTCTGAAACCCGCCGAGACGGCTTCGCTGACGCTTCTGCGCATGGCGCAGCTTGGCCTCGACGCGGGTCTGCCGCCCGGTGTGCTGAATGTCGTCACGGGCCTGGGCGCCGTTGTGGGCGAAGTGCTGGCCCTGTCGATGGAGGTGGACGTTCTGGTCTTTACCGGATCGGGCACCACCGGGCGGCGACTGCTGGAATATTCGGCGCGTTCCAACTTGAAGCGCGTTTATCTGGAACTGGGCGGCAAAAGTCCAAACATCGTCTTTGCCGACGCGCCCGATCTGGCCGAAGCGGTCAAGACCTCGGCGGCGGGCATCTTTCGCAATGCCGGGCAAGTCTGTGTCGCGGGCTCGCGGTTGCTGGTCGAACGCAGCATCCACGACCAATTCGTGGCCGAGCTGACCGCCTATATGAAAACCATGCCGGTGGGGGATCCGCTGAACCCGGCAACTGCGGCGGGCGCGGTGAATTCTCTTCGCCAGCTTGAACAGAACTTGCAGTTTGTCGAAGAGGCCCGCGCGCAGGGCCACGCGATCACCGGAGGCGCACGCATTCTGGAGGGCACCGGCGGCTATTTCATGGAGCCGACGCTGGTCACGGGCGTGTCCCCTTCGGACCGGATTGCGCAGGACGAGGTCTTTGGCCCGGTCCTGGCGGTGATCCCCTTCGACACCGAAGAAGAGGCCATTCGCATCGCCAACGGCACTGACTATGGGCTGGCCGCCGCTGTCTGGACGTCGGACTTGTTGCGTGCCCACCGCATGGTGCGGGCGATCAAGGCGGGCATCGTTCACGTCAACACCTACGGCGGCTCGGACATCACGGTGCCCTTGGGCGGTGTGAAGCAATCCGGCAACGGGCATGACAAGTCGCTGCATGCGCTGGACAAATATCTCGACCTGAAAACCGCGTGGATCAAGCTATGAACGACCGGACCATCCTGATCGTCGGCACCTATGACACCAAGGACGCCGAACTGACCTATATCGCCGAGGTTGTGCGGGCGCAGGGCGGCGCGGTTCTGACCATGGATGTCAGCGTTCTGGGCGATCCCTCAAAGCCCACCGACATCTCGAAGCATCAGGTGGCCGAAGCGGGCGGCAGTTCCATCGAAGCGGCGATCGCCGGCGAGGATGAAAACCTTGCCATGCAGATCATGGCGCGCGGTGCAGCCCGGATGGCGGCGCGTCTGCACGCCGACGGGCGCTTTGACGGTGTGCTTGTACTTGGCGGGACGATGGGCACCGATCTGGCGCTGGACCTGTGTTCGGCCCTGCCTTTGGGCGTGCCAAAATACATTGTCTCGACGGTCTCCTTCTCGCCCTTGATCCCGCCTGAACGGTTGCCCGCCGATATCCAGATGATCCTTTGGGCCGGTGGGCTTTACGGGTTGAACTCGGTCTGCAAAGCCTCGCTCAGTCAGGCCGCCGGTGCGGTGCTGGGAGCCGCCCGCGCGGTTGAGGCGCCCAGGCGCGACAGGCCACTGATTGGCATGACCTCCTTCGGCAAGACCGTGCTGCGCTACATGGTGACGCTGAAACCAGCGCTTGAGCAACGCGGGTTTGAGGTGGCGGTCTTTCATGCCACCGGCATGGGCGGACGCGCCTTTGAAAGCCTTGCGTCCGAGGGCGCCTTTGCCGCCGTCATGGATTTCGCACCGCAGGAGGTGGGCAATCACCTGATGGGCTCCTCCATCAACGCGGGCACCGACCGGATGACCAATGCCGGGGCCAAGGGCATCCCGCAGATCGTCGCGCCCGGCTGTTATGACCTTGTGGATTTCATCGGCTGGCAGGACACCCCCGCCAAGCTGATTGGCCAAGACGTACACGCGCACAACCGCCTGCTCTCCTCGGTCATGATGACGCCCGACCAACGGCGCGAGATGGCGCGCACCCTGTGCGAAAAGCTGTCCACCGCCAAAGGGCCGGTGGTCTTTTTGCTGCCCTTGCAGGGCGGCAATGAATGGGATCGCCCCGGCGGCCCGCTGTCCGATCCCGAAGGTTTGAGCGCCTTTGTCGAAGAGTTGCGCACCCATTGCCCGGCCAATGTCACGCTGGTCGAACTGGACGCGCATATCAACGATGCGGCCTTCAGCGAAGCGGCGCTGAAGGTCTTTGATGACTGGCAGGCCAAGGGCGTGATCAGCGCTTAGGCGGCTCGTCGGCAGCAAGAGTGGCGAGCAGGTCAAGCAAGTACTCGTAATCCTCGTTACCCAGTCGTGCCTTGAACCCTTCGACGATCTGCGCCGCATGCGCGTGGTTGTCGTCGATCATTTTCTGACCGGACTCGGTGATCTCCAGCATCTGGCGACGTCGGTCACGCGGGTCTTGGGCGGTGCGGATCAAGCCCTTGTCGGCCATTCCCCGCGCGATACGCGTCAGGCTGGACAGCAGCAGACAGGCGCGTTCGGCCACATGGCTGGCGTCCATCGGGCTGCTTTCCGCCAGAACCCGCAACACCCGCCACTGTTGTTCGGTCACGCCGGTGTCCGACAGCATGCGGCGGATCGGCCCCATGATATTCTCACGCGCGCGCATCAAGGCGATGGGCAACGACCTTTCGGTCTCTGGCAGCTTGGGCGGCTTGGTCATCTGAATGAACGCTCCTGCGAAAAACTTGCCATGTTAAATAAAATCATTGACTCGCCCTGTCCACTGAATTTACTTAACATCGCAAGTGTTCATCCTTGGGAGGGGGAATCGTGCCGCATTTCCAGATAGAGTATTCCGGCAATCTTGATGGCGTGGTGGACATGGGCGCCTTTTGCGAGGCGATCCGCGCTTGCGCGGCCGGGATCGAGACCTTTCCCACGGCGGGCATCCGGGTGCGTGCCACCCGCGTCGATCACTATGCCATCGCGGACGGCAACCCAAAGCACGGGTTCATCGACCTTTCGATCCGGCTGCGCGGCGGTCGCTCTCAGGACGTCAAGGAAGACGCGACGCAGCGGATTTTCGAGGCCGCCAAAAGCTTTCTGGCCACGGCCATGCAGACCCATTCCATCGCCCTCTCGCTTGAGATGCGCGATATCGACCCCGCCCTTTCGCCAAAGACCGGCACCATCCGCGACCATCTGGAGAGCTGAGCCATGAGCACGCTTGACGACAACCTGAAGAAACTTGACAGGCTGCTTGACCGCTTCCGCAAGCGCGGCATTCCCAATCGCATCGCCGGGCAGGATACCGACGGCGGCGCTGGCCGGTTCCAGACCGTATCTCCCGTCGACAAACAGGTGATCTGCGACGTGGCACGCGGCAACGCCGAGGATATCGATGCCGCCGCGAAGGCCGCCCACGCCGCCTTTCCGGCATGGCGCGACATGCCCGCCAAAGAGCGCAAGAAGATCCTGATCAATGTCGCCGAGGCCATCGAGGCACGTGCCGAAGACATCGCCCTGTGCGAATGTTATGACACCGGTCAGGCTTGGAAATTCATGTCCAAAGCCGCCCTGCGCGGGGCCGAGAACTTCCGCTATTTCGCCGCCCAGGTTGAAAGCGCCCGCGATGGACAAAGCCTGCCCTCGCCCACGCTGATGAACGTCACCACCCGCACCCCTCTTGGCCCGGTGGGCGTGATCACCCCGTGGAACACGCCCTTCATGCTATCGACGTGGAAGATCGCCCCGGCACTGGCCGCAGGCTGCACCGTGGTCCATAAACCGGCCGAGGACAGCCCTCTTACGGCGCGCCTTCTGGTGGAAATCGCCGAAGAGGCGGGCCTGCCCCCCGGCGTGCTCAACACTGTCAACGGCTTTGGCGAAGACGCAGGCCGTGCGCTGACCGAGCACCCGCTGATCCGCGCCATCGCCTTTGTCGGAGAAAGCCGCACGGGCAGTATGATCACCAAGCAAGGGGCAGATACGCTCAAACGCGTGCATCTGGAACTGGGCGGCAAGAACCCCGTCATCGTCTTTGACGACGCCGATCTGGAGCGCGCCTTGGATGCGGTGATCTTCATGATTTACTCGATCAACGGCGAGCGCTGCACATCCTCAAGCCGCCTGCTGGTGCAGGACACCATCCGCGAGCAATTCGAGGCCAAGCTGGTCGAGCGTGTGAACAGGATCAAGGTGGGCCATCCGCTGGACCCGAACACCGAAATCGGACCGCTGATCGGCAAGACCCATTTCGACAAGGTCACCTCGTATTTCGACATCGCCAAGCAAGATGGCGCAACCATCGCGGCGGGCGGCACCACGCCGGACGACAGCGGCTATTACGTCCGTCCCACCCTGTTCACCGGGGCCAACAACGCGATGCGCATCGCCCGCGAGGAAATCTTTGGCCCGGTCCTCACCTCGATCCCCTTCACAACCGAAGAAGAGGCGCTGAGCATCGCCAATGACACGCAGTACGGTCTGACCGGCTATGTCTGGACCAACGACCTGACACGCGCTCTGCGCTTTACAGATAAGCTTGAGGCCGGGATGATCTGGGTGAACAGCGAAAACGTCCGCCACTTGCCCACGCCTTTCGGCGGGGTGAAATCCAGCGGCATTGGCCGCGACGGCGGGGATTGGTCGTTCGAGTTCTACATGGAGCAAAAACACATCGGCTTTGCCACCGGTCAGCACAAGATCACGCGCCTTGGCGCCTGACCCCAAGGGAAACGCGCACAACCCCAAGGGAGGAAAGACTATGGGAGAGATCGTTCTCGCCGCCAAGATGACCCACGTGCCGACCATGCTCATGTCTGAACAGGACGGCCCGATCAAAGGCAAACGGCAGGCGGCCATCGACGGCCATCTGGAAATCGCCCGCCGCGCCAAGACGTTGGGGGCGGATACGGTGGTGATCTGTGACACCCATTGGGTGATCAACGCAGGCTTTCACATCAACGCCAACCACCGCTTTCACGGGCTGTTCACCTCGAACGAATTCCCGCAGTTCATTCAGGACATGCCCTATGATTATCAGGGCAACCCCGGGCTGGGCGACGCCATTGCCGCCGAGGCCTCGGATCGCGGCGCCTATACGCTGGCCCATCATCTCGACAGTCTTGAGCTGGAATACGGCTCGCTCGTGCCGCTGCGCTTCATGAGCCGCGAACACGGGATGAAGGTGGTCTCGATCGCCGCATGGTGCACGGTGCACGACCATACCGAATCCCGTATTGTCGGCGAGGCAATTCGCGCCGCCGTCGACGCTTCGGACAACAAGGTGCTGCTGGTGGCCTCGGGCTCGCTTTCGCACAAGATCTGGCCGAACAAGGACTATGCCGCCAACAACGGCACCTTTACCATCAGCTCCGAGTTCAATCGACAGATGGACCTGCATGTTCTGGAGATGTGGAAAAGCGGCGATCATGCGACCTTTCTCAAGATGCTGCCCGAATACGCCGCCCATTGCTGCGGCGAAGGGTCGATGCATGACACCGCCATGCTCTATGGCGCGCTTGGCTGGGACAGATACACCGCCAAATGCGAGGTCGTGACCGACTATTTCCCCAGCTCTGGCACCGGCCAGACCAATGTCATTTTCCCCGTTCAATAGGAAAACAAGATGCCCGTCCCTGCCCCCGTCCTTTATCCGCCCTTCAACATCGTCCGGCTCAGCCATGTGGAGTACCGCGTGACCGATCTGGCGAAATCGCGCGAATTCTATGTCGACATTCTTGGCCTTCAGGTCACGGATGAGGATGAAAGCACCATCTATCTGCGCGCCATGGAGGAACGCGGCCATCACTGCATCGCACTGGTGCAGGCGGATGCGGCCAGTGTCGGGGTCTTGGGGTTCAAGCTGTATGACGAGCCTGATCTGGACAAGGCCGAGGCTTTTTTCCAGTCCAAAGGCCTGCCTTGTGAATGGGTCAAGCGTCCCTTTATGGGCCGCACCCTGCGCACCCGCGATCCTTGGGGCATCCCGCTGGAGTTCTACGTCAAGATGGACCGCCTGCCGCCAATCCACCAGAAATATCGCCTGTACAATGGCGTCAAACCGTTGCGCATCGACCACTTCAACATGTTCAGCGCCGATGTGGATGCCAGCGTCGCGTTTTATAACGAGATCGGCTTTCGCACGACAGAATACACCGAAGACGCCGAAACGCAAAAGGTCTGGGCGGCGTGGATGCACCGCAAGGGCGGCGTGCATGATGTGGCCTTTACCAACGGCCTTGGCCCGCGCCTGCATCACACCGCCTTCTGGGTGCCGACGCCACTGAACATCATCGATCTGCTTGATCTGATGAGCACCACAGGCTGGCTGGCTTCGGTGGAACGCGGGCCAGGGCGGCACGGCATCTCGAACGCGTTTTTCCTATATATCCGCGACCCGGATGGCCACAGGATCGAGATCTACTGCTCGGACTATCAAACCGTTGACCCCGATCTTGAACCCATCAAATGGGATCTCAAGGATCCGCAGCGCCAGACCCTTTGGGGCGCCCCCGCCCCGCGCTCGTGGTTCGAAGAAGGCTCGCTTTTTGACGGGGCAGAGCCCGTTGAAAGCGCGCTCAAAGCCACCCCCATCATAGCGCCATGAGGTTCAAATGAACTGGGATGACTTCGCCCTCTGGGGCAGCAAAATCGCAGCCTTCGGGGCTGACTATCACAAAACACTGCGCAGCCGACCCGTGCGCCCTGCTATCAAACCCGGCGAGATCATCGCCCAACTGCCCCCTGCGCCGCCGGAAACGCCCGAGGCGATGGAGCAGATCATGCAGGACTTTGAGCGTATCGTGATGCCGGGCCTGACCCACTGGCAGCACCCGCGCTTCTTTGCCTATTTCCCGGCAAATGCCGCGCCGCCCTCGATGCTGGCCGAGATGCTGGTCACCACACTGGCGCCGCAATGCATGCTCTGGCAAACCTCTCCAGCGGCGACCGAGATGGAAACGCGCATGATGGACTGGCTTCGCCAGAGCATCGGCCTGCCGGGCGACTTTACCGGCGTCATTCAGGACAGCGCGTCGTCTGCCACGCTGGCTGCTGTACTGGTCATGCGTGAAAAGGCGCTGAACTGGCAAGGCAACCAAAAGGGGCTGTCGGGAGGACCCACTCCGCGCATCTATTGCTCGGATCAGGTGCACACCTCGATCGACCGGGCCGCTTGGGTATCGGGGATCGGGCAGGACAACCTGATCAAGATCCCCGTGGTCGAGGGCGATCCGCTGCGCCGCATGGACACCGAGGCCCTGAAGGCTGCCATTGCAGCGGACCGTGCTGCGGGCCATCTGCCTGCCGGTCTGATCGGCGTGACAGGGGCCACGGGCATGGGGGCATGCGATGACATCGCCGCACTGGCTGCGATTGCGCGGGCTGAAAACCTGTATTTCCATGTCGATGCCGCATGGGCCGGAGCCGCCATGATCTGCCCCGAACACCGCGCCCTGTGGCAAGGGATCGAGCGCGCCGATAGCGTGGTGTTCAACCCGCATAAATGGCTTGGCGCGCAGTTCGATTGTTCGGCGCATTTCATACGCGACCCGGACGCACTGCGCCAAACGCTGGCGATCCGGCCGGAATATCTCAAGACGCTGGGACAGGACGAGGTGACAGACTATTCGGAATGGTCGATCCCCTTGGGCCGCCGTTTCCGCGCGCTCAAGCTTTGGTTCCTGATCCGCAGCTATGGACTTGAAGGGTTGCGCGCGATGATCCGCAATCATGTCGCCTGGTCACGGGGCGTGGCGAAGCGCCTTGTGGCGGAACCAGACTTTGAGATCATAACGCAACCGATCCTGTCGCTGTTCACCTTTCGCCACAGCGGTGACGACGCCCACAATCTGGCCTTGGTCGAGGCGATCAACGCTGATGGCCGCATCTATCTGACGCAAACCAAGGTGGACGGGCAGACTGTCATCCGCTTTCAGGCCGGGGCCTTTGGCATGGAAGAACAAGACGCCCTGACGGCCTTTGACACAATCACAGAAATCGCGAGGCGCCTGCCATGATGTCCCCCCACTTTGTCAGTTTCAGCCACAACGGCCAGCCGGGATACGGGTTGCACACCGGCGATGGCGTCATTGATCTGAGCCGCGCCAACCCCCAGTACCCCAGCCTGCGTGACGTGATCGAAGCAGGTGCGCTGAAAGAGGTGTTCCTGCAAGGCGCGGGGCGCGCGAATGACCATGCGCTGGATCAAATCCAGCTCGAGATGCCGATCCCCAATCCCGGCAAGATCCTGTGCGTTGGCGTCAACTTTCCCGACCGCAACGCGGAATACAAAGACGGCAGCGCCCAGCCCAAACATATGTCGCTGTTCCCGCGGTTCGCCAGCAGCTTTACCGGCCACGACCGCCCGCTGATCCGCCCGCCAGAAAACCACACTCTGGATTACGAGGGCGAGATCGCCGTGGTGATTGGCAAAGGTGGACGCCGGATCAAACCCGAATACGCCTACGACCACATCGCCGCGCTGACCCTGTGCAACGAAGGCACGATCCGCGACTGGGTGCGCCACGCCAAATTCAACGTGACCCAAGGCAAGAACTGGGACAATTCGGGGGCCATGGGGCCTTGGCTGGTGCCCTTCACAAACCCCGCGCAACTGGACGCCGCGCGCATCGTCACCCGCGTGAACGGCGAGGTCCGGCAGGACGATACGCTGGACCGGATGATGTTTCCCGTGCGCGAAGAGATCGCCTATATCTCGACCTTCACCACGCTCAATCCCGGCGATATCATCGTCACCGGTACGCCCACAGGCGCAGGCGCCCGGTTTGATCCGCCGCGTTATCTGGTGCCCGGCGATGTGGTAGAGATCACCGTCGAAGGCATCGGCACTCTGCGCAACACCGTTCAGGACGAAGTGCTATGACTCCGGAGCAGCACCAACAGGCCGCCGCCGATTTGCTGAGCGCGGAACAGTCGGGCGCGCAGATCGGGCTTTTGTCGCTTCGCCATCCGGACATGACAATGGACGACGCCTATGCCGTGCAGTCAGCCCTGATGGCGGCCAAACTGGCGGCCGGGCAACGCGTCATCGGATGGAAGATCGGGCTGACCTCAAAAGCCATGCAATCCGCGCTGGGGATCGACATCCCGGATTCGGGCGTGCTGTTCGATGACATGATCTTTGCGAATGGCGCCGCAGTGCCTAAGGGGCGCTTTATCCAGCCAAGGATCGAGGCCGAGATCGCCTTTGTCATGAAGTCCCCGATCGCCGGGGAAACCGTCACCCGCGAACAGGTTCTTGCCGCGACGGATTATGTCGCCCCGGCGCTCGAGATTCTCGATACGCGCATCCTGCGCAAAGACCCTGCGACCGGGCGCGTGCGGAACGTCTTTGATACGATCAGCGACAATGCCGCCAACGCCGGAATCGTCATGGGCGATCAGCGCCACGCGCCCGAGGATTTCGATCTGCGATGGGTCGGAGCAATCACCGCCCGCAACGGCGAGGTTGAAGAAACTGGGCTTGGCGCGGGCGTGCTGAACGATCCGGTGGAAAGCGTGGTTTGGCTGGCGCGGCGGATGGCGCAATACGGACAGGCCATCGCGCCGGGACAGGTCATCCTGTCGGGCAGCTTCATCCGGCCCATCGAATGCCCGCCCGGGAGCCACATACACGCCGACTACGGCCCCTTCGGCAACGTCGATATTCGCTTTGAATGACGATGGCAGTCGGTGAACAGGGTTTGTGATTGAACCCTGTTCACCTCCGATGCAGGTCAGCAGGCTGCGGTGACAATCACCTCGACCAGATATTTCGGCGTGGCCAGCTTGGCCTCGCCGCAGGCGCGGGCGGGCGCATGCCCCGCGGGCACCCAGGCGTCCCAGACTTCGTTCATCTCGGCGAAGTCCGCCATGTCGGCCAGCCAGATCACCGCCTGCAACATCTGTTCCTTGGACGATCCCGCCTTGGCCAACGCTGCCTCGACATTGGCAAGGCAATCGCGGGTCTGCTCGGCCACGGTTGCGCCTTCCCCGACCTGGCCCGCCAGATAGGCCACGCCGTTGTACTTGACCACCTGGCTCATCCTTGTGCCGGTGTCGATCCGTTCAATCATCTTCCATCCTCCATCTGTGATTGCGCCCACCATTGCAGAGACTTGGCGCAATGACCACCATCGCTCAGGCCGGTTTGTAAACCCGGTTGGCTTCGGGATCTTCCGAGGAATACTCCAGCGCGGCCAAAGCATCCCACGCCGCTTGGGGTATCTCGGCTGTGGCCCAGTCCAGCGTCTGCTGTACGCGTTCGGGTTTGGAGACCCCGACCACGGTCGAAGTCATGCGGGGATCGCGCATCGAGAACTGAAGCGCCACGGCGCCCGGCGCGATGCCATGTTCAGCGCAGATTGCTTCGATCGCGCGAACCGGGGCCAGCGCCGCATCATCCGCCTTTTGATAGGTCACACGCGGCATCACGGCGCTGCCTTTGGCAAGCACCCCACCGGCGTAAGGCGCGGCGTTGAAAATCGCCATGCCCTGCCCCGCCGCATAGTCGAACATCTCATCCGCCGAGCGGTTCAAGAGCGTATAGCGGTTGTGGCTGATCAGCGTGTCAAAGGGATAGGCCTTGAGGATCGGGAACATCATGTCCAGCTTGCCCATGGCAAGACCCACCGCCTGTGTCAGCCCCTCTTCCTTCATCTTGAACAGCTCATCGAGCGCACCGCCATCGCCGGTAATCTCTTGCAGATCGCGGGCATGTTCGGGGTCGTGCAGATGCAGCACCGGAATGCTGTCGAGGCCGAGGCGTTCAAGGCTTTCCTCCAGCGATTGCCGGGCGCGGGCGGCATCAAAGCGGCCGGTGTCCATGTCGCGGTCCAGTTTGGTGGACAGGACAAAACCATCCGGCAGCCCGCCCCTTTCACGAATGACCGCGCCCACGCGGGCCTCGGACCGGCCCATGCCATAGTTGTTCGAGCTGTCCAGAAAATTCACCGGCCCGTCAAAGATCGCGCGCACCGTTTCATGGGCGCGGGCGTCGCTGACCGAATACCCATAGGTGTCGGGCATGTCGCCAAGGCCGGAGGTGCCGAAACAAAGCGAGGTGACCTCAAGGCCGCTCTGGCCGATTTTAACGCGTTTCATGGGGCGGTCCTTGTTCCTGAGGTTAGGTAAGCCGATAGAAGTCGCGCGCGCTATCGCCGAAAACGCGTGCCCGATCCGGAGCGCTGAGATCAGCGCAGAGCCGCTGGGCTTGGGCATGCCAATCAGGATAGTCGCAGCGCAGCCGCGCCACGGGCCAGTCACTGCCCCACATGACACGTCCCGCGCCAAAGCTGCGCAAGACGTGATCTGTGTAGGGGCGCAAAACCTCGTCCGACCAGTCATCATCCGCTTCGGTGACGATCCCAGAAAGCTTGCAATAGGCGCCAGTGTCCCGCGCCAGACGGGCCATGCCGTCCGCCCAGAACCGCAGGTTGTCGTCTGAATGGTCGCGGATTTGCGGTTTCATGCAGTGATCGAGCACAGCGCGAAGATCAGGGTAGCGGGTCAGGAGCATGGCAAAATTGGACAGATGCCGCGGAAAGCCGAGACAGTCAAAGGTCAGATCCAGATCGATCAGCGCCTCATAGGCCCACTGCACATCATCGCGCAGCATCCAGCCGTCGTCGGGCAAATCCTGGATCATCGGACGCACCCCGACAAATTTGGGATGTTTGGCCAACCGCTCCAACACAACGCGCTGGCCGGGATCCTCGAAGTTGATCCAGCCGACCACGGCGGCGACGTGGGGCGTCGCGTCGGCCATTCCCAAAAGGTACTCGGTTTCCTCGACCGAGGGAGCGGCCTGCACCAGAACCGTCTTTTCAACGCCGGTGGCGGACAGGCTCGCTGCCAAGTCCTCAGGTCCATATTGCCGGGTCAGTACCGGATCATCCGGCGGCATCCAGCCATAATCGCCGCGGGCCGGGTTCCAGAAGTGATGATGAGAGTCGATGCGCATGTCTGTCAGTCTTCCAGTAGATGACCAGCGGCGCAAGGGATCCTGTGCTGGCGCGCAAGGATGCCCATCAGCTCACTGGCAAACAGTCGCAAGACCGCTCGTTTGATTCAATTGAATCCCTCGGCCACCTGCCGAACCGGACTTGAGGCCAAGGCTGCCTTCTCAAGTTCGGTCAACATAGCGGAAAATGTATTGTTCAACGGGAGGGGGTCATACAACCCGCCTCGATCAGACCAATCCGCGATCCCGGGCGATCATCGCCGCATGGGTACGATTGCGCGCGACAAGCTTGCGGCTCAGGGTCTTGACGTGCAGCTTGACGGTGACCTCTTGAAGATCGAGATCGCGGGCAATCTCCTTGTTGGCCTTGCCTTCGCAAATGCCGCGCAGAACGTCCATTTCGCGCCGCGTCAGAACGCTGGTCTCGGGGTCTTTGCCACGCATGAATTCCAAGGGCGCATAAACCTCACCGGCGGCCATGAAACGGGCGGCGGTCAAAAGGCTTCTGGCAGCCAGCGTCTTGGGGATGAAACCCTGCGCGCCCGCCTTTAACGCCGCCTCGGCCACGCTGCGCGACGCGGTCCCTGACAGGATAGCAACCGGTCGTTCGGAATTGGCGCGACGCATTTCGCTCAGACCGTCCAACCCGTTCATGCCGGGCATCGAATAATCCAGCAGGACCAGATCGAAGCTTCCGGTTTCTTCAGCGGCCTGAACCGCATCTTCCAACGACGCAACAGTGACGACCTCCTCAATATCCGAGGCGTCCAGATAGGCGGCTATCGTCTCGCGAACCAGGTCGTGGTCATCTGCTACCAAAATTCTCATACCGCGGGTACCAACCTCGTCCAAATGAAAGGCCCTTTTATCCCTATTTTTACAAGCAGACCATCCCTGTCGAACCTATACACCAAAGAATAGGTGCCTTTTGCTTCTGCACAAATTGTATAAAGAACAAGAGTGTCTCGCGCGTTAATGTGGGATGATATAGGTTTTGGCATGCCGCGTGATCGGCCCTGACAGCGAAATTGACCCGGAAATGCGTATGATTGAAAAGCTTCATCGGATCTGCCTTGCAGGGCTTCTCGTTCTTGGGATGGCCGCCAGCGCCGCCGCCGGCTCTGATCTGCCGCACCCCGAAGGCCCGGTCGTACTGCGGGTGTTTGGTGCCCTCCCCAATACGAATATCGACGGGGAAGCGTTGTTTGATCTGCAAATGCTTCGCGATCTGCCAAGCACCGAATTCGAAACCACTACGATCTGGACCGACGGCGTGCAGCACTTTGGCGGCGTTTCCTTGGGCACGCTTTTGGAAGCCCTTGGGATCAACTCTGGTTCTCTCGAAGCCAGCGCCTTGAACGAATACCTGATCGAAATCCCGCTTGACGATGCAGTGGACGACGGCGCCCTCATTGCCTATGAAATTAATGGCAAGGAAATGTCTGTCCGCGACAAGGGGCCGTTGTGGATTGTCTATCCCTATGACGACAACCCCGAGTACCGTAGCGAGGTTTATTATGCGCGCAGCATCTGGCAACTCGATACCATCGAAGCCTTGCCATAGGTCCATGATCTGCGATTCCGTATGACGCAGGATCGCCCGGACACTGCTGCCCGCCGTCGAACGGGCTATGGCCTGAAAACATTGCTGACCGGAACGATTCTGGTGCTGTTCATGGCGCTGATCCTGACACTTGTTCTGGACGTCAGGCGGCAATTGCAACGTCTTGACTCGGCGGCCTCCGAAGCCGCGCTCTGGGCATTGACACAGGCCGAGCTTGAGGCCAGTCGCCTTGAAGTGACGACAATGAGGGCCGCCAAAGACCCATCGCTTCCCTTGGATGAAGTGCGTGTCCGGTTCGATATCTTCTACAGTCGCACCGAAGTCTTGAAGGCCAGTCCCAGCTACGAGGCGCTGAGATATGTTTCGCCGACCCAAGAGGCCCTGATCGCACTTGAAAGTTTTTTTGAAAGCTGGGTTCCGATCATCGACGGCCCGGACGACGCCCTGCGCGCAAAGCTTCCCGAATTGGCCGAGAGCGCAAACAAGATGCGCTTGCAAACTCGTGTCCTGTCGCTCGACGGGATCACCAACAATGCCGTCAAAAGCGCCGCGCAACGCAATAGCGTCTCGCGCACATTGTTCAGGATCGCCTGGCTGACAATCGTTCTTGTGACGGTCCTGCTGGTCTTGCTGGTTACCCTCGTCAGGCTGGCCCGGTTGCGTGAAAGGCAATCCCGCCGAAACCGGGAAATCAGCCGCCGGATGGAAACCATTATCGCCACCGCGATCGACGCCGTTATCGTCGTCAACCGCGAGGGCCGGATCGTCGATTACAATGGCGCTGCGGAATGTATCTTTGGCTATCCGCGCGCAGTCGCCATTGGCGCCGACATGGCAGAATTGATCATACCCAAGAAGTATCGCTCTGCGCATTTTGAGGGGATGGCCCGCCACCTCAAAAACTCCGCCACGCGCAGGGTCAACCGCGAAGTGTCACAGTTTGAAGCGGTTCGCAAAGACGGCACCCTTTTCCCAATCGAAATCTCGCGTTCCAGCGCCATGACCCCGCAGGGTGAATTGTTCGTGGCCTTCATCCGCGACATCTCGGACCGGTTGGCCGCAGAAACCGAGTTGCGCAGCGCTCGCGACCGCGCAATTGCTGGCGAGAAATCCAAGGCTCAGCTTCTGGCCGTCATGAGTCACGAGATGCGCACCCCGCTCAACGGCATTCTTGGCACGCTGGATTTGATGGGCCTGAAAGGCTTTGACCCGCGTCAGGCGCGCTATCTGGGCATTGTCCGCAAATCCGCGAACATGTTGCTGGATCAGGTCAACAGCGTGTTGGACATCTCACGGCTTGATGCCAACAAGATGCAAATCGACAAACGCCGCTTTGATCTTGTGAGCCTTGTCAACGAGGTCATCGACAGCCAGTTGGGCGCCGCGGCCACGCAAGGCAACACGCTTGGTCTTGCTCCTCCCAGCCCACTGCTGCACGACGTTTACACCGACCCCGAGCGTTTGCGGCAGGTGCTGCTGAACCTGCTGAGCAACGCAATCAAATTCACCCAGAACGGCCGCATCAAGATTGAGATCGACTGTGAAAACGGACTGGACGAGGTCGAAATTCGGGTAATTGACAGCGGCATTGGCATTGACGAAGAGGATCTTGACCGGATTTTTGGCGATTTTGTCACCGTCGATACGTCCTATCAACGGCGCACCATGGGCACGGGGCTATGACTGGGTATTTCAAGGCGGTTGGCAAAGGCGCTTGGCGGAGAACTGGGCGCCGAAAGTGAGCCCGGCGATGGCAGCGTCTTTTGGTTGCGCCTGCCCCTTGCTCCGCCAGCAGGTCGTGCCCGCCTGGAGGACAGCGCCGAAACCAACGTGAAAGCCCGGCAAAGCGCCATTGATCCGCTGAATGTGCTGATCGTCGAAGACAATGCCGTCAACCGCCTGATCCTGAGGCGGATGTTGGAAAGCGACGGGCACCACGTGACCGAGGCCTTTGACGGCGTCGAAGGGGTGGAAACTGCCGAGGCGAAGGCTTTTGACATCATACTAATGGACATCTCCATGCCGGGCATGGATGGGCTGACCGCCACACGCAATATTCGCAACGGCGGCGGGCCGAACGCAAAAACGCCGATGATCGCCACCACGGCCCATGCCCTTCCCGATGAGCTTGAAGCTTTTTGCCGTGCCGGAATGTGCGAGGCCCTCGTGAAGCCGATCTCACGGGACGCATTGCGGGGCGTGCTGCACGCAGCAATCAATGAAGCCGCGCCCGACCACATTCGGGTCACTCCTTCGTCGTGTAGCAACGTGATTCTTGACGCCGACCATCTGCGCGCCCTGCAAGACAGCCTTTCCGAGGATCGCTTCCAAGCCACGCTGCACAGCTTTGCCGATGAAATGAACGCCCTCCTGTCGCCCGGCGCCCCGATGCCCGACCATGACACCCTGAGCCTCGAGGCGCACAGGTTGGCAGGTTCGGCGGGGGTGGTCGGCGCGATGCAGCTGACACGCCGCCTTCAAGACATTGAATGGCAAAGCGAGGTCGCAACACCTCAGACGCTGGATCAGTTGATGGACGAGGCGCGCGGCTGCTGGCGCGAAACCCGAATGGCCCTGAAGGATGCAGGCCTTCTGGTGGACGAGATGCCGACGAATTAGCGCTTTTGCATGTCCGCGCGCCGTGGTCTATTTCCTAACCATGCGGCTAGGATATGTGCGATGACCAACACTCTTTATGACCACTTGCTTGGCGCTCAGGCGGACAATCCGGCGCCCTTCCTGCACCTGCCGGATGGCACACGGATCAGCTATGCGCAGTTCACCCAAAGAGTCGCGCAATTCGCCGGAGCAGCCCGCATGTCGGGGCTTCACCCCGGAGACCGGCTGGCGCTTCAGGTCGAAAAATCCGCCGACGCGCTGGCGCTGATTTTCGGCTGCATTCAAGCGGGCATCGTGTTCTTGCCACTGAACACCGGCTATACCGCCGATGAAATTGCCTATTTCGTTGAAAACAGTGGCGCGCGCCTACTGGTCTGCGATCCGGCCAAGGCTGATGCGCTGACCCCTGTCGCATTGCAGGCGGGCGCAACACTCCAGACACTGGGGGCGAACGGGGATGGCACGCTTGCACGCCTTGCCGACACCCTGCCCGGCCACTTCGCGACCGAGCCGCGCGGGCCGGACGATCTGGCCGCGTTTCTGTATACCTCGGGCACCACCGGGCGCTCCAAGGGCGCGATGCTGACGCAGAACAACCTGCTGTCCAACGCGCTGACATTGGTTGACCACTGGCGGTTTGACAGCTCGGACGTGCTGCTGCACGCGCTGCCGATCTTTCACACGCACGGGCTGTTTGTAGCCACGAATGTGATCCTCGCCGCCGGGGCGTCGATGGTGTTCTTCCCGAAACTGGACCCAAAGGCCCTGCTGGACTGGATGCCGCGCGCGACCACATTGATGGGGGTTCCGACCTTCTACACCCGGCTTCTGGACGAGCCCGGTTTTGACCGCACCGCCAGCGCCAATATGCGGCTGTTCATCTCGGGCTCGGCGCCTTTGCTGGCCGAAACCCACCGCCAGTTCGAGGCCCGCACCGGTCACCGCATCCTTGAACGCTATGGCATGACCGAAACCAATATGAACACCTCCAACCCCTACGACGGCGAGCGCCGTGCGGGGACTGTCGGCCTGCCGCTTCCGGGGGTCGAGGTGAAGGTCTGTGACGATCAGGGGCAGGAACTGCCGCGCGACGAGATCGGCATACTCGAAGTGCGCGGCCCCAATGTCTTCAAGGGCTACTGGCAGATGCCGGAAAAGACCGCAGAAGAATTGCGCCCCGATGGTTTCTTCATCACGGGCGATCTGGCGACACAGGGCGCCGACGGCTATGTGACGATTGTCGGGCGCGGCAAGGATCTGGTTATTTCGGGCGGCTACAACATCTATCCAAAGGAAATCGAAAGCCTGCTGGATGATCAGCCGGGGGTTCTGGAAAGCGCGGTCTTTGGCGTCCCGCATCCTGATTTCGGGGAAAGCCCCGTGGCTGTTCTGGTCGCAGAAAAAGAGGCCGCGCCTGATCTGGAGAAGATCACGGCGGCCATCGAAAAATCGCTGGCACGCTTCAAGCATCCCAAGCGGATTATCATGGTGGACGCCCTGCCCCGCAATACCATGGGCAAGGTGCAGAAGAACATCTTACGCGACAGCTTTCAGGATTTGTTCACCGGCTGACTTGCGGTGCCTTCCGGGGTGAGCGGAATGATCTCGCCCACCGACAGCACTGGGGACGCGTCGATTTCCTCGGCGTCGAGCATAGCGGCAACCTTTTCGAGGATAGCCACCATCATGGACTGCTCCCAGTCCTCCATCGCCTCGAACTGTTTGACATAGCGCTGCTGCAAGGCATCCGGCGCGCCCTTCACCTTTTCCCGGCCCAGATCGGTGATCTGAAGGTTGGTTTGCCGACGATCCACTTCTGAGCGCTTGCGTTCAAGCACCCCAAGCTTTTCCAGTTTCTTGATCAGCGCCGAGATGGTGGCCTGCGTCACGCCCATGCGTGTCGCGATCTCGGTCGGGGTGGCATGCCCCTTTTCGGCAACGATCTGCAACACCCGCAGCTGCACGGCCGTCAGCCCCGCTTCATGCGCCAGACGGCGACCATAAAGTTCGGTTGCGCGCATGATGCGGCGGATTGCGACAAGGCTTTCATCTGTACGGTCCATGGGCCACTCCGGACTGGGGAATCCCAATTTACTCCGGGATTGGCTACGGCGACAACCTTGGGTGAAACTTTTCTTACTTTGTATATTCATGATGCAATTTACTTAGCTAAACCTACCAAAAACTTCAAGACGCACCACGATTCACTGACATTTTTTAACTATTTAACTGCCGTTTTGGAAAAATTCAGAAAGATGGAACTATTTATTGCTTAGCTTGTTGAACTAACAGACGCGATGCTTATACTTAGTACAGCGAAGCAATTTACGAGGCGACCAGTGCACACACTTCACGACATCAAGCCGAAAGGCACCGTTACCTTCCGCAAGCCCGTCCGCGAAGACGGCGCGGCCATCTGGCAATTGATCAGCGACTGCAAGCCGCTGGATGAGAACTCGATGTATTGCAACCTGCTGCAGGCCGATCACTTCCGTGACACCTGTGTGGTTGCCGAAATGGACGGCGAGATCGTGGGCTGGGTGTCTGGTTATCTACTGCCCCATGACGAAGACACTCTGTTCGTCTGGCAGGTGGCCGTATCCGAGGCCGCGCGCGGCAAAGGCGTTGGCGGCCGCATGCTGAATGCCCTGCTGGACCGCAAGGAATGTCGCGGTGTCCGCCGTATGCAAACCACCATCACGCGCGACAACGATGCCTCGTGGGCGCTGTTCACCAAGCTGGCCGACAAGCAGGACGCCCTGCTGGACGATCAAGCGCATTTTACCCGCGACACGCATTTCGTGGGTCAGCATGACACCGAACATATGGTGACGATCACTCTGCCCGCTGCGCTGCGCCGCGCGGCCTGATCCACGTCCGCCATTTTCGTCCCGGGCACGCCATTGCGACAGCCCGGGATTCCCTTTTTCGACAGGAGTTTTCTCATGACGACCGATCTGACAATTTACGACCGCCGCGAATCCGAAGCACGCAGCTATTGCCGCAGCTTTCCCACCAGCTTTGACCGGGCCAAGGGCTCGGAGCTGTGGGACTCGGATGGCAACCGCTACATCGACTTTTTGGCTGGCTGTTCCTCGCTGAACTACGGCCACAATGACCCCGACATGCAGGCCGCGCTGATCAAGCACATCCAGGGCGATGGCATCACCCATGCGCTGGACATGCACACCGAAGCGAAGACCGCCTTTCTGACCGCGTTTGAAGAGATCATTCTCAAACCGCGCGATATGGATCACAAGGTGATGATGACTGGCCCGACCGGTACCAATGCCGTCGAAGCCGCGATCAAACTGGCCCGCAAGGTCACTGGCCGCCGCAACGTGATCGCCTTTACCAATGCCTTCCACGGCATGACGATGGGCGCTTTGTCACTGACGGGTAACGCTGGCAAACGCGCTGGCGCCGGCACCGATCTGGATGGTGTGACCCACATGCCATTCGAAGGCTCGCTCGGCGATATCGACACTCTTGAAGTGATCGAAACCATGTTGGGCAACCCATCGTCCGGGATCGACGCCCCCGCCGCGTTCATCTTTGAACCGGTGCAAGGCGAAGGTGGCCTGAACGCCGCCTCTGATGCCTGGATGCAGGGCATTGCCAAGCTGGCCAAGAAACACGGCGCGCTGCTGATTGCCGACGATATTCAGGCAGGGTGCGGTCGCACGGGAACCTTCTTCAGTTTCGAAGCGTCGGGCATCAAGCCCGACCTGATCCCGCTGGCCAAATCCTTTAGCGGGATGGGCCTGCCCTTTGCCGCCCTGCTTGTCAAACCCGAGCTGGATATCTGGAAGCCCGCCGAGCACAACGGCACATTCCGCGGCAACACCCATGCCTTTGTCACCGCCCGCGTGGCGCTGGAAAAGTTCTGGAAAACCGATGACTTCCAGCAAAAACTCACCGAGAAATCGGTGCAGTTGACGAGCGGTCTTCAGGCCGTAGCGGACATGGTTCCCGGCGCGGCCCTCAAAGGCCGCGGGCTGATGCAAGGCGTCGATGTCGGCAGCGGATCGCTTGCAGCAGAGATCTGCGCGCGCTGCTTTGACAAGGGTCTGGTGATCGAAACCTCGGGCGCGCATGACGAAGTCGTCAAGGTGTTGGCTCCGTTGACCACCTCCTCGGCGCTCTTGCGCGAAGGTCTGGTCATCCTTCTGGCAGCCACCGAGGAAGCAACACAACATAAACAGATGGCCGCGGAGTAACACAATGATTGTACGTGACTTCAACAAGATCGTGAAAGACGAACGAGACCGCGTGGTCTCGGACTCGAAATGGACAAGCGTGCGGATGCTGCTGGCCGATGACGGGATGGGCTTTTCCTTCCACATCACCTTTCTCGAAGCGGGCTCTGAACACACCTTCGAATACAAGAACCACTTCGAAAGCGTCTATTGCATGCAGGGCAAGGGGTCGATCACCGACCTCAAGACCGGCGAGACCCATCAGATCACGCCCGGCGTCATGTACGCCCTGAATGAACACGACCGTCACATCCTGCGCGCCGAAGAAGAGCTGGTCATGGCCTGCTGCTTCAACCCGCCTGTGACGGGCAACGAGGTGCACCGCGAGGACGGCTCTTATGCCGCGCCCGACGAGGTCACCGAAAACGCGTAAGCGGACTGAAAAGAGGCCCTGGATGACCTTCAAGAACCACACTGTCGAAAAGATCGGCGGCACGTCGATGAGCCGCGTGAACGAACTGCTGGAACCGCTGTTTCGCGCCTCCAAGCCGGATTACAACCGGATTTTCGTGGTCTCTGCCTTTGGGGGGATCACCGACCTGCTGCTGGAACACAAGAAGTCAGGTGAGCCGGGCGTTTACGCGCATTTTGCTGACGAAACCGAAGATCACGGGTGGCACAGTGCGCTGTCCAGCGTCGAAGCGGCCATGCGCGCTGCACAGGACGAGGTTCTTGGCAACTCCGCGGATCGCGCCGACGCCCGCGACTTCCTGCGCGAACGTATGGAGGGGGCGCGGTCCTGCCTGATCGATCTGCAGCGCCTGTGTTCTTACGGGCACTTCCGCCTGTCCGAGCACATGGGCAAAACCCGCGAACTGCTGTCCGGTCTTGGCGAGGCGCATTCCGCCTTTGTCACCACCCTGCGATTGCGCCGCGCGGGCGTGAATGCGCGCTTTGTCGATCTTTCTGGCTGGCGCGATGATCGCGAAATGTCGCTGGACGAGCGTATTCTTGACGGGCTGTCCGACGTGGATCTGGAAACCGAGATGCCTATTGTCACCGGCTATGCCCAGTGCCGTGAAGGCCTGATGGCCGAATTCGACCGCGGCTATTCCGAGGTGACATTCAGCCAGATCGCTGCCTTGACCAAAGCGCGCGAGGCGATCATCCACAAGGAATTCCACCTCTCCTCCGCCGATCCGAAACTGGTCGGCGCTGAAAACGTGCGCAAGCTGGGTCACACCAACTATGACGTGGCCGACCAACTGGCCAACATGGGGATGGAGGCGATTCACCCCACCGCCGCTAAGGCGCTGCGTCAGGCCGAGGTTCCGCTGCGTGTGACCAACGCCTTTGAACCCGACGATCCGGGCACCCTGATCGACGAAGCCGAAGCTGAAAAGGGCGTGGCCGAAATGGTCACCGGCCTCGAAGTCTATGCGCTGGAACTGTTCGAGCAGGATATGGTGGGCGTAAAAGGCTATGATGCCACAACGCTCGAGCTGCTCAAACGGTTCGATCTGCGCATCGTCTCCAAAACCTCGAACGCCAACACCATCACGCATTACATCGACGCGCCGCTCAGCCGCGTCCGGATGTTGGAGAAAGAGCTTTTGTCACGCTACCCGCAGTCGCAAATCAACGTGCGCGCGGCGGCCATCGTCTCGGTCATCGGGCGTGACCTGCGCGGGCTGCACGTGCTGGAACGCGGGCTTGGCTGCCTGCGCAAGGCGGGCGTCGATGTGGTCAGCGCGCACCAAACCACGCGCACTGTTGACGCGCAGTTTGTCATTCTGCGAGACGACTTTGACTGTGCCGTCAAATCTCTGCACGACACTTTCATGGGCAAGGCTGAAAAACCGCTGAAACAAGCCGCCTGATCTGCAAGATCAGACCTGACCAAATGGGGCGACGCAGAAATGCGCCGCCCCTTTCTTCATTGGTCCAAAAATAGGCGTTATTATACTTGCCGTACCCATGTGGAAATGGGTGTAGGTTATGAATGATCTACATGACCTTGGCTTCAAGTTCGAGTGCTTGAATAAACGCCTTAGCCTTTCCCGCGAAGTGGCGAAGGGCTTTAACGGCAGGTATCTCGAAAATGGGTCCGGATTCGTCAAAGACTACGTCAAGTCCAAGTCTGTACTCGGGTACATCATAAACGTCTCCGGGCAACCTCATGATTTCGCACTCATTTTTCATAGAATCCCAGCGAGGCCGTCGCAATTGGAGAGCGCCAGACTTTCCGTCAGTAGAAAAATCAGCTTTCAAGAGCATAAAGCCAGAGACATTTGGAAGGAATGTGAGGTCAACTGTGTGCTTCCGATTGGCTATTTTGGCGAGTTGTCGAGAAATGTCATCGCCTCCGGTGTAACCTTGACCAGTGCCGTATGGTTGGAGCGCATGGATTATAGGCCGGAGTTTTGGAGGGAACTTAGAAGATCTGCCATTAAGGATTCCTTCTGTTCCGGCTGCGGAGTCGGCCCAAGGGCAATTGACGGACGTATTTCCTGTGAGAATCGCGCCGAAGGCAATGCAGGCGGCGTAAGTAGCTCTGTCGAAGGAGTTCTTGATGCACTGAATAGCATAAAAAGCTTGCTTTTCAGCAGAGTCGGGGATGTCGGCTGTGCTGATAACCTTGACAACAATTTGCCCGCTCTCAAGATCTTTTTGTCTGACTTCTCTCAGTGGGCCATTATCGAAGAAAGACCTGCAGTTAATATCAAATTCGTTGATAGCTTCATTGCCCCATCGAAGAGCTTTGTCAGCTGGGCCGAAATTCGGAGTATTCAATGATCAATCTCGTCGCTTGCCGTTCGGGCAGATCATGCGCTGCATTGCTCGCTCAAATGATTCATCAGCCTCTGTGGGGTTTAGTTCGCCAGCGTCCTCCAGTTCCTTTACCTTTTCGAGGAACCGCTTGTATTGCTTTTGATCGCTCTCGGGCTTCTTTGCCATCATGCACCAATTGTTTCGTAGGTGAGCCGCTTGCCAATAATTCCAGTGAGGGCGATGTCAGCCCGAACGGTATCGCTGATTTCCTTGGCGGAACGGTTGTTGTAGCGGAAGTCAAACTCAGCCGCGTAGCGGTGCAGGTGTTGCTTTCCGCAGTGCTGGTAGATACCCCGCATGCCCCGCTTGAAAATGCTGTAGAAGCCTTCGACGGTGTTGGTGTGAATGTCGCCGCGCCCGTATTCGCCTGCGCCATGGCGCACAAAGTCATGCTCTGCGGATACGTCCTTCGCCATCAGCTTGTACTGGCGATACTCGTCAGTAATCATGCGGGCTTCGCGCGCCATGTTATCGGTTATTACCTTGGACATAGTGGATACGGTAAGGTCGTCAACCACGACAGATTTCGCGTTTTTGGTATCGCGGTCCACAAGGGTCATAATTTTCATCTTGTGAGCACCGCCCCTAGCGGTCTTGGACTTAGTGACGCCAGGTTCCTTGCCAATGAAGGTCTCGTCAATCTCAACAGACCCACCGCCAACACCAAACGGGCCGTTCTCGTTACGCATAGCCTCACGTATTCGATGCGACATGAACCACGCGGTTTTAAGAGTAACACCAAGGGTGCGGTGCAACTGGTTGCTGCTTATGCCCTTCTTGCTGGCACACATCAGGTAGATCGCTTGCAGCCAGATATGCATTGGAACATGACTGCTTTCAAAGATGGTTCCGACCTTAACGGTAAATGGCTTGCGGCACTTGTAGCATTTGTACGCGCCGATACGGGTAGATTTTCCACCCATCTTGGATACGCGCTCATGCTCTCCGCACTTCGGGCAGGTTGCTCCATGCGGCCAGACCCGCGCCTCTACATAATCGTAGGCGGCTTGTTCGTCGTGGAACTCTTTGCGGGACATGATCGACATGGTTTTTCTCCTTACCCTTATAAAATAGGCGTTCGGAGTGGGTACGTCAAGTATAATATCGCCCAAAAATATCCCGGGGTGAATGGCGCCTATGGCGCCAGAGGGGCAGCGCCCCTTACTCGGCCGGTTGGGCAAGTGCCAGCCCGCCAATATTCACCAGCAGATCGACAACTTCATCAACGCCTTTGCCGTGCCTGAGCGATGCAAAGACATAGGGCCGCCCGGCGCGCATCCGCTCTGCATCGCGCTGCATCACCTCAAGGGACGCACCGACATAGGGCGCAAGGTCCGTCTTGTTGATGACCAGCACATCCGAGCGCGTGATCGCAGGACCGCCCTTGCGCGGGATCTCTTCACCCGCAGCCGTGTCGATCACATAGATGGTCACATCCGCCAACTCGGGGCTGAAGGTGGCCGACAGATTGTCGCCGCCGCTTTCGATCAGGATCAGGTCCAGATCGGGAAAGGCCGCGTTCAGTTCGGCAATGGCCGCAAGGTTGATCGAGGCATCCTCGCGGATCGCCGTGTGCGGACAGCCGCCCGTTTCGACCCCCTTGATCCGATCCAGCGGAAGCACCTGACGGCGCATGAGTTCCTCGGCGTCTTCGCGGGTGTAGATGTCATTGGTGACCACAGCCATCGAGACCTTGTCCCGCAAGGCCGCGCAAAGCTGCGCTGTCAGCGTGGTTTTCCCGGCGCCCACAGGGCCGCCTATGCCAACGCGCAAAGGTCCGTTCGGAGATGTCATCCTCTCCCTCCTGATCATGAGCGGAAGATCCGCGAATAAAGTGTTTCATGCCGCTGGCTTTGGATGTCCAGAACCGGGGCAAAGCCGCCGATCTCGTCCAGATCGGCCGAAAGCGCACGGCTTGCCAGTGTCTCGCACAACGGCGCCAGATCGCGGGTGATCCTTTGACCATCCGTCTGCCCCAAGGGCACAAGCCGCACCGCCGCCGAGGTCAGATTGGCGGCAAAGGCCTGTAAATACAGCCGCAGCGCCGAATCCAAAGGCAGGCCCAGCGCGCGCACCGCCGCGCCAATGGCCACCGGGTAAGGCGCCGCTGGAACCTGCAGGCCCCAGACCTCGGACACCGTCGCGGCAAAGGCGCGTCCCTGCTCGATGGTCTCGGCACGCCGTTCTGAACTGGGGCTGAGCGCGGCGGCCAGTTCGGACAAGGCGCTTGGATCACCGCCCTGCCCGGCCTGCGCGCATAGCACCGCGTCCGACCAACCCGCCCCAAACTCCAGAACCGTCGCTACCCAATCCAAAGCCGAGGCCGCGTCTGCGACCTGCCCATCCTGTATCGCCGTCTCAAGACCGTGCGACCATGCAAAGGCCCCCACCGGAAAGGCGGGCGAGAACAGTTGATGCAGCAGCAGGTGCGGATCAGTGCTCATGGTGATGGTTGTTGTGGTCGTGATCGTGGTCGTGGCTATGGGACTGCGCCTGTGGCCCGTGGTTGTGAGAGTGGTCGTGACCATGGGTGCGCCCGTGGCCATAGGCGCCGCCTTCCGGGGTGAAGGGTTCTTCGACTTCGGACACCTGCGCCCCGATCAGCACCAGCATATCGCGGATCACATGATCGCGCTGAATCAAAAGACGCTCGGTTTCGATCTGGCAGGGCGTATGACGGTTGCCTATGTGCCATGCGATGCGCGGAAGATTGGCCCCGCGCACCTCAAGCAAGGGTTCCTGTGCCGCGACCACCTCGATCAGCGCGCCATCGCTCAGCGTGAAGGCGTCGCCATGATCAAGGCTTTCGGTATGGGCCAAATCCACGAGAAAGCCCCTGCCCGCCTCGGTCGTCAGCACCTTGCGGCGCAAGAACCGCTCTTCGTAACTGAGTTGGCAGCGGTCCTGCGCCCCCGTCCAAGACCCTGCGCGCGCAATACTGTGGGACTTTGGCAATGCCGACATTCTGTTTCCTTCCTTGGGGTTCATGCCCCTATTCCATCGCCTCGATAGAAATGTAGCTGTAGGTGTCGTTCCCATCGGGCGACGTGGATTTTGCCAGATAAGACAGACCAAGATCCGGCAACCAATGCAGCAGCTCCACGCTGTTTGTCTCATCAGGCTCAAATCGGAATTCAACCGGGATCATCCGGTAGGCACAGCTTCCAAACCGCACCTGTGTCTCTTGCCCTGAGGTGTAGATATCAGTTTCACCGTAAAGCGCGCCCGCGTCTTTCACCGTAATATTGACCGAGAACACGCCCCCCGGCGCGGGCAAAGGCATATCTCCCGGCGCCATGGGAAAGGCATAGGTCGACCTGGTCTCAAGATCGGGCTGTCCGTCTTTCATCACCAGATATTCTGACAAATACAGGCCGCGTGCCAATAACACGCGCGAGTCCAGAACGCCGCCAACGTAGTAATGCGATGCCACAGTATCCTCGGTGAAGCGCGAGAATTCTTCAGTGTCGCCGCCGGAGGTTGCAAAGCGAATTCCGGTTTTCAGATCGTCACCCGTCGGGCAGGCCGCCATTGCGGCGGCTGGGGCAAGACAAGCGACGAGAAGGGCAAAACGAAACATATATGGTCCTTAAAGTCTGCGTGCAGCGACAGTGCAGGCACAATGCCTTGGCCAGTCAACCCCCACCGCGCGGGCCCCGGTCTGCGGCGTGACGCCCTCAGAACAGAAAGTAGCGCTGCGCCATGGGCAGAACCTCGGCGGGTTCGCAGGTCAGCAATTCGCCATCCGCGCGCACCTCGTAGGTTTCAGGGTTCACTTCCACATGCGGCGTCGCATCGTTCAGCTTGAGATCGCGTTTGCCGATTCCGCGCGTGTTGCGCACCGCCACTGTCTGCTTGGCCAGACCAAGCCGAGCGCCAATCCCTTCGGACTGCGCCGCTTCGGAAACGAATGTCACTGCCGAATGTTCAACCGACCGCCCGTAGGCACCGAACATGGGCCGCGAATAGACCGGCTGCGGCGTCGGGATCGAGGCGTTGGGATCACCCATTTGGGCGCAGACGATGGTTCCAGACATCAGCACCATCTCGGGTTTCACCCCGAACATCGCGGGGGACCAAAGCACAAGATCGGCGCGCTTACCCTCTTCGATGGAGCCGATCTCGTGGCTGATGCCATGGGCAATCGCCGGATTGATGGTGTATTTCGCGATGTAGCGACGCACGCGCATATTGTCGTTGTCGCCGGTTTCCTCCGGCAGGCTGCCGCGCTGTTTCTTCATTTTGTCAGCGGTTTGCCATGTGCGGATAATCACCTCGCCGACGCGGCCCATGGCCTGACTGTCCGACGCGATGATCGAAAAAGCGCCCATGTCGTGCAGGATATCCTCGGCGGCGATTGTCTCGCGCCGGATGCGGCTTTCGGCAAAGGCCACGTCCTCGGGGATGGACTTATCAAGGTGGTGACAGACCATGAGCATGTCGAGATGTTCTTCGAGCGTGTTGACCGTATAGGGCCGCGTCGGGTTCGTGGACGAGGGCAGAACGTGCTGCTCGCCGCAGATCTTGATGATATCCGGCGCATGGCCGCCCCCCGCCCCTTCGGTGTGAAAGGCGTGGATGGTGCGGCCCTTCATGGCCTTGACCGTGTTCTCGACAAAGCCGCTTTCGTTCAGCGTGTCGGTGTGGATCATCACCTGCACGTCCCAGGCATCGGCCACCGACAGACAGCAATCGATGGTGCCGGGGGTCGTGCCCCAATCCTCGTGCAGCTTGAGCGCGCAGGCGCCGCCCCGGATCTGTTCCTCCAAGGCCGCCGGAAGCGAGGCATTTCCCTTGCCAGCAAAAGCAAGGTTCATCGGAAAGGCATCCGCCGCCTGCAACATCCGCCCAAGGTGCCAAGGCCCTGGCGTGCAGGTCGTGGCCAAGGTGCCATGCGCGGGGCCGGTGCCACCGCCGAGCATCGTGGTCAGACCGGAATGCAGGGCATCCTCGATCTGCTGAGGGCAGATGAAATGGATATGGCTATCAAAACCGCCGGCGGTCAGGATGCGCCCCTCGCCTGCGATGGCCTCGGTGCCCGGGCCAACAATGATGTTCACGCCGGGTTGGGTGTCGGGGTTGCCCGCCTTGCCGATCTTGTGGATGCGCCCGTCTTTCAGACCGACATCAGCCTTGTAGATGCCCGTCCAATCGACAATCAGCGCATTGGTGATGACGGTGTCGACAGCGCCCTCGGCCCGTGTCGCCTGTGACTGCCCCATGCCGTCACGGATCACCTTGCCGCCGCCGAATTTGACCTCTTCGCCGTAGATCGCGGCATTGGCTCCGCTGCCCCCGTTTTGGGCCGCGCCAACCGCCTGAGCGGTCAGGTCTGCTTCGACCTCGATAAACAGATCGGTGTCGGCGAGGCGCAGTTTGTCGCCGGTGGTGGGGCCAAACATGGCGGCGTAATCGGCGCGCGAAATCGTTGCGGGCATCTTGGGGCTCCTATTCGGAAAGGTCAGACGGGGACGTCGGAATCGTCCAGATCAGCGGCAGTGGCGGGTGCGATGTGCGGTGTCGAAGGCTTGCGCGGCGTGCGGCCCAAGGCGGCTTTCTTGGCCGCCACTCTGCCCGTCCCACCAAAGACCCCGAGGGCCGCGACAGGATGGGCCCGCCCCACCACCGTCAATTGCTGCGCGACTGCGGCATCCATAAAGACCTGCAAACAGCGCAGGTTTCGTGCCCATACAGCGCCCGAGGTGCGGATCAGTCCGGCAGTGAACGAAAAAGGGGTAAAGGCAAACATGTCAGGTCTTCCTATCTGTGGGTTCGGATGTCAGCGGCGCATCAAACGGCGGTGGTTGGACCGCGCCTTGCGGGCCAGAGGGCGCGTTGCCGCTTCGGCCTGCGCGCTCCAGTCGTCGCCCGCCAGAATGGCATTTTGCCAAGCGATGCCGGCTGCCATAAACGCCGGTTGTTTTTCATGGATCATGCGCCAGCCTTCGCCCTCGGGCGAGGCGCGCAACCCGGCCAGCCCCAAAATCCGCAGATTGATGACGCTTTGCACGTCAATCGCCATGGCGACCCCTGCGCTTGCCGTACGCATCCAGGCCTGCACCATCGAAAGCGGCCACATCACAGATCTCCCATGACTTGCTGATTGAATCCGTAAATCCGCCGCGCGCCCGACATTTCGATCAGCTGAACCTCGCGCTTTTGGCCGGGTTCAAAGCGCACCGCCGTCCCTGCCGCAATGTCCAGCCGTCTGCCCCGCGCCGCCGCGCGGTCAAAGTCCAGCGCCGAGTTGGCCTCGGCAAAGTGATAATGGCTGCCCACCTGCACGGGGCGATCTCCCGTATTGGCCACCATCAAGGTAATCGCCTCGCGTCCGGCGTTCAGCGTCAGCGTGCCTTCTGCCGGGATCATTTCACCGGGGATCACTTCGAAGTCCTCTTGCGCGCCACGGCCAAACCGCCCGCCACAGCCAAAACCGCCAGAGCCGCCACCATCGTCAGCCAACTGGCGCCATCATGCGGGTGCAGATGCGCACCGGAATGCGCCAGAGCGGGCCCGGCGGCCGTCACCGCCCCTGCGGTCAGAACAGATTTCAACATCGTGATCTCCTTCGTAGTTTTACTTCCAGAAACTCAATTCTCAGCGGATCGGCTGATGCACGGTCACCAGTTTGGTGCCGTCAGGAAAAGTGGCTTCGACCTGCACTTCGTGTATCATCTCGGGCACCCCTTCCATGCATTGATCGCGTGTGATGACCTGTGCCCCGGCCTGCATCATATCGGCCACCGTACGGCCATCGCGCGCGCCTTCGACCACTGCGTCCGTAATCAGCGCAATCGCCTCGGGGTGGTTCAGTTTGACGCCGCGCGCCAGCCGTTTGCGGGCCACTTCGGCCGCCATGGCAATCAGCAGTTTGTCTTTTTCTCGGGGAGTCAGGTTCATCTTTTTCGTCTCTTACAGCATCCAGGGTCGGGGAAGGTCGCTCTGCGCGAGGTCTTGCAAAAGCGGCACGAGGGATCTGCGCAACTCATAGCTGTCATAGGCCAGCACGCGCAGGAAGATCAGATCGTCGGTCAGGGCTGACGCGCCCGCCAACGGCGGCAGGCCTTCACGCAGGGTGTCAAGCCGGGCAGCGATGTCCGGCGCTGCGCAAATCACCGAGCCCACGGCAAGTGCGCCCCCTGCAACCGCAGGGCGGGCAAGGGTTTGCGCCGCATCGCCATCCAGCCGAAGGCGGTCGGCAAAGATCAGTGAGCCATCTACCCGAAAGTCGATCCGGTCGCGCAGGTAAAGGTCTTGAACGCTCTCGCCCATCGCCTGACGGCCGAAAATCAGCACTTCGCAGGCCAGCAGCCACGCGTCTTTGGCCAGATCAATGCAAAGGCTCCGATCCAGCGCTGCGCCATCATAAAGGATTGTCTCTTGCGGCAACCATGTCAATGCTGCGCCTGCCTCAGCGGTCAGCTTGGTCTCCACCCGTCCAGGAAGGCCCGGCGCCGCGCGGTAAATCCGTTCGGCCGCCTGAGTCGTCATCCGCAAGGCTGCGCCCGCATCCACCCGCGCCGAAAGCGCAAAGGCATCACCGCCCGTCACACCGCCCGCTGAATTCAGATAGACCGCGTCAAGCGCCGCGCCGCTTCCACGCGGAAACAGCAGCTTGCTGCTTCCAGACATGTGGAGATCGCCAAGAACAGATTTGCTGTCGCGCCGCCGCACCGTCAGATGCGCCTGCCCGCGCGCCCGCTGGGGCGCAATCGCAGCCGAAGCTGCGCGCGATGTCTGGTCATAGGGGATGGCAGCGTCCTCCGGCAGTTGCGCCGAAGTTTCGCCCACCTGAGCGCAGCCTCAAGACATCTAGCCCACCCAGCACGGGTTCCGGCTGGATTCGAAAGGTGAACACAGAGTAAATGCACAAATATTACGCCAAACGCCCGAATACTGTGCGCCTTGAAAACTCAGGCCTCAGGCTTGGGCGGCGCCTGCACCGTATAGCTGCAGCGATCCGGTTTGATGTCCAGCAAGGGCGTGCCGTCCAGACAATCCAGCCCCCGCACGATCAGCACATTTCCCTCGCGCGCGATCAGACGCACGCGGGAGGTTCCAATCGGGTTTGGCCGCAATGGCGAGCGCAGGGAAAAGGTTCCGCGCAAGGCACCATCCGACTTGGGGCTTTGGGTCAGCAGATCGCGCCGCGCCTTGTGCAACCAGTACAGGATCTCCAAAGTCTCGAACCGTTCGATCCCTTCAAGGGCCGGGGTCAGGCGCGGGTCCACTTCAATACGGCACTCGGGTCCATCAAAACTGCCCTGACGGGGGCAATCGTCGCGTGTCAAAAAGGGAGTGTGAATGACGCCAATAAATGAAACCCCTGCGTTTTCAGCCAGTTGCCCGTCCAGTGTGACCTCTCCAGCCCGCACCGCGTCGCCGTGATGTGCCATAGTGAACTACCTTATTCCAAGATCACCCGATGTTCTTGCTGCCCACGCGCCAGCAGGTCGATGACATAGGTCTTGCCCGCGCCAGTCTCACCCTCAGGCGCGCCACCAGCCGCCGAGGTCACAAGCATCCGCATCAACCCCGGGCCACCAAACGCCGGGCAGGTCGTCTGTGTCGCGGGCAGCTTGAACGCCGCCTCAAAGCTTCCGTCCGGGCGATAACAGGCGACACGTCCAGCGCCCCATTGCGCGTTCCAGAAATTGCCCTCGGCATCGACCACCGCACCATCGGGGTTCAACCCTTCGGCTCCCAGATCCAGCCAGACCTGAGGCGCGCCGTCGGGCCAGCCATCGGCGCCCAGCGCCACCTTGCGGATGATCTTGTCGCCAGTGTCGGCAAAATAGGCGTGTCGCCGATCCGGGGTAAAACAGATCGCGTTGGGGATCGAGATGCCGGGATAAAGCTGGCGCAGCTCGCCTTTGTAAAAGCGATAGATCGCGCCGATACCCGGTTCCAGCCCATAGCCCATAGTGCCGATCCAAAAGCCGCCCTGCGGATCAGCGCGCCCGTCGTTGGAGCGGGTGCCGGGGTTGTCGGCCTCAAGATCGACCAGATGGCTTTCCTGCCCGGTCTCAAGATCGAACAGGATCAGGTCACGCGCCGTGGCTATCAGCAGATGGGTTCGATCAACCCAACCGGCAGCCGAGACTTCACGGTCGAACTGCCAATGGCGCTGAACTTTGCCGTCATGCTCGTACAGCTTTCGACCCATGATATCGAACCAGAAAAATGTCTCGCGCTCGGGATGCCACAAAGGCCCCTCACCCAGCTCGCAAATGGTGTCCGACAAAACCTTGGTGCTCATGCACATCCTCCCGCAGCATTGGCCCTAACTGTCCACATCAGCGGCTGAGGAACAAGCCCCGCTCGCAGGTTGCCTTGATAAAGGGCTGGAAACCCGGTGCGATTTACGCTCAACTCGGCTTCGCGACCAAGCAAGGGAGGGCAGCAGCCAGATGACCTGTGTATTCATCCAGATCCGGTGCAAACCCGGCACAGCCTACAGGGTGGCCGGCGATATCGTGCTGCGGGAGATCCATTCCGAGCTTTACTCGACCAGTGGCGAATACGATCTGCTGGTCAAGCTCTACATCCCCGAGGGGGAGGATGTGGGCAAATACATCAACGACAAGCTTCTGGACATCGAGGGAATCGAGCGCACTTTGACGACGCTCACGTTCCGCGCGTTCTGAAAGCGAAAGAATAGTCCTTGGGAGGGAAAACCATGAAATTGAAGACACTTGCGTTGGGAACGGCGCTGGCGGCCTTGGCAACTGTGGCCACGGCCGAGGTCAAGGTCGGCATGATCACCACGCTTTCGGGCGGCGGCGCGGGCCTTGGCATCGACGTGCGCGACGGCTTTATGCTGGCGATCGAACAATCGGGCCGGGACGGTATCGAAGTGATCGTCGAAGACGATCAGCGCAAACCTGACGTGGCGGTGCAATTGGCCGACAAGCTGGTGCAATCGGAAAAGGTCGATGTGCTGACTGGCATCATCTGGTCGAACCTTGCCATGGCGGTGGTGCCCTCGGTGACGGCACAGGGGAAATTCTACCTGTCGCCGAATGCCGGGCCTTCGCAATTGGCCGGGCGCGGTTGCAGCCCCAACTACTTCAATGTGGCATGGCAGAACGACGCCTTTAACGAGGCAGCAGGCGCATGGGCCTCTGAGAATGGCATCGGCAAAGTGTTCCTTCTGGCCCCGAACTACCCAGCGGGCAAGGACATGATCGCCGGCTTCAAGCGCTTCTTCAAAGGCGAGGTCTCCGAAGAGGTTTATACCCAGTTGGGCCAGACCGACTATGCCGCCGAGATCGCACAGGCCAAAGCCTCGGACGCGGATATGATCTATTACTTCCTGCCCGGCGGCATGGGTATTTCCTTCATGAAGCAATACGCGGGCTCTGGTGCGGACAAGCCGGTGATGGGCCCTGCCTTCAGCTTTGATCAGGGCATTCTGGGCGCCATCGGCGAAGCGGCCCTTGGGGTCAAGAACACCTCGCATTGGTCCAAGGATCTGGACGCGCCGGGCAACGCCGAGTTTGTGGCCTCGTTCCAGGAGAAGTACGGCCGCCTGCCCTCGCTTTATGCGGCGCAGGGGTTTGACACCGGGCTTCTGCTCGCCTCAGCCGCTGGCAAGGCAGATGTGAAAGACGCGGACGCCTTCCGGGCCGCATTGGAAGCAGCGGATTTCCAATCGGTGCGCGGGGCGTTCAAGTTTGCGCCCAACCATCACCCGATCCAGAACATCTATATGCGTGAGGTGGTCAAAGAGGGCGATGTGGTGACCAATAAGATCATCGGCACCGCCGCAACGGACCATATGGATGCCTATGGCGCCGAGTGCAAAATGTAAGGACGGCGCGCCCCGGATCTGATCCGGGGCCCCACCCTTGGCCATGAAGTCCCGGATTTGATCCGGGACGAGGAGTGCCCTTGTCCGCGATACTTCTGATCGAACAAGTCCTGAACGGGCTGCAATTCGGCATCATGCTGTTCTTGATGGCGGCAGGTCTGACGCTGATCTTTGGCGTCATGGGGCTGATCAATCTGGCCCATGGATCGCTGTATATGGTCGGTGCGTTTTGCGCTGCGGCCGTTGCTGCGGCCACCGGGTCATTCGTGCTGGGGCTGGCTGCGGCACTTGCCGGGGCTGCGGCTGCCGGTACGGTGATCGAACTGGTGGTGATCCGGCGGCTGTATAATCGCGACCACCTTGATCAGGTGCTGGCCACCTTTGCGCTGATCCTGATCTTTTCCGAAGGTACGCGCTGGCTGTTCGGCTCATTTCCCTTGTATCTGGACGTGCCCGGCGCCCTCTCCGGCCCCGTCACCCTGCCCTTCGGCATCCAGTACCCGGCCTATCGCCTTGCGCTGATCGTCATCGGCCTGATCGTCGCGGCTGGCTTGTTCTGGCTGATCGCCCGCACCCGGCTGGGCATCCGCATCCGCGCAGGCGAAAACGATCGTGAGATGGTCGCCGCGCTTGGTGTCGATATCGACCGCCTTTACACCGTGGTCTTTGCCCTTGGCGCGGCGCTGGCCGGGTTGGCGGGTGCCTTGGTGGGTGCGATTCAATCGGTGCAGGTGGGCATGGGCGAGCCTGTGTTGATCCTCGCCTTTGTCGTTATCGTCATCGGCGGCATCGGCTCTATCAAAGGCGCCCTGATCGGAGCGCTTCTGGTTGGGCTGACAGACACCCTTGGCGGGATCTTTCTGCCTGCTTTCTTCAAACTGTTCATGGCTCCAGCTGCGGCCACCCAGACCGGTGCGTCGCTGGCCTCGATGTCGATCTATATTCTAATGGCCATGGTGCTGATCTGGAAACCCACCGGCCTGTATGGAGCGCGGACATGAACCGCGAAGCCATGGTCAATGCCGCAGTGCTGCTAGGTTTGATTGCGGTCCCTGCTTGGGCCATCATTGCGGATGAGCCCTTTACCATCACCCTAGCCACCCGCGCCGTGATCCTTGCGCTGGCTGCGGTTGGTTTGAACATCGCGCTGGGGATTGGCGGGTTGGTGTCGCTGGGGCACGCCGTGTTTTTCGGGATCGGCGGGTATGCCATGGGGATTCTGGCACACCACGCGCAAAGCTATAGCCCGCTGATGGAATGGCCGTTTCTGATCGAGGGCAGCAAATCCATGCCGGTGATCTGGTTGGTGGCCGTGGTTGCCTCGGCCTTGGCTGCTCTGATCATCGGGCTGTTGTCGCTGCGCACCTCGGGCGTCTATTTCATCATGATTACGTTGGCCTTTGGGCAGATGTTCTTTTTCTTCTCGATCTCATGGGCCGAGTATGGCGGCGAAGACGGGCTGTCTATCTACGTGCGCAACGAATTTCCCGGGTTGAACACCTTGGTGCCCATTCAGTTTTACGGCCTGTGTCTGGCCTTGCTTTGCCTTGTGCTGTTGTTCAACGCTGCGCTGGCCCGGTCGGCCTTTGGGCTTGCTTTGAACGCCGCGCGGCAAGTGCCCGAGCGGGTGCGCGCCGTCGGCCTTGATCCGCTTCGGCTGCGCCTTGTGGCATTCACCATTTCCGGGGCAATCACCGGGCTGGCCGGGGCGCTGTTTGCCGACCTCAACCGTTTTGTCAGCCCGACGATGTTCAGCTGGCAACTGTCCGGCGAGATCATGGTTTTCATCATCATTGGCGGCACTGCGCGGCTGTTCGGCCCGGTGGCGGGGGCTGCCTTGTTTGTCGCGCTTGAGCATTGGCTGGGCGGGCTATCCGACTATTGGCACGTCTTCCTCGGGCTGCTTTTGCTGGTCATCGTGTTGTTCGCAAAGGGCGGGCTGATCGGGCTTTTGGCGGGGCGGAGCAAGGCCCATGACTGACGCCCTTCTCGAAACCCGATCCTTGCGCAAAAGCTTTGGTGCCTTGCAAGCCAGCGACGATGTCTCGATCACCCTGCGCTCCGGCGAAATCCACGCCATCATCGGCCCGAACGGCGCGGGCAAAAGCACCCTGATCGGACAGATCAGCGGCGCCATCACGCCCGATAGCGGTCAGGTCTTCCTGAACGGCGCCGAGGTCACCCAGACTGCGCCTCCGGCGCGCGCCCGTGCCGGGCTTGCACGAACCTTCCAGATCAGCCAGCTGGCGATGGAAGACACGGTGCTGCAAAACGCCTTGCTGGGGGCGCTTGGCGCCAGCGGCAAACCGTGGCGTTTTTTCCGCCCCGTCCTGAATGATCGCGCATTGCGCGACCGGGCCGAGGCGGCGCTGGAGCGCGTGGGTTTGCAAGGTCACATGGCGATGCGGACTGCCGAGCTGTCGCATGGCCAACGGCGGCAGCTTGAGGTCGCCGTAGCGCTGACACTGGAGCCTCGGGTTTTCGTGATGGATGAACCCATGGCGGGGCTTGGCACCGAAGGTTCGGCCAAGCTGACGGAATTGCTGGACGGGCTTAGACATCAGGCGCCGATCCTGCTCGTTGAACACGACATGGACGCGGTATTTGCGCTGGCCGACCGGATCAGCGTTCTGGTCTACGGGCGCGTCATCGCGAGTGGCACAGTCGCGGAAATCCGCGCCAACGCCCAGGTGCGCGATGCCTATCTGGGGGAAGAAGCATGAGCCTTTTGACCCTGCGCAACCTTATTGCCACCTATGGCGCAAGTCAGGCCCTGTTTGGCGTCAGTCTGGACCTGGCCGAAGGCGAAGTCCTGGCGCTGATGGGCCGCAACGGGATGGGCAAGACAACCACGGTGAAATGCATCTGCCGGATGATCGCCTCGAACGGTGGGTTATCGTTCGCCGGGCACGATCTGCAAAGGCTGCCCTCGCACCGCGCCGCGCGGCTTGGCATCGGACTGGTGCCCGAGGGGCGGCGCTGTTTTGCCGATCTGACCGTGACCGAAAACCTGATGGCCACCGCCCGCCCCGGTCCTTGGACCGAACAAAGCGTCGGGGCGTTGTTCCCGCGTCTGGGCGAGCGCGCGGATCAGGTGGCGCGCAGCCTGTCAGGGGGCGAGCAACAAATGCTGGCGATTGGCCGGGCGCTGATGACCAATCCGCGCCTGCTGATCCTCGATGAGGCGACCGAGGGGCTGGCCCCCATCGTGCGGCAGGAAATCTGGACCGCCGTGGGCAAGTTGAAACACGAGACAGGCATGGCCTTGCTGATCATCGACAAATCGCTGAAAGAGCTGGGGCAGGTTTGCGACCGTGCGGTGATCCTTGAACGCGGGCGTTCGGTCTGGGAAGGACAGATGGATCAGATCACACCGGACATCGCGCACAACCTTCTGGGGGTTTGACGCGTTTGGGGGCCTGACCTGCCCGCCGCGCTGTGGAACATACCATTTTCGATATCCAAATCAGCCGTATTGAAATTTGAATGATATGCCCGGCCCCTGCTATGTCCAATTGCAGGAACCAAGGGGGGTATCATGACATTCAAACCGGCACAGTGGCCGCGCAAGCTGCGTAGCCAGGAATGGTACGGCGGCACGAGCCGCGACGTGATCTATCACCGCGGCTGGTTGAAGAACCAAGGTTACCCGGAAGATCTGTTCGACGGTCGCCCGATCATTGGCGTGTTGAACACATGGTCTGACCTAACCCCCTGCAATGGCCACCTGCGCGAACTGGCTGAAAAGGTGAAGGCCGGCATCTGGGAGGCAGGTGGCTTTCCGGTCGAAGTGCCGGTGTTCTCGGCTTCGGAAAACACCTTCCGGCCTACGGCGATGATGTTCCGCAATCTGGCCGCCCTGTCCATAGAAGAGCAGATCAGAGGCCAGCCAATGGACGGCTGCGTGCTGATGGTCGGCTGCGACAAGACCACGCCCAGCCTTTTGATGGCTGCCGCCTCTTGCGATTTGCCCTCGATTGTCGTGACCGGTGGTCCGATGCTGAACGGGTGGTTTCAGGGTGAACGGGTTGGCGCAGGCACGCACTTGTGGCGTTTTTCCGAGGCTGTGAAAGCCGGGGAAATGACGCAGGACGAATTCCTTGATGCCGAGGCGGCGGTCACGCGCTCCAGCGGCACCTGCAACACCATGGGAACGGCCTCGAGCATGGCGTCGATGGCCGAAGCGCTTGGCATGGCCCTGTCCGGCAATGCCGCGATCCCGGCGGTGGACAGCCGCCGCCGCGTCATGGCGCAGCTATCCGGGCGGCGCATTGTGCAGATGGTCAAGGATGACCTGAAACCCTCGGACATTCTGACCCGTGAAGCCTTTGAAAACGCCATTCGCTGCAATGGCGCGGTGGGCGGTTCGACCAACACCGTGGTGCACCTGCTGGCCATCGCCGGACGGACCGGCGTCGATATCACGCTGGACGACTGGGACCGTTGCGGCCGCGATGTGGCGACGATCCTGAACCTCCAGCCGTCGGGCGAATACCTGATGGAGGAGTTCTTTTACGCGGGCGGCTTGCCGGTTGTTCTCAAACGCCTTGGCGAGGCCGGAAAACTGCACAAGGACGCCCTGACTGTTTCGGGCGATACCGTCTGGAACGAGGTCAAAGACGCGAAAAACTGGAACGAGGATGTGATCCTCCCGGTGGACAAACCGCTGACCAAGCAGGGCGGAATTGCCGTGCTCAAGGGCAACCTTGCCCCCAAGGGCGCCGTGCTCAAACCCTCTGCCGCGACGCCGGAATTGATGCAACACAAGGGCCGCGCCGTCGTCTTCGAGGATATCGACGACTACAAGGCCAAGATCAATGATGACGATCTGGACATCGACGAGACCTGCATCATGGTGCTGAAGAATTGCGGACCCAAGGGCTATCCCGGCATGTCCGAGGTCGGCAACATGGGCCTGCCGCCGAAAGTGCTGAAAAAGGGCATCAAGGACATGATCCGCATCTCGGATGCGCGCATGTCCGGCACCGCCTATGGCACGGTGATCCTGCACACCTCGCCCGAGGCAGCTGCCGGTGGGCCTTTGGCCGTGGTCCGCAATGGCGACATGATCGAGGTCGATGTGCCCGCGCGCCGGTTGCATCTGGACATTTCGGATGCCGAGCTTGAGGCACGTCTGGCCGAGTGGACCCCCAGCCACGACCGTGCTGACTCGGGCTATGCCTGGCTGCATCAGGCCCATGTCGAGGGCGCCGATACCGGCGCCGATCTGGACTTTCTCAAAGGCTGCCGCGGGGCACCGGTCGGAAAGGACTCGCATTGATGAAGATCGCAATTATCGGCGTGGGCAAGATCGCGCTGGACCAACACGTGCCTGCCATTTCAGGCAGCGCGGATTGGGAACTGGCGGCGACCTGTTCGCGCCATGGCACAGTAGATGGCGTCGAGGCTTTCACAGACTTCGACGCCATGCTGGAGGCGCGGCCTGACATTCGCGTTGTCTCGCTTTGTATGCCGCCGGTGCCGCGCTTTGACTATGCTCGCACGGCAGTTGCCGCCGGACGGCACGTGATGCTGGAAAAGCCCCCCGGCGCCTCGATTGCGGAATGTCACGCGCTTGAAAGGCTGGCACGCGCGCAGGGTGTCAGCTTGTTCGCCACGTGGCATTCGCGCTGCGCCGACAAGGTCGGTGCCGCCAAGGCCTGGCTGGCGGATAAGACCGTGACGCGCGCCCATATCACATGGCGCGAAAGCGTGCGCAAATGGCACCCCGGACAGGACTGGGTCTTTGAACCCGGCGGCATGGGGGTCTTTGATCCCGGCATCAACGCCCTGTCGATCCTGACGGAAATCCTGCCTGCCCCGGTTCACCTGACCAGCGCAACGCTTGAATACCCCGCGAACCGCCAGACGCCCATTGCCGCGCAGCTTGTCTTTACCGGCAACACCAGCGCGGAATTCGACTGGCGCGAGGAAGAGCGCGACATCTGGGATATCGAGATCGAAACCGAGGCAGGCAAGCTGTCGCTTCATGAGGGCGGCGCGCGCATGGTGGTCAATGGCGTCACCGCCAGTACCGAGGAAGACGCGCCCTTGTCCGGCGAATACCCCCGCCTTTACGCGCAGATGGCCGAGCTGGTTCAGGCTGGAGCCATCGACATGGACTTGTCGCCGCTGATCCACGTGGCCGATGCCCATCTATTGGGACGACGCGAGGTCGTCGCCCCCTTTGACTTCTGAGGAGAGAGCTTTGAAACAACCGCTTACAGGGATTTTGCCCGTCGCCCCCACCGCCTTTCACGCCGATGGCACCCTTGACGAAGAAGGTTGCCGCCGTGTGATGGATTGCATGATCGACCAAGGGGTCGACGCGATTTGCATCCTCGCCAATTACTCGGAGCAGTTCCTGCTGTCGGATGAGGAACGCCATACTGTCATGCGCATCAGCCTTGAGCAGGTCGCGGGCCGCGTTCCGGTGATCGTCACCGTCAGCCATTTCTACACCGGCATCGTGATCGAACGCGCCAAGGCCGCGCAGGCCATGGGCGCCAGCATGGTCATGATGATGCCGCCCTATCACGGGGTCGGCCTTGTCCCCGGCCCCGACGGCATCCTTGAGCATTTTCAAGCCGTTTCGGACGCCATCGACATCCCGATCATGGTGCAGGACGCGCCCTTGTCCGGTGTCTCCCTGCCTGTGCCGCTGCTTGTTCAGATGGCGCAAAAGATCGAGAATGTCAGCTATTTCAAGATCGAAACGCCCTTTGCAGCCGACAAACTGGCGGCATTGATCGAAGCGGGTGGCAAAGACATCGTAGGGCCCTTTGACGGCGAAGAGGCCGTGACCCTGCTGGCCGATCTCGACGCAGGCGCAACCGGCACCATGACCAGCGGATTGCAGCCCGAAAAGATCCGCCCCATCGTGACCAGCTATCTGGCGGGCAACCATGACGCGGCTCTGGCCCAATGGAAGCTGTGCCTGCCCTTGATCAACCACGAGAACCGCCAGTGCGGGCTGCGGGCGACCAAAACCGTGATGATGGAGGGTGGCGTGATCGGCTCGGACCATGTACGCCATCCCCTGAAACCGATGAGCCAGCGCACCAAGGACCGCCTTGTGTCGCTGGCAAAAGAATTGGATTTGATTGCCTTGAAATGGGGCAAATAAGGGAGACGCGAATTATGACTTTTACTCCGCACGGAAAACACCTGATCGCTGGCGAATGGATCGAGGGGGCTACCAAGTTCACCTCTGAGCCCGCCCATGGCGACGCGCATGATTTCAGCGTCGGCACTCCGGCTTTGGTCGATCAGGCCTGCGCCGCCGCCGAAGAGGCGTTCTGGACCTACGGCTATTCCACCCGTCAGGAACGCGCCGATTTCCTCAACGCCATCGCGGATGAAATCGAAGCCCGTGGCGACGCCATCACCCAGATCGGTACCGAAGAAACCGGCCTGCCCGAAGCCCGCCTTCAGGGCGAGCGTGGCCGCACCACTGGCCAGCTGCGCCTGTTCGCCTCGCATATAATGGCAGGCGACTACCTTGATCGCCGCCATGATGAGGCCCTGCCTGACCGCGCGCCCCTGCCCCGGCCTGACCTGAAAATGGTTCAACGCCCGATCGGCCCCGTCGCTGTCTTCGGCGCATCCAACTTTCCGCTGGCCTTCTCGACTGCGGGTGGCGACACCGCCAGCGCTCTGGCCGCTGGTTGCCCCGTCGTGGTCAAGGGCCACTCGGCCCACCCAGGCACCGGCGAGATCGTCGCCGAAGCCATCCACGCCGCGGTTCAGAAATGCGGCATGCATCCCGGTGTGTTCAGCCTGATCCAGGGCGGCAAACGCGACGTCGGCACCGCCCTCGTCCAGCACCCACTGATCAACGCGGTGGGCTTTACCGGCTCACTCGGCGGTGGACGGGCGCTGTTTGACCTCTGCGCACAGCGCGACAACCCAATCCCCTTCTTCGGCGAATTGGGCAGCGTCAACCCGATGTTCCTGCTGCCCTCGGCCCTCGCAGCACGCGGCGCCGATCTGGCCGCTGGCTGGGCCGGGTCGCTGACCATGGGCGCAGGCCAGTTCTGCACCAATCCCGGCATCTCGGTCGTCATCAACGGCCCTGACGCCGACGCCTTCATCGAGGCCGCGACCAAGGCGCTGGAGCCGATGGGCGCCCAGACCATGCTGACCGATGGCATCGCCGCTGCCTACCGTGCGGGCCGCGACCGTGTGGCCGGCTCGGCCGGTGTTCAGGAACTGCTGACCAGCACATGCGATCTGCGCAACGCCACGCCCTATCTGTACGCCACCACCGGCAAGGAATGGCTGGCAAACCACGCGCTTGGCGAAGAAGTGTTCGGCCCGCTTGGCCTGATCGTCCGCGTCGAGGACGAAGCCGAGATGCTGGCCATGGCCCGCAGCCTGCAAGGTCAGCTGACCTGCACTTTGCATATGGACGATGGCGACACGGCGCTTGGTCAAAAGCTGATGCCCGTGCTTGAACGCAAGGCTGGCCGCGTCTTGGCCAACGGTTTCCCCACCGGGGTCGAGGTTTGCGATACCATGGTTCATGGCGGCCCCTACCCGGCCTCGACCAACTTTGGTGCAACTTCGGTTGGCACCCTTTCGATCCGACGCTTCCTGCGCCCGGTTTGCTACCAGAATATGCCCGACGCCCTGCTGCCGGGTGATTTGCAGTAATCCCCGCGAACTCGTGGGATGCATTGGAAAGGGGCTGGCATGTTGCCATCCCCTTTCCAAAAGTGTTGAAAACAACGACGAGAACTTATGTTGCGTTGATGATTTGATGGGCAGTGCCCTCGAAGATATAAACGAGACCCGCGAAAATATTCATCGTGCGCCATCTCCGCTCCGTCTCAATATAAACGGAGATGTCATGTCATCTTGGAATCCGAAACTGATCGTCCGTGTGAAGCGCCGAACCTTCGACGATCTGGAGCGCCGGACACATCATATCAATCGCACTGAAGGCGATCTCTGTCGTATTGACCGATCTCGCTCGCATCTTGATCAAGCCTTTGTCGGCACCGAACATCTTTCGAAAGGTGTCCATGCGAGTTCTGCCAAGATTGCCGCCAGAAATCTCAAGAACGAATTGCCTGCTCTCCGTAAAGCCCGGGGAGGCGCGCATGTCGTTCGTTCCGACGCCACCCCTACTGCCCGCCTCTCACACCACGACGACATTGCCGCGCTTGTGCCCGGCCTCGACATAGGCATGCGCCTCGACGAGGTCGGACAGCGGGTAGATCCGGTCCATGACCGGGGCGAGGCGATCCTGGTCGATCCGGGTCAGGATCTCGGACAGCATGGCCCGCAGGCGTTGCGGCTTTTCCAGGCCCACGGCAGCGAACAGCGCGCGTTTTTGGCCCACAAGGCCAGACAGCATGATCGCAGGCAAGCGCCCCAGCGTCAGGACCGGGCAGAGGTAGCGCCCCGTCTCGGCAAGCGCAGGCTTGGCGGCCGAGAAAGATGCGACGCCCAGTGTGTCGAAGATCACGTCATAGTCACCGCCGGACTGCAAGACCTCTTCACTGGTGTAGTCGATCACCCGGGCGGCCCCGAGCGACCTGACGAAGCGGGTGTTGCGCGCGCTGCAGGTGGCCGTTACCTCTGCGCCCAGGTCGGCGGCGATCTGCACCGCGGCACTGCCAAGGCTGCCGGCCCCGCCGAGGATCAGGATGCGGTCACCGCCTTTGACCTGTCCGAGGCTGCGCAGGTAATGCCAGGACGTCAGCACACCATCACAGAGGACCGCCGCGTCCTGATGCGACAGCGCCTCTGGCTTGGGCATCAGAACCCCGTCCTCGTCGAGGCAGATGTGGCTCGCATTGGCGCCAAAGTGCATCCCGGCCTCGCCAAAGACCATGTCGCCCGGCGCAAAGCGCCTGACCTTGTCCCCGACCGCAATCACCTCGCCCGAGAGACCCGTACCGGACAGCCCGTTGCGCGGTCGCCGCAGACCAAGGAAAGGGCGCGCAAACAGCGGCTCGCCTTTGCGCATCATGCCGTCGGCCCGCGTCACGGCTGAGGCATGGATGCGGATCAGCACCTCTCTTGGGCCGGGCTGCGCCATGGAGAGCGTGACGGGTGTCAGGGTTTCGGGGCGGCCATAGCGCGGGATGTGCCAGGCAGTGCGTGTCGCAGTCATTGGGAACCTCCTTGGTCTCAGGGTGTTCTCATGGGAATAGAGGTTTCCTTTCGCTCCGAAGAGTGGCTAATGTGCGCCACATTGGTTCATAAACGATCCGGGTGGTTATGGATTGGAAATCCCTTCCTGCCTTTCTGGCAGTAGCGCGGAACGGCTCGCTTCGGGCGGCGGCCGAACAAATGGGCGGCACCCACGCGACCCTGCGCCGCCAAGTCGAAGCGCTGGAGGCGCAACTCGGCACCCAACTTTTTCGGCGGGGTGCGGAAGGTCTGTCCCTGACCGCCGCCGGGCAACGCCTGCTGCCGCAGGCGCTCGACGCCGAGGCCGCGCTGCTCAAGGGGTTCAACGCGGTGCGGGGGCTCGACCGCGAGGCATCCGGCCGCATCCGCCTTTCAGCCGACCCGATGACGGCGCATTACTTGCTCGCCCCGGTTCTGGCCGACTTCGCCGCGCTCTATCCCGAGATCGAGATCGAATTGCGCCTTGCCTACACGCTCGACTCGATCGCGCGGAACGAGACCGATGTCTCGATCCGCCACGCCGCCGCGATCGAGGACGATGCGGTCGGCCGGAAACTCTTTCCCTTGTCTATCGGCGTGGTGGCCTCGCGCGATTACATCGACCGCACCCTGCCGGGCGCGGGCCGCAAGGGGCAAGGGTTGAGCTGGATCGGATATGGCGATGTGCCCGAGCTTGCGACCATGATTGCGGATTCGGCCTTCCCCGAGGCGCGGATCCGCCATTCTGTGCCCGACCCGGAAATGCATCTCCATCTTGTCCGTGCGGGCGCGGGGATGACGTTCCTTGCGTCATGGGTCACCTCGGTCTTCCCCGAGCTGCAACGGGTCCCGGGCACCGGGCTTGACCAGCGCCGCGCGACCTGGGTTCTCCTGCACGGCGAGCTGCGCCGGGTACGCCGGGTCCGGCTCTTCGTCGACTACCTGTGCGACGCGCTCCTGGAACGACGCGCGGCGTTCTTGGGACCTTGATCCAAGGGATTTTCCTGTGGGGACGGGGCGCATCGTAAGACCGCCATCGCCCCATAGCCGCCGCAGGTTGATCCCGTAAAATGCTGCGGTGCGGCCCGCCGAAGCAGCCATTTGTGGCGAAGGCCAAGGGCTCTGAAAACGCCCGGCACGATCTTATCGGTCTGCCTGCGCGAGGTCAGATTTACGATGTATCCACGGTCAGATGCGGTGTGCCATCGGATGTTTTGCGACGGCTGCGGCCATCTTGCCCCAAGACACCACGAATGCGGTGACGCCAGTTCGAGAAGCTGTCGAACCGAACCGTGTCGATCGGCTGGTCCAGCGCGATCTCGACCTGGCGATGGTCAACTGGGCCGGAAAGGGCAACGACCCTTCCGCTATAGGCCTGCCCCAGGTAATGGCCCGACACCTGCGCGCCCAAGGCAAGTTCAGTTGCGGCGCTATCCTGCCTGAGACGGGCATGAAGCGTATTCCAGTCCCGTGCCCCGTATTGCCGGGCAACGAGTTCGAGGGACCGGGCATGGCTGACCGCTGTGCCTTCGGCTTGCAGAGCGCGCCGGAGCGCCTTGGCCTGGGCTTTCACGGTCTCAAGGGTCGGCTGTGTCATGCGGCCTCCTTAGCAGATTGAGGTATTGCAACAGGGGCGATCAGGCGAACACGGCGGATCAGCGCCATGGCCACCACAAATATCACGGCATCGGCGATCGGAAAGGCGAACCAAAGACCCTCGATCCCTGCCAATGCATTCAGGATGATCAGCAGGATTGGCGTCAACACCCATGGTTTGATCAGGGTCAGCGCCGCGGTCCGCAAGGGATGGCCCATCGCCTGGAAATGCATGGCAAGGACGAGGATCGGCCCGGTGACGACATACAAAGCGGTCATCGGACGCAGGATTGCAGCAACCGTCGCGATGATGTCCGGATCGTCCGAGAACAGCGCGCCCAGCGGCTTACCCGCGAAGGCCGCGCAGACCGTCACGCCAAGACACCAGACCACCGCGCTTCCGATGGCCAGCCGCAGGGCGTCGCGGGCCCGATCCATGCGACCTGCGCCTGCGTTGTTGCCTGTGATGCTCTGGGTGGCCAACGCAATCGCCATCTGCGGCAGGAATGCCAGCCCGAGAAGGCGAGTCGCGACACCGTAGGCAGCAATCAAGGCGGCATGATCTGCGGCGGCGGTGGTGGTGCCGATGACCAGAAGAACAGTGCTTGCCACCAAGCCCATCCCGACAAAGGTCAGGCAAAGCGGCAGGCCGAGCGAGAAGATATGCGGCCATCCCGAAAGCCAACTGGTCTGTCGGAGTGCGCCAATGGGCAAGAGCTCGCCATCGCGTGCCCGCACCACCAGCAGCAGCACGAGGCCAAGAGCTTGCGCGCCCACCGTACCGATAGCCGAGCCTTCGACACCGAGCCCAAGAAGCACGATCGCAACATAGTTCGCCCCTATATTCAGCAGGTTCACCAGCCCCGAGAGCAGCGCGATGAGCCCAGCGCGCCCCTCGTTCCGCAGGGCATCGGCGTGCAGACCCAAGCCAAACTGGATCGGGGCACCAAGGATCAGGATTAACAGATAGCTTTGGGCCAGCCCGGCCACCTCCGCGTTTCCGGCGGCGAGTGCAGAGATCAGCGCAGGTCCGACCGTCAGCCCCGCTGCAATCAGCACCACGCTGATGGCGAGAGCCAGCCCATGAGCCCCGGCAAAGACCTCTGCGGCTCTTGTGCGGGCCCCGGCGCCCAGATAGCGGGCGAAAAGACTCGACATGCCGCCCCCCGTCAAAGTGGTCAGCGCGGTCAGCAGCATGACGACCGGAAAGGCCAGGCTCACCGCAGCGAGGGCAGAGGCGCCGACGAAGCGGCCTACAAAGATCCCGTCGATGACGTTGAGCAGGCCACCCATCGACATGACCACCGCCATCGGCAGGGCATTCAACAGGAACAATCCTCCAACTGGACGGGTCAGAAATCGGTTTTCAATGGTATTCGGCGCGGGTCCTGCAGACATCGCTCACTCCTCCAGAGAGGCATTTCGGATCGGGAGGGAGCCTGCATTGCCCACCTGCGAAATGCTTCGAGGGTGAGATGTCGTCTTGTTCCGGGCTTCACCGTGACTCGCGTCCGCAGGCGGCAGGTGCCCGGCACCTTGCCCGCCGAATACGCGGAATTCCCCTGAAGGGCAACATGACTTTTGCGGCGCTTCGCAAGATTCAGGTATTGCGACACTGAAAAGGCATCCGATCGAGTCCGGTCAGCAGGGTTGAATTCTCAATGAAGTTGGAACGTTGCTGAGCAAAAGACTCTTGACCGACAAAGGCGACAGTAGCTCACGGCCCAGAGACACCGCTCTAGCCGATGGCAAGCCGGGTCTGGATGATGAACGACCGTGATCTCCTTCGCGCCTCGGCAAGGAGGTATCATCGATTGCGGTCGCCGGCCCCCTGTGGTGCACCTTCGGGACACAGAGCAGCGCCGCAACGGCGCGCGCGACGAGAGTGAGGACAGTGGCGATCAGTGCGAGGATTTGCTGCAGCATAGGGGTTGTCCGGGCATAATGTCTTGACGCATCCTGTCCGCGCTCGTCCGGCAATGGCATGACCGGGCCCATCGAAATTGACCTGTGGAGACGGCGGTATGTCCGATCAGACCATGGCAGCCGGTTTCGCCACCGCTTTCCTCGATTACGCGGTGGCCGAAGGCGCGCCGCGCGGCAAATTGCTGGCGGCATCGGGGCTGACGGCAGAGGATTTGGCAGACCAGGACACGCGCATCCCGGTCGGGTCCTATCAGACGCTCATCGCCGCCGGGGTCGAGGCGACCGGCGACACCTCGCTGCTCTTGCGCCACGTCCTGGAGACCCGGCTGGAGACGATGTCGATTGTCGGCCAGATCGTGCATGCGTCCAAGTCCTTCCCGCACAGCCTAGTTCAGCTGAATCGCTACGCACGCCTGATGGCCGACGTATCGATCCCCGGCGGGCGGGATCGGTTTTCGCTGGAGCGCGACGGAGAGGCGGTCTGGCTCGTGGATCACCGGCCCGGCGACGGCAGCTGGATGGCGACCGAGGCGAGCTTTGCGCGCTTCATCTCCGAATTCCGCCGCTCGGCCCCGGAGCACCCGTTCGAGCGCGGGCTGGAGGTGACCTACGCGCCGCCACCGCATGCCAACCGCTACCCGGAGCTTTTTCGGGTACCGGTAAAGTTCCGCGCGGCGCGCAATGCGCTGCGCATCAACCCGGTCTGGCTGGACGCGGCCTTCGATGGCGGCAAGGAGTACGTGTTCAGCGTTTTCACGCGCCACGCGGACGGGCTGCTGGACGCGCTTGCGACCGACGACACCGTGCGTTCGGCCGTCGAGACCCGGATGCTCGCGGATTTGCACGAAGGCACTCTGTCGATGGACCGTATCGCGCGCGATCTCGGCATGAGCAGGCAGACGCTTTACCGCCGTTTGAAGGACGAAGGCGTCACCTTTGCGCAGGTCCACGACGAGTTACGCCGACGGATGGCGATGGACTACCTGAGCGCGCGCAAGGTCTCGGTCAGCGAGACGGCCTACCTTTTGGGCTTTTCCGAGGCCTCGGCCTTCGTACGGGCCTTCCGGCGCTGGACCGGGGCGAGTCCCACCGCGTGGCTCAGCAATTGATGCCCAGGGTCAAGCAGCTGGGTCCTGCGGTCATGCCGCCGCACGGCGCGGACGGGTAGATCCTCCTTCGAAACAGTCAAAGTCGAAGGAGACACAACATGAAACCGATGCAGATCGCCCCACTGTTCCTGACCACCCTGCTGGGGGCCTGCGCCAACATGGGCGCGGATGTGGACCCGGTCCTGGACGGTGCCCCGACCGCGCAGTTCCAGAGCGACCTCAGCGCCTGCCGAAGCCTTGCCCGCAGCCAGTCGCAACTGGACCAGGAAACAATGGCGGCCGCTGCCATCGGCGCCGGGATCGGCGGTCTGCTGGGCAAAGCCGACGAAAACGGCGACGCGCTCGGCGGGGCCGTTGTCGGCGCGGCGACGGGCGCCGCGGCGGGCGCATCCGAGGCGAGCGACACGCGCAAGGACATCGTCCTCAATTGCTTGCGCGGCCGCGGCCACGCGGTCGTGAACTGAGGGTCAGAGCCATGCAAGAAATCCGCAACCGCATGAAGCGCCTGCACCGCATTTTGACCAGCGCGCCCAAAGCCCTCACGGAGCGCAACTCATATCCGCCCCGGTATCTATGGGACGATCTTGGCTTGCCTCAGAACAGGCCGCACGGCAGGCCACGCGTTCTCCCGGCCCGGCTTCTGTGGTGGTGAGGGGGCTGGACCGTGACCCAAGCTCTCGCCCTCGCCTATGCCGGGCTGGCCGCTCTGCCGGTTCTGATGCACCTTGCCGTCTCCGCCGGTGTCCCGCTTGGCCATCTGACGGTCGGCGGCCGCTTTCCCGGCCGTCTGCCGCCTGTCTGGCGGGCGCTGGCGCTGGTCCAGGCTGCGCTGCTCGGCACCATGGCCGGGGCCGTTCTGGCCCGGGCCGGGATCGGCGCATCGCCCCTGGCGGCCCTGTTCTGGCCAGCCGTCGCACTGACGCTGCTGTCCCTTGCCGCGAACGCCGCAAGCCCGTCGCGCCCGGAGCGCCTGCTCTGGACGCCTGTCATCGCCCTCATGGCCGCCGCCGCGCTTGGCGTCGGCTTCGTATGAACTCCGGAGACGATCCATGAAAGTTCTCATTGCCGGCGCGACCGGCTACCTCGGCCGCTACCTTTGCGTCGAATATGCGCGGCGGGGGCACCATGTCACCGCGCTGGTGCGCGACACCGCCCGGGCCGAGGGCCTGGCCGATCTGTTGATCGAAGGCGAGGCCACGCGGCCCGAGACCCTGAATGGGATCATGGACGGCGTGGACCTTGTGGTTTCTTCGCTGGGGATCACGCGGCAGGCAGATCGACTGGGCTACCGGGAGGTCGACTTTCAAGCCAACCTGAACCTGCTGCGCGAGGCCGAGGCCGCGGGCGTCGGGCGCTTCGCTTATGTGCACGTCCTGAACGCCGATGCTATGGCGGGCGTGCCGCTCGTCGATGCCAAGACCGCCTTCGTGGAAGCGCTTCACGCCTCCGACATGCTGGCGACAGTGATCGCGCCCACCGGCTACTTCTCGGATATGGGCGAGATCCTGGCGATGGCGCGCAAGGGCCGCGTCTGGCTGTTTGGCGACGGGACGCAGCGCCTCAACCCCATCCATGGCGCCGATCTCGCCGTGGCCATCGCCGACGCGACCGACGCGGGGCGGGGCTGGGTCGGGATCGGCGGCCCCGACGTGATGACCCAGGACGAGATTGCGCGCGCCGCCTTCACCGCCCTCGGCACATCGCCGCGCATCACCCACCTGCCGGACACCCTGCGCCGCGCGACCCTCGCCGTCCTGCCGGTCCTGCCGCGGCGGATCAGCGGCCCGGCGCGTTTCTTCCTGACCGCGCTCGGACTGGATATGGTCGCGCCACGGTTTGGGACGCGGCACCTTACCGAACACTTCGCAACCCTCGCCGCTGAAGTGGAACGCTAACCTTAGGGAACCCGCACATGACCCTCCGCAAAGCCGGCGGACTTGCCGCCCTGACCTGCGCCGCAACATACCTCGTGGGGTTCGCCCTTCTTGTCACCGCGCTCGCCCCGCTGGGCTACGGGACGGACGAGATCAATGCCGCTGCGGTCGCGGCCTTCATCGCCGAACGGCCTGGCGTGTTGATCGCGTGGAACACCACGATCTACGTCGTCAACGCACTGGCGCTCGTTGTTCTGGTCGTCACGCTTCGTCAGCAGATCGCCCGATTGCTGCCCGACGCCGCTGCCGTCTCCGGCGCGATCGGTCTGATCTGGGCCGCGCTTGTCCTCGGCGCCGGAATGATCGCCAATGTCGCCGTCGAAAGGACCCATGCGCTTGCCGCCGATCCGGCGGCTGCGGCCTCTCTCTGGCAGACGCTTCATGCCGTCGAACTGGGCCTTGGCGGCGGCAACGAAATCGCCGGCGGCGCATGGGTCCTCGTCGTCAGCTTCGCGGCGCGCGCGAGCGGCTTCTTCGGACGCGTCACATGTGGGATCGGTGCGCTCGGCGGCCTCGCCGGGCTCGCGACCATCCTGCCACCGCTCGGAGAGAGTGCCGGTGCAGTCTTCGGCCTCGCCGCCATCGCTTGGTTCGTCGCTGTCGGGCTCGTACTCCTGCGCGGCGACGAGGCCCCTTTCTCAAAGGAAATCACCGCATGACACCACCTCGCATTCCGCCCCTTGACCGCCAGGCGTCTCCAGCCTTTGCCGAGCCTGCAGATCTGCCAACCAAAGCGGCCCTTCACGCCGCTCTTGCCGCTCTGAACCTCGACCCGTCCGCACCCGGCGCCGCCATCGCCGTTGCCGCAGGAAGCCAGACCGTTACGGCCGCGATCGGGGCCGCTGCGCCAGACGGGAGCGCGATGACCGCCAGGACCCCTGTCCGCCTCGCCTCATTGACGAAGACCTTCACCGCGGCCGCGGTCCTGCGCCTGTGGGAGACGGGGCGTCTGGACCTCGATGCCCCCATTGCGAATCTTGTCGAGCCCGAGCACGCCGCGATGTTGCGGACCGGCGGCTACGACACCGGATCGATCACCGTACGGCAACTGCTGATGCATACCGGCGGGCTTGCCGACCATGCCGAAAGCCCGGCCTACCTGAACACAGTCCTGGACGATCCGGCCCGGATCTGGACCCGGACCGGGCAGATCGCGGTCATGCTTGATCTCGGTCCGCCGCTGTCCGTTCCCGGGGCAGTCTTCGCCTACTCGGATACCGGCTACGTCCTTCTTGGCGGGATCATCGAACGTGCCATCGGTCAGCCGCTTGGCGAGGCCGTGCGCAGCCTTCTGCGATGGGGCCCGCTCGGCCTTTCGAATGTCCGTTGGGAGGGCGAACCGCCAGCAAAGGGGCCGGACCGCGCACATCAGTGGCTGGACGGTTTCGATACGAACCTAATCCACGGCAGCGTCGATGCCTTTGGCGGCGGCGGGATCGTCGCGAGCATCGAGGACGCCGCCCAGCTCTACGCCGCACTCGTCTCAGGCGCGACGTTCGACCGGCCAGAGACGCTTGATCTGATGCTAGCCGCTCCGGGGCATCCCACCGGAAGCCCTTACCGCATGGGTCTGTACGGTTGCGAAACGGATGGCAGCCAGATCTACCGCCATGGCGGCTATTGGGGGTTGCACGCTGCCGTTGATCCTGGTCGTAAACTCGGCATTGCCGCCGTCGGCCTCGATCAGGCGATTACACAGGACATCACGCGTATTGTGGAAAGGTTTGCGCTTGCCGCGCGAGAAAGCCCCAAATGACAGCGGCGGGGAGAAAGTCGACCGCGGTAGCAGCAGGATGAACCTGCTGCGCGCGCCGCAAAAGTGATCTCCCTTTGGCCGCAGCTGCGACGCGCAGACTTATTCGCCTCTCGCCGCCGATGTGATGCTCTGGGCCGAGGCTGTGTGGAAACTGGGGCCTTGCGTGTTGGCAAGCATCTTGATGTGCCAGATGGGTCGGGTTCACAT
>NZ_JBMPIX010000013.1:0-111193 GCF_049341065.1 Pacificoceanicola algae | reverse complement strand
AAGATGCACACGCCTTCGCCGCCTCCCTCGCCGCCACGCTCATGGTCTCGATCGTCGTCTTCCAGGCAGGGGATGGAACCTTTGGCGCCGTCCCCGCCGATGAAATCGACGGCGACGAGGTCGTGATCGTATCGGAATACGATCCCTTCGGGTGAGGCCTCTGGCCTCACTTTCCTTGGGCCCGGGTACGGCGTGGATTTACCTCCGGGCCTATATCGGTGCCAGTGCGCCGCTTCTCAGCGACATCCGGGAGGACCTGTTCAGCTGCTCGCAGGTCTTTTTTGTGTGTCAGCCCAAGACGGTGCAGGACGCGGCCGAACGCCGAGCGGTGTATCTCGATGCCATGGTTTGCCCTGAGTTCGCGCACCAGCGCATCGAGTGTCAGATCGCCCTGCGCCGCAATCCGCTCCCGCACCCGTAGGGCCACTTCCGCCAACTTGCGACGCCACTGATTACCCCGGCACTTTGCCTTGAGCTGCCGGTCTGGTTCCGCAACTTGATCATTTCAGATCAGACCGAAACGGAATCCTGAATCAGGTCAGGGACGACACGCTCTAGATGCAAAGCGATTAGGCCGTGATGCGCGATAAGACGCGAAGCTGCTGATGGACCATCTTTTGTCACGTCTTGGGCATCGCATCTCCCGCGACGGAATGCGGAACATCTGTAGGTAACCGAATGGAGGCCTGGAAACCAGAAGACTCACCCGGACGCGGTGACTCAAGATTGAGCGGGCTTCCGATCCGGTCCGCGATGGCCGCGACGATGGCGAGGCCGAGTCCGCTGCCATCGGTTCTCGTTTTTGCCCGCTCGAAACGCGCCGTCAGGCGGTCGAGGGTGTCGCGCAACAGCACGGGACCGTCGTTCGCCACGATGAGCTGCCCGTCCAGCGTCACGGTCACCTCGACCGGGGCGGTCTCCGCCCCATGGCGCAGGGCGTTCTCCACTAGGTTTCGGCAGAGGATAGCGAAGGCATCGGGGTCGATATCGGACAGGACGGGAGTGTCCGGCAGGGTCAGCGCGATCCGGTCCATCGCACCCGTACGTGCCAGATCATCCACCACGACACGTGCGACGGGTCTGAGATCCGTGTTTCGGTCCGTTCGCAGTCGTCCGCCTTCCGCCCGCGCAAGTTGCATGAGGCGTTCCGACATCCGCGTTAATCGCTTGAGCGTCGCTTCGATCTCCGCGGCGCGCGCGTCAATGGCCGGATCATGGGTCTCCGACCGAAGCCTCTGCGCCTGCGCGATGGCGCCTGCCAGCGGGGTCCGCAATTCGTGCGCGGCGTTCGCCGCAAAGCTGCGTTCGGCCTCAAACGCCTCGCGCAACCTTTTCAGAAGGTTGTTTAGGGTTGCGGCCAGCGGTCCGATTTCTGCCGGCAGGTCGTCGGCGGGAACTTCGGACAGGTCGCGGGCGCTGCGTGCCTCGAGCCGTGTGCGGTAGCGGCGCAGGGGGGCGAGGCTGAAGCGGACGGCCAGGATGATTGCAGCGAGTGCGACGGGCAGCACGACCAGCAGCGGCAGAACGAGGCCCATCCGGATTTCCCGCGCGACCGACGCGCGATGCGCAAGCGGCTCGGCGACGGTGATGCGGATTGTCCCCTGAAGGGCCGCGTCGCTGTAGAGGCGATGGGTGGCGGTCTGCTCAAACCCCGGCTCGTTGTAAGCCGGGAACACGGCGGGGTCCGCCGCATGGGATTGCAGCAGGACGCGACCCTCGGCGTCAGTGACCACATAGGTGAAGAACTCGTCGTGCTCGCGGATCGGCGCGAGCCTCTGCGTCACGCCCTGGTCTTCGCGGCCCACGATGTCGGTCACCGCCAGCGGCAGGATGCGCTCAGCGGTCTCGCGCAGGGCGGAGTCGAAAACCTCGTCCAACTCGCCCCTGACGATCACCGCCGTGACCGTCGCGGCCAGCAACCAGAGGATCGTCAGCACGAGGCCGAGAGACAGACCGAGCCGTGCCTGAAGGCTGCGTGGCAGCCTCACGACTTGCCCAGCCTGTAGCCCATGCCGCGCTCGGTCTCGATGACCGCGCTCCCGAGCTTCTTGCGCAGGCGACTGACATGGACCTCGATGGTGTTGCTCTCCACCTCGGCGCCGAAAGCGTAGAGCTTATCCTCCAGCTGCGGCTTGGACAGCAGTTGCCCCGGACGCGCGAGGAAGGCCTCGAACAGAGCCCATTCGCGGGCCGTCAGTTGAACCGGCTTGCCGTCGCGATGAATGCTGCGCGCGGCGAGGTCGATGTCCAGCGCGCCATGGGTGACGATGGGGTTGGGATTGCCGCTGTATCGCCGGGCAACCGAGCCGATCCGGGCCGACAGTTCGGACAGGTCGAAGGGTTTCACGAGGTAGTCGTCGGCGCCCGCGTTCAGGCCCTCGATCCGGTCCGAGACCTGGTCGAGCGCCGTCAGGATGATGACCGGCGTCACATCGCCCCGCGCGCGCAGGCCCTTGAGGAACCCGATCCCGCGCCCGTCCGGCAGCATGAGGTCGAGCAGGATCAGGTCATAGGACGCCCCGCGCAGCGCGTCGCCCGCCGCATCCAGACGCGTGACCCAGTCCACCGATTGGCCATCGGCGGCGATCTGGTCGCGCACGGCAGCGCCGAGAGTCGTGTCGTCTTCGATCAGCAGGATGCGCATGTCTGGTCCCGTTCTTTTCCCGATGACTCCCCATGATCCGTCTGGCTGACACGAAGCTGAAGCTGTTGGGCACGCCGCTTCAGGCTGCCGTCAGCTTCGCCGCGCATGAAGTGCATCAAGAGGCGTGCCACGCGGAGTTTGACGCATGAAGAAGACATTGACAATTCTCGGTTTTCTCGCGGTCTTCCCGGCCGGCGCCGCGTTGGCGGACGACGACTGCTTCGTCCCGATGGCCGATTGGCAGCCGCGCGACGCCGTTGCCCGGCTGGCCGAAGAGAACGGCTGGACGGTGCGCCGCATCAAGATCGACGACGGCTGCTACGAGATCGACGGCCGCGATACCGAAGGGCGCCGGATCGAGGTGACCGTCCACCCGGCGACGCTCCAGGTGATCGAGTTCGAATACGAAGACGAGGACAACGACAAACGCCGCGACAAGGACCGGGGCCGGGATCGGGACGGAGGCGACAATGACTGAGGCAACCACGCATGACGCCCCCAAGATGAGTGCCGGGTCGTCCGGCAAGGTCCGGGTCTGGGATCCGCTGGTGCGGATTTTCCATTGGAGCCTTGTCGGTGCCTTTACGCTCGCCTGGTTGACGGCAGACGAATGGCAGACCACGCATGAAATCGCCGGGTATGTCGTTGCGGGCCTCGTCGGGTTTCGCCTCGTCTGGGGTCTGGTCGGCGGTCGCTATGCGAGCTTCGCCCAGTTTCTGCAGGGTCCCGCAGCGACGCTTGACTATCTGCGAGCGATGTTCGGGCGGCGAGAGCGCCGGTATCTCGGGCACAACCCGGCCGGCGCGGCGATGATCGTGGCGCTACTTGTCACGCTCTCGGCCACCGCCCTTACCGGCTGGCTCATGGAAGACCCCGACCGCATCACGCTGCTACCTGACCTGCCTCAGATCGTGGCACCGGCTTACGCCGACGAGGGCGAGACGGGCGGCAGCGACAATGATGCGCTTGAAGAGGTGCATGAGGCACTCGCCAATCTGTTATTGCTGCTGGTGGCGTTGCATGTCGGCGGCGTCGTACTGGCGTCCTTCCGGCATCGCGAGAACCTCGCCCGTTCCATGATTACCGGCGACAAGCGCGCGCCCGGTCCCGGCGACATCGTCTGACCGACTTTCCCTTCGGCGCGACCTGGCCCCGCTCTCACCGGCGGGGCCTTTTCTTCCTGACGGCAAGCTGAAGCGGGAATCGTTGCTCCGTCAGGAAGCCCTCAGATGGGGCTGGCAGAGTGTTTGCATCAGTAGAGGAGAGGCTGTCATGCAAACAAAACTCATCATCGCCGCCGTCATAACGGCGCTTGCCGTGCCTGCGATCGCGGCTCCGAATGAAACACCCTATGCACTGAGCGCGGTACACGCCGACAATCAGGGCCAGCTTGAACGGATCACCGGAAGGTCCGACGAAATCGGGGCTGCCGCTCGCGCTGCCGCCGACCTCTTGAAGCCGCACAATGCAGCGCAGGAGCGGCTGGTTCTGCCCATGCTCGGTTGGGCAGAATCTGCGACGACTGGAACGGTACTACCGACGGCGATACCTGATCGGAACAGCTTGGAAGCCGAGTTGTCGCAGCTCTACGATGGCGACGTGGACTTGGTCACCGCTCTGGTCGATCTCTACGCAGCGGCAGAAGAAGCGGGGGATTTAGAGACCGCGCGTCTTGCCGAACGGATGATCTGGCACGAGACGAACGATGTCCAGTTGCTGTATCCGGCGGCGCTTCTCGTCCATACTTCTATGACGTCGCGGGACGGGACTACTGGACCGATGGGAATCAGCCTGGAACCTGGTCCGCTCTACGGCGAACATCCGATGCCGATGATGGGCGTCGGGGACCCGCACCGGCCGCGTTCCGGAAACTGAGTCCAGCGGCGGCAGGCGTCGTCGGGACGGAATCCTACGTCCGGCCCGATCTGAGAAGGCCGGCTTTGCGCCGGCCTTTTTCTTCCTGACGGCAAGCTGAAGCGGGAATCGTTGCTCCGTCAGGAAGTCCTCAGGTCGGCTCTCCAGATTGTCCTCAGCAGACCAAAGGAGACCCTGCCATGAAAAAGACCCTGACCGCACTTGCCATTCTCGCACTGCTGCCTGCCGGCGCGGCGCTCGCCGATGACGACGATTGCTCCGTGCCCCGCAGCCAATGGCAGCCGCGCGAGGCTGCGATGCAAGTGGCCCAGAAGAACGGCTGGACCGTGCGAAAGTTCGAGATCGACGATGGCTGTTACGAGATGGAGGGCCGCGACGCGGCCGGACGGGAAATCGAAGTGAAACTCGATCCGGCGACGCTCCAGGTCGTCGAGATGGACTACGAGGATGACGACGACGACCGCGGCGGCGCTCCCAATCCCACGCCTGCAGGCACCGCCCAGCCGCCGCAGAACGGCCTCTTCGGGAACGGCGCGCCGCCGAAGGTTCAGGTGAACTGAGCCGCTCCGAACCAACCTCCCGAACAAGGATGAACCTGATGAAATCACTACTCGCAACGCTGGCGCTCACCACGGCGCTGACGCTTCCCGGTCTCGCGATGGCGCGACCGGTGACGCTCACCACGACCCTCAACAACTATGGCGGCGACGGGGCCTATCTCGCGCTCTATGTCACCGACGCCTCGGGCGCCTATGTCGGCAGTCTCTGGATGGCCGGCGGCAAATCGAAGTACTACGAGCATCTGAGCGATTGGCACCGCGCCACCGGCGGCGACACCGCACAGGTGAACGGCATCACCGGCGCCAGCGTCGGCGCGGGCCGGACGCTGGAGATCACCCTCGATCTGGCCGACGCGCTGTTCGATGCGGGCTACACGCTCCACATCGACGCCGCCGTCGAGGACATGCGCGACAGCCCGAACGAGGTGGCGGTACCGCTCACGACCGATGGCGCCGGCACGCCCGTTCGCGGCCGCCGCTACGTCGCCAGCTTCGCCTACGACATGTGAGGAGTGAGGGCCATGATCCGTGCACTCCATCGCTGGCCGGGTCTTCTGGCCCTAGCGCTCGTCACCGTCCTTTCGCTGAGCGGCGCGGCGCTGTCGGTCTTCCCTGCGGCCGAACGCATCGCCGCGCCGCAGGTGGAAGCCGGTCTGACCGTCGCCACCCTCGCGGACCGCATCCAGGCGGTCTATCCGGGCGTCGAGCAGATCCGCCGGTCGCCATCGGGTCGGATCACCGCCTACTGGTTCGACCAAGGCACGCCCGGCGCCGCCGTGATCGATCCGGCGACGGGTCAGGGTGTGGCCTCGGCCGATCCGAACCAGACCCTCCGCTGGCTCACCAACCTGCATCGCTCGCTGTTTCTCGGGGACGGGGGTCGCATCGCCATGGCGACGGGGGCTTTGGCGATGCTGGTCGTGTCGCTCTCCGGTGCGGCGCTGGTCGCGCGGCGGGTCGGCGGCTGGCGGCACTGGTTCACGCCTCTGCGGGGGCCGCTTGCCGGTCGGCTGCACGTCGAGATTGCGCGGATTGCGGTGATCGGCCTCATTCTGTCGTCCACCACAGCTTTGTGGATGACGGCCTCGACTTTCGATCTTCTCCCTGATGACGGCGCAGCGCCAGTCTTCCCGGCCGAGCTGAGCGGTGAAACGGGGTTTGCCCCTGATCAGATGACGACCTTGCAGCAGACGCCCGCCGCCGAACTGCGCGAATTGAGCTTTCCCTATCCCGGCGATGCGACGGACGCCTTCACGCTGAAGACCGACCGGGGGACTGGGTATCTCGATCAGGGCAACGGAGCGCTTCTGGCCTGGGCCGACCTGACCGGGTGGGAGCGGGTCTCGGAAACCATCTACATGCTGCACACTGGACAGGGCGCGGCGACGCTGGGGCTGGTGCTTGGGCTGATGGCGCTCGGCGTCCCGGCCATGGGAGCTACCGGCCTTCTGATCTGGCTCGCGGGACGGCGCGGGCGGCCCCGCATCCGGGGCAATCAGCCAGTGGGCCGGGCCGAGACGATCCTGCTTGTCGGCAGTGAGGGCGGTAGTACCTGGGGCTTCGCCGCAGCGCTCCACGCCGCGCTGTCGCAAGCCGGGCAGAGCGTGCATGTGGGCCCGATGTCGGACTTCGCCCCTGAGCGCTATGCAAAGGCCGAACGGATCATCCTGCTTGCTGCGACCTATGGGGCCGGCGCGGCGCCGGCCTCGGCCAAGGGGTTCCTTGATCGGCTGAGCGCCCTCGATCGCGCGCCCGACATCCCTCTGGCCGTGCTCGGCTTTGGGGACCGCAGCTTCCCAGCCTACTGCGCCTTCGCCAAAGCTGTCGTGACGGCAGCCGGGGCGAAAGGCTGGCCCGAACTCATGCCGCTCGACACGATCGACCGTCAGTCGCCGCAGGATTTCGCGCGTTGGGGCCGCGCGCTCGGCGAGGCGCTTGGGATCCCGCTGGAACTCTCGCACCAGCCCGTCCTGCCGAAAACCGAGACGTTGACCCTCGTCTCGCGCCGGGACTACGGTGCCGAGGTGCAGGCCCCGACGGCGATCCTGCGCTTCGCCCTGCCGCGCGCAACGCTCTGGCAGCGACTTACCGGGGGAGGGTTCGCGCGCTTCGTGGCCGGTGACCTGATCGGCATCCTGCCCGAAGGCAGCGTCGTACCGCGGCTTTACTCGCTTGCCTCAGGCCAGCGCGACGGGTTCATCGAGATCGTGGTGAGGAAGCATCCCGGCGGTCTTGCGTCCTCCCAGCTGACCGCACTGGAGCCCGGCGACACCGTGACCGCCTTCCTCCGCCGCAACCCCGGTTTCCGTCCGGGCCGGAGCCGCGCGCCCGTGATCCTGATCGGCGCGGGAACCGGCGTTGGGCCACTTGCGGGTATCGTGCGCGGCAACGCGCGCCAGCGGCCGATCCATCTGTTCTTCGGTATGCGTCATCCGGATAGCGACTTCTTCTACGGGGAGGAATTTTCCGCCTGGCAGGAAGAAGGGCGGGTGACCCGGCTGGTCACGGCCGTCTCTCGCGGGGCGCGGCCCCACTACGTGCAGGATGCTCTGCGGGGCGAGGCCACTCAGGTCGCGGATCTCATCCGCAATGGGGCCCGCGTGATGGTTTGCGGTGGACGCGACATGGCGGCGGGCGTGGCCGATGCGCTGGCCGAGATCCTCGCGCCAACCGGGCTCACGCCTGCGGTGCTGAAGGCGGAGGGGCGATATGTCGAAGATGTCTACTGAAATGGTGCGCCACGCTCTGAATGGCTCGACCATGGGCACGCGCTGGTCGGCGATGTTCTTCGCGGAACTGGGTTTCGACGCGAATGCAGTTCAAGGTGCATTGCAAGCGGCGGTTGATGAGGTGGACGCGCAGATGTCGACATGGAAGCCTGAGAGCGACCTGATGCGCCTCAACGCGGCACCGGTGGGCGAATGGGTGGCCGTTCCCGCGCGCCTCGAGCAAGTTCTTCGCCTCGGTCTTGAGATTGGGCGCGCCTCGGGCGGGGCCTTCGACATCGGCATGGGGGACGCGGTGACGGCTTGGGGCTTCGGGCCGGAGGCCGCCGCGGCCGAGGGCATCAGCGCTGCAATGGCCGCCACGCGCCGCCCGGCGCATGAGGTTCTGGGGATCGACGGCGACCAAGTGCGCAAGTCCTCGCCTATCGCACTCGATCTCAACGGCATCGCCAAGGGTTATGGGGTCGACCGGCTGGCCGAGACCTTGCGCGACCACGGGATCGCGGGCGCCCTCGTCGGGATCGACGGTGAAATGCGCGCGCTCGGCCTTCGGCCGGACGGAAAGGCGTGGACCATTGCGGTGGAAGCGCCTGACCCGGAGCGCCGGGCTCCCCATTCGATCCTCGGGCTGCAGGACGCTGCCGTCGCGACCTCCGGCGACTACCGCCACTGGGTCGAGGTGCAGGGACGACGCCTTGCGCACACGATGGACCCGAGGCGCGGCGCGCCGCTGATCGCTTCGCCGGCCTCCGTCACCGTCGTCGCCCGCACCTGTGCCGAGGCCGACGCTTGGGCGACGGCCCTCATGGTTCTCGGCTCCGAGGCGGGCGCGACGCTCGCAAGAAGACGCAGGCTCGACGCCCTGTTCCTCCTGCGCAATGATGACCGCAGCACAAGGGGCGTGGGAGTTGGACGACTTTTTCCCGAAGAGTCAGCGGCAATCGCCTCAGCAGAGGGGAGATGAGCCACGTGGAAACAACCCCTACCGATCGCTTCATGAGTGCGCGTGAAGATGCGGAAAGTCGCCGTTCTTCAGGAATGCCACTTCTGGCGATGTTGAATAAGGGTTCAGTAGGGAATTGCGATGCGGATAACGGCCTGAACATCCGATCGCCCGTTTTCCGTTATGGGCCTGCCGGACCCGCGTCAGGGAAACTCTTACCATATGCGCCGCCACGCATACTCGCGAACCAATGTGGTCTTCGTGGCTGCGCACCCCGTGCCACAACGTTTACTGGTAGCCGGGTGACCGATCATGATAGCTGACTCTTACTTTCTTGTTCCAGCATTCGGGTAGATATTGTGAAAAAGCTGTTCGCTGCAGATCGTGCGATGGTGTTGACGGGCCTGACGGTCCTCGGGATGCTTCTGGCGGCTCTCGCTCTCTGGCCACTGCGGGACATCGCAGCCCAACGCGTTTCCATGGTCGGTCTGCTGCTCGTATATCTGGCCGGGGGGGTGCCTGCGGCGTGGCGGGCGCTTGTGGCCCTGTGGAAAGACCGCATTCTGGATATTGATTTGCTGATGGTTGTCGCGGCCATTGCGGCCGCAGCCGTTGGCGCACCCTTTGAGGGTGCGGTGCTGCTGACGCTGTTCAGCGTTTCGACAACCCTGGAAGAGCGCGCACTCGGACGCGCGCGCCGCGCTGTCGAGGCCCTGATGGCGCTGCGCCCCGAGACCGCCTTGCGAAAGGCAACCGACGGCACGATCATGGAAATTCCCGCCGCCGATCTGAAGGTCGATGACATCTTCGTACTGCGGCCCGGCGCGCGCGTGCCCACCGACGGGGTGATCACTGCCGGGCGTGGAGCGCTGGACGAGGCGAATATCACTGGTGAATCCATGCCCGTCAGCAAGCAGCGGGGCGCAAAGGTGTTCGAGGCAACGGTCAACCTTGACGGAGTGCTGGAAGTCGCTGTTACGAAAACGGTCGAGGAAAGCACTGTCGCGCGGATGATCGCTCTGGTGACCGAAGCGCAGGCGGAAAAGGCGCCGTCCGAGCGTTTCAGCGAATGGTTTGGACAGCGGTATACGATTGCGGTTCTACTCGGCGCCATTCTCGCCTTTGCCGTCTTCATCAGGCTTGAGAATGACTGGCACGAGGCGCTTTATCGCGCGGCAGTGCTGCTGGTGGCGGCAAGCCCCTGCGCCATCGTGATTTCGGTTCCCGCCGCAATTCTGTCCGCACTCTCGGCGGCGGCACGGGGGGGCGTGCTGTTCAAAGGAGGGGCTGCGCTCGAAACGCTCGCCGCGGTCGATACCTTTGCTTTCGATAAGACCGGCACGCTGACCACAGGCAAGGCAGCGGTCACCAAGGTCGTTGCGCTTGATGGCAATGAGGAGAAATTCCTGTCCCTTCTGGCCGGCCTCGAAGCCCAGTCGGAACACCATAGCGGCGCGGCGATCCGGCAGGAAGCGGCCGATCGCGGGATCACGCAAGCCGAGGTCGAGAATGTCGTCGCGCTTCCAAGCGAGGGTATCACCGGCGACAGGGCAGGCGAAACCTTATGGGCCGGCAATCCGCGCATGGCGGCGCGGATGGGGGCCGGGATCGACCATCCGTCCCTAACGGCGCTGGCCGAGGACACGCAGACGGTCATCTACTTTGGCCAGGATTCCAGACTACTCGGTGCAGTCAGCCTCGCGGATCAGACCCGCCCAAGCTCCAGACCCGCCCTTGCGGCGCTTCGCGAGAGCGGCGTTACGAAGATCCTCATGATGACGGGCGATAGAAGGCCGGTCGCCTTGCGCATAGGCCGCGAACTCGGCTTCCAACCCGACGAGATCCACGCCGACATGCTTCCCGAGGACAAACTGCGTATGATCGGCGCGCTGGCGGCCAAGGGCAGGGTCGCTTTTGTCGGAGACGGGGTCAATGACGCGGCAGCGCTCGCGCGGGCCGATGTGGGGATTGCGATGGGCGCGGCGGGGTCGGAAGTCGCGCTTCAGGCCGCAGACGTCGCGCTTTTGTCGGAAGATATGGGGCAACTTGCCGAGGCGCATAGGCTGGCGCGCCGGACCGCCACGATCATCCGTCAGAACCTGATCTTTGCTATGGGCGCCATGGCCGTACTTGTTCTGGGCGGGCTGTTCTTCGATCTGCCCTTGCCTTTGGCAGTGATTGGCCATGAAGGGGGTACTGTTCTTGTTGTGCTCAATGGCCTGCGGTTGCTCCGCACACCCCGTCGGAATGCCGAAACCAAAATGCCTGAGAATGTGGAAGCGGTCGCCTCTTGAAAGTTCAGCAGGCGCTATCGTTAGCCCGTCGCAGCAGAGCCCTGCGACTCCCAGCAGGCGTGGTAGGGGTGACGGAAGTCTGTGCTTGGCATTTTCAGCCGCTAGTCGGATGCTGGACTTGGGTTCACGCAGTCCCGACTGGGCAAGGTGACAGGGTCTCGCATGTGCTCCCCGCGCCTCTCTGTCCTCTGGGCCATCCCTTCGACTGACAATCCCCTAATCCCGTTCGGTCTCCTGCGCGCAACCCCGCGCCAGCCCGGGCCGTGTTGGCCTGTGCCAGGCCTGCCCGCTCCACCCCGGTCCTCTGGGGGTTTCCGGCGGCCATGCTGTCCACCGTGCACGCGTCACCCGACGGGCTTTTTCGGGTCTTGTCGAAGGGACGGTCCCGAAGACAGGAAACACAGGAGCTTACCCATGCAGAGCATCGTCATCCTCGCCGGCAACATCGATCAGAACCCCGAAGCCCGCACCACCCAGGGCGGCTCCCAGATCACCAACTTCAGCCTTGCCACCTCGCGCCCCCGCCTCTCGGAAGGTCGCGTGATGCGCGACGACAACGGCTACCGGGTCATGGACACGGAATGGCACCGCATCACCTGCTTCAACGGTCTCGGCAAGACGGTCACGGAGTATTGCGAAAAGGGCATGAAGGTCCTCGCCCACGGCCGTATCCACTACAGCAAGTGGATCGATAGCATGGGCATTGACCGCTACGGCTGCGAGATCATCGCCGAGAAGGTCGACTTCCTCAGCCGCCCGAAGTCGGCCGAGGGTGAGGCCCCCGAGCTGGTCGACCGCGCCGACGAGATCCCGTTCTGAACAGAACGGGGTCTCCCCCTCGGGCCCGGCGGACAACCCGCCGGGTTCGGGGAGCGCCGTAGCCGGTTAGGTCCAGTCTGGTGGCGCTGGCGCGCTTATTGACAAACTTTGGCAATCTATGCCATCCTCATGAGGAAGGAGATCAAGATCATGGCCACGATGAATGTCTCATTGCCCGATCCGATGAAGACCTGGGTCGAGGCGCAAACCAAGGATGGGCGCTACAGCAACGCCAGTGACTACGTTCGCGATCTGATCCGCCGGGACCAGGACCGCCATCAAGCCATTGCGGAGCTGCAGCAGCTCGTCGATGAGGGCATCGCCAGTGGTCCCGCGCGGCATTTGGATGTCGAAGCATTCCTAGCCCGCAAGCGAGATCAGAATGCCGACACCAACGGTCACTGAATGCCGACTGTCTCCCGCAGCATTAAGCGATCTGGACGCGATCTGGGATTACACCCTGCGCATCTGGTCTGTTGGCCAGGCCGAAACCTACATCCGCGCGATTGCCAGTGATATGTCCCTGCTGGTCCGACACCCGGAAATCGCGCGCGAACGGCTCGAAATTCGCCCACCGGTGCGGGTGTACCGCTCAGGGTCCCATCTCATCATCTATCGGATCGAAGACAGCTGGCTGGACGTGCTGCGTATTGTGCATGCGCGGCAAAACTGGACGGCCTATCTCAACGAATGATCCTGTCCTTGTGTCCCACAAGCCGACAGCCGATATTTATCTACCACATGAGGATTTGTTCATGAAACCCGCTGACGAAGACCGCATCGCGGCCAATCTTGCGAAGATCATGGCCATGATCTGCATCCGCAATTCGCGCCTCGAAGACCTGCACGCAGGCACGGTGCCAACAACCAGGACGGGGGATTATTCCGATGTCCTCGTGATCGATGCCGAGGGCCGCGAAATACCATGGCTTGAGGCCGCCCATATCGACGACGCCCAGATGGCAAGCCTGATGCGGGACATCGTCAACCGCCTGTTCACGTTTCACATGAAGAGTGACGATCCGGGTTTCCGTGAGGATCTGGATCGCTGGATGGCTGTCGCTGGTAAATGGGACGATCCGGTGCTGGATCAGGCCTTCCTTGATGCGGTGGCCAGCTTGAGGTCTAGACCCAACAATTAGACCAGCACCCGGTGTCCCTGTACCTGTGCCGGGCTGCGTGCCGACATGCGGTGCTTCGACCTCGGCCTGCGTTTGAGAGCGTAGCCGCAGCCGGGTGGTGCAGACCGCCGATATCCGATCGAGGCGGCGCGCGACAGACCCGACCGGTTGCAGTTGATCCTGCCGAAGGGTAAAAAACTGCTGAACTTACTTATTTGTGCAAAACGACATTAAGGGCTTCGCAGCAGCAGCCTTCTTGTCCCACGAACTGATATGCATACAGCATATGACCGGTTTCGCGGGCGGTAGGGCGCTCTGGTTCGCGCCCGGATATCGCCCGCGATCTGCCGTCTCGATCAGCCGGTGATCTTTGTGGTCATCTCCACGAGGCGCTTGGCCTGATGAGCCACTGCCGCCTTGCCGGCATCGTCAAAGCCATTGGCGTTGGTCGAGAAGCCGTAGGGGTTGCCGCCAGCGTCAAAAATGGACTGATCGGTAAAACCCGGCGCGACAATGATGGCGCCCCAATGCATCGCAGTGGTGTACAGGCTGAGTATGGTCGCTTCCTGACCGCCATGCGGATTCTGGGCGCTCGTCGTGGCCGTAAAGGTCTTGTTGGCCAGCTTGCCGGCACCCCACAGTCCTCCCAGCGTATCAATGAAGGCGCGAATCTGGCTGGCGGCCACGCCGAAACGGGTCGGTGTCGAGAAGAAATAGCCGTCGGCCCATTCCATGTCGTCGGCCGTCGCCTCGGGGATATCGCCCATCTTGTCCAGTTGCGCTTTCCAGGCGTCCTGAGTCGCGACAACCTCCTTCGGGGCCGTCTCGGGAACCCGGCGAAGGCGGATATCCGCACCTGCATTGCGGGCGGCCTCTGCCGCCGCCAAGGCGACGGCATGGTTGGTTCCGTAGGTCGAGTAGAAGATAATTGCGATCTTGGGCTGTGCCATTGTCTTTTCCTTTTCAGTTGGTTGGTATTGCGTACCGTGCGGCATCCTCACGCTTGCTTTAGGAAGGTGCCGTTGTTCAGTTCAAAGATTGCCTGCCGTAGTTCTTCTTGGGTGTTCATCACGATGGGACCATGCCAGGCGACGGGTTCCTGAATCGGTCTTCCGGTCATCAGCAGGAAACGAATGCCATCGTCGCCCGCCTGAACCGTGATCTCGTCGCCAGACCCGAAACGGACCAGCGTGCGGTTGCCGGTCTGATCACGGATATTCAGCTCTTGCCCGCGATATTCCTTTTCGACCTTGATGCCGACAGGATCGCTGGCATCGCGGAACGTGCCGGAACCGGCAAAGACATAGGCCAGCGCATTGGCCCGCGTGTCCACCGGAAGCACCTTGCGCCGACCGGCGGGCACTGAGACATCGAGCAGCATCGGATTGGCCGCGATCCCGTCCACCGGGCCGGTCTTGCCCCAGAACGAGCCAGTGATCACCTTGACCACCGTGCCGTCATCGTCGCCCTCGACGGGGATGTCGCCGGCGGTAATGTCCTGGTAGCGCGGCGCCGTCATCTTGAGCGACGCGGGCAGATTGGCCCAGAGCTGGAAGCCGTGCATCTGGCCCTTGGCGTTGCCCGCAGGCATTTCCTGATGCACGATGCCCGATCCGGCAGTCATCCACTGAACGCTGCCCGGGCCAAGCAGGCCGCGGTTCCCAAGCGAATCAGCATGTTCGACCTGACCGTCCAGAACATAGGTGATCGTTTCAATCCCGCGATGCGGATGCCAGGGAAATCCCTTGGAATAAAGCCGCGGGTCATCGTTGCGAAAATCGTCCATCATCAGAAACGGATCGGTCAATGACGGATCGTCGAATCCGAATACGCGCTGCAGATGCACGCCCGCACCTTCCAGTGCAGGTTGCGCTTTACTGGTGGAGGCTACTGGTCTGAACGTCATGGGAAGCTCCTTTTGTTCATATACATCCAAGATGGGCCTTGGAGGCGAAATCGTTATTGGCAAAGAAGTGGCATCGGCTGTGCGATAACGCGCAGATCCCAATGCCGCGCAAGCAGGTGCCGTCAGCTGGCCGCGCGCAGGGTCACGTGATCGCGGTCATGCGCGCGCGAAAAATCCGGCTCGCCGCCCTTGGGGACGATCTGCGTCGGATTGATGGTCCGCTGGCTCACATAGTAATGTTGCTTGATGTGCCAGAGACTCACGGTCTCGGAGACACCCGGCACCTGATAGAGGTCGCGGACGTAATTCGACAGGTTCGGGTAGTCCTCGATCCGGTGCAGATTGGTCTTGAAGTGACCGTGATAGACCGCATCGAACCGGACCAGCGTGGTGAACAGGCGCCAGTCGGCCTCGGTCACGCGGTCTCCCAGCAGATAGCGTGAGCGGCCCAGCCGGGCTTCGAGCGTATCGAGCGCGTCGAACAGCTGGTCGAAAGCCTCTTCGTAGGCCTGCTGCGTTGTGGCGAAGCCGGCACGATAGACACCGTTGTTGATGCGCGGGTAGACGAAGTCGTTCATGGCGTCGATTTCTGTGCGCAATTCTTCGGGGTAGAAGTCCAGCCTGTTGCCCGTGATATCATCGAACGCGCCGTTGAATATGCGGATGATCTCCGAGCTCTCGTTGCTCACGATGGTCTGCCGCTTTCGGTCCCACAGCAAAGGCACCGTCACGCGGCCAGTCATGTCGGGCACGACGCTGGTGTAGACCTGGTGCAGGAATTTTTGCCCCCCGATTGGATCGGGGTCGGCGGGATCGAATTCCCAACCACTCTCGAGCATGTGCGGATGCACGACCGTCAGGCCGATCAGGTCTTCGAGTCCTTTGAGCTTGCGGAAGATCACCGTGCGGTGTGCCCAGGGGCAAGCCAGCGACACATAGAGGTGATACCGACCTGCCTCGGCCTCGAACCCGCCCTCGCCGCTTGGGCCGGGGCGGCCGTCGCGCGTAATCCAGTTGCGGAACCGCGCATCCTCGCGCTCGAACTTCCCGCTGCTCTTGCCGGTGTCGTACCAGCGGTCTTCCCATTTGCCGTCGATAAGCAGGCCCATTGTCATTTCCTCCGATGCATTCTGTTGCTTAGCATGTGGGTGAAACGGGAGGCTGAGACAAGTTGACCTCTGCGCAATTGACTGACGCGCTCAGTGCAACAATGAACTTTTGAAGTTCCGCATTACGATCAAATACATCGCAATTGTTGCGTTAAAAGATGCCAATAGTGCGAAATCGCCCGGCAATCCCCGCGTGGCAATTTCCGCGGGTCAGGGTGTAACTTTACTGCACAGATCGCAGCCTTATCCCCACGGCACGCATGGCAACGGGCAAAATTGGCGCAACGTTACGCAAAATTGCTGCGCCTGCCGGGCGCGTATTTCCGTCCCTCATCTTTATCGTGGCTGGATGGGCCGGATTAGCTGTTACGAAGGCACCGCCGGTTACATCGAAACTATCAACATGCCCTGAGAATTTTTGCTGCGGCTCATCGCATTGCGAAGTCGGCGGCGGCAAATGCTACACCACCATCCGACCGCTCATGTCGGGGAAGGCGCGAACCTGTTCCTCGATGAACCCCGTGAAAGCTTCGACTTTCGCGGGGAGCATCTCGTATGGGGGATAGAAGGCCGTCAGCCAGATCTCAGGTGGCGTCCAGTCCGTCAAAATCCGGCGGAGCGTGCCTGCGGCCAGTTCATCACGGACAAGGAAATCCGGCAACATTGAAACGCCCCCGTTGCCGAGGGCAGACGCGACGATCAATTCGCCGCTGTTGCTTTCAAAGCCATGACGAACCGTTGCCGAACGGACCTCGCCGGTTCTGCAATGCGTCAGTTTCCAGCTTTGTCCGCCGGGGAAGTGGCTGTATCCAAGAATGGCGTGTCCGCCAAGATCTTCGGGCTGCTCAAGCGGCGGAGCCGTCTCAAGGTAACCGGGGCTGGCGACGATCGAGCGGCGGATGGGCATGATCTTGCGCCAGATGGTCGAGACTTCTTCCGGCGGCCCCGAGATACGCAATGCCATGTCGAACCCTTCCTCGATGATATCGATGAAACGGTCGGTCAGGTGAATCTTGAGCAGAACCTCGGGATAGCTCTCGCGGAACCCGGCGAGCACCCGCGGAAGGAATCTCTGCCCGAACGAGACAGGTGCCGACAGGCACAGCTCGCCCGATAGCGTGGCGTGTTGCTGATTGATCAGTTCATCCGCGCGGTCCAGGTCGGCCAGAAGCGTTTGCATCCTCTCCAGATAGAGCCGCCCGGCCACGGTGGTTGAGACCTTGCGCGTTGTCCGCACCAGAAGTTGCGCGCCAAGCTCGTCTTCCAACTCGCTGACATAGCGCGTGGCAATCGTGCGCGTGACGCCGAGTTCACGCGCGGCCGCCGCAAATCCATTAAGCTCGGCGACCTTCACAAATACCCTGATACGTTCGATTTGCCCGGCCAAAAATCAGCCCCCCATCCCTGGCCCACTATCGGGCGCATTCCTTTTTCTTGCGTTGCCGGGCAACCTCGAGACCGGCCGCTTTGCGGGGGCGATTGCGCATCGCGCAGTTGACGTATTTGCAGCATCCCGGCGATCGCCGTGCACACCTCACCCCTACTGATAAAACACGCCGCCGAGCGCCCTTCGTGGTTTGGTGTTCGTCTCGGGGAGCGGAATGAAGTCGGATTCATCACCAGGCACAGTGTCAAAGCGACCCCGCCGCCATTCCTCTTGGGCCTGCTCGATCCGTTCCTTGCGCGACGAGACGAAATTCCACCAGATCCAGCGCGGCCCCTCCATCGGCTCGCCGCCAAACAGCATGATACGCGCGGCACTCTTGGCCCGCACGACGATCTGGTCCCCCGGCCTCAGCACCAGAAGCTGGGCTGGCGCAAAGGACTGTCCCGCCACGTCGATCTCGCCCGAGATGGTATAAATGGCACGCTCGGTCACGGACGGTTCGACGGCAAAGCGCGCGCCGGGGGCGAGCTGGACATCGGCGTAAAGTGTTTCCGATGCCGTCGCGAGCGGGGACCGCGCCCCGAAGGCCGCGCCGGCGATCAGCCGCGCCTTCATTCCGCCCTCTTCGATTATCGGCAGGGCCTCTGCGCCGTGATGGACGAAGGCCGGATCGCCTTCCTCCTGCGCCTCGGGCAGCGCCACCCAGGTTTGAAGGCCGAAGAGGCGCTGGCCCTGTCGGCGCCGCTCCTCATCGGTGCGCTCGGAATGGACGATGCCGCGCCCCGCCTTCATCCAGTTGACGGCGCCCGGCTCGATCTCGCGATCCGTGCCAAGGCTGTCGCGGTGCCGAATGCGGCCCTCGAACAGATAGGTGACAGTAGCCAGATTGATATGCGGATGCGGGCGCACGTCGATTCCCTGATCGGTCAGGAATTCCGCCGGTCCCATCTGGTCGAAGAAGATGAACGGACCAACCATCTGCCGCTTGGTCGATGGCAGGGCACGGCGCACCTCCAGCCCGCCGAGATCGACGGCGCGGGGAATGATCAGCGTCTCGATCGCATCAACTGTTTCCGGTTCACCAAGCGTGGGATCGGGGCAGGGGCTCCAGCTCATGATTGCGTCTCCAGTTCAGCGTTTCAGCACATCGTGCCAGTCGGGATGGCGCAAGAACTGCGCCTTGGCAAAGGGGCATAGCGGGACGATGGAACGGCCTTCGGCCCGCGCATCCTCGACCGCGCGCCGCACCAGCGCCTGCCCGACCGAGCGGCCCCGCATCGCATCGGGAACTTCAGTGTGATCGATGATTATCATGCTTTCACCTGCGCGCGAATATGTCATCTCTGCTTCGTCCTCGCCTAACCGGAAGACATAGCGGCCTTTGCTCGGGTGCTCCTCGCGTTCAATGGGCTGCACCTGCGGAATCGGTCTGGACATGATCTGCCTTTCTGCTGTCGGTAGTTTGGCATGTTCGGCGAAGGTTCGCACCCGCCGGCCGAACACGGTTTTCCCCTACGCGACAGTGTCAAGCAACCGCCGGATATGCGCCGGGCCGGTCGGCCGGATGCCCGTCGGATTCAGCGCCTTGATTGAATAGTAGCCGCGCGTGATGTGATCCATATTGACCGTCTCCGCGACGCCCGGCAACCGCAGCACACGCTCCATATGCGCCGAAAGATGCGGGTAATCCGCGATTTGCCGGCAGTTGGTCTTGAATAGTCCGTGATAGGCCGCGTCGAACCGGATGAGCGTCACGAAAGCACGGATATCAGTTTCGGTCAGCTTGTCGCCGAACAGATACGGGCGGCCGTCACCGAGGCGGGACTCGAGCTGGTCAAGCATCGCGAACACCCCCGAGACGGCTTCGTCATAGGCCTCCTGGCTGGAGGCGAATCCGGCCTTGTAGACCCCGTTATTGAGGCTTTCGTAAACCTGCCTGTTCAGCACGTCGATCTCTTCGGCCAAATCGGCGGGATAGAGACGCAGATCGGATGGGGCGATCGCGTCGAAGGCGGTATCGAACATGCGCACGATATCGGCGCTTTCGTTGTTCACCATGACGCCGCGCTTCATGTCCCACAGCACCGGCACGGTAGCGCGGCCCGAGACATGGGGATCGGCACGGGTATAGAGTTCATGCATGTATTTCGACGCGTATAGCGGGTCCTCATCCGCGCCCGGATAGCCGCCGAACCGCCAGCCCTGATCGGTCAGCGTCGGGTTGACCACCGTGACCGGGATCAAATCCGCAAGCCCCTTGAGGCGCCGTGCGATCAGGGTGCGCGAGGCCCAGGGGCAGATCAGCGCGACATAGAGCCGGTACCGCCCGGCCTCGGCCTCGAAACCACCCTCGCCCGTGGGGCCGGGGCGTCCGTCGGGGGTGACCCAGTTCCGGAACTCCGAAACCTGGCGTATGAAACGCCCTTGTTCATCAGCCTTCTGGACCGGCTGCCAGTTCTCGACCCATCTTCCATTCACAAGCATGTCTTGTCTCCGTTTTTACTATCAGCTTCGCAAAGCGCATCACTGCGCCAGCGCGAAGGCGGTGCCCCAGGGATCGATGAAGCGGTCGCCGCCAAGGCGCTGCGTGATCGCCTGACGCGCTGTCGGATCGACGCCGAGGGTGATTTCGCTCAGCCCCGCCTCGGACGCGTCCCGCGTCCCGGCACTGCGGCTGTTCCAGATGTTGCCGGCCAGCTGGTGGTGATAACCGCCGCTGCCGTAGAAACTCGCGCCGGGATAGGTCGCGGCGATGTCGAGGCCGAGCGTGTCGTGATAGAAGCGATCCGCCTCTTTCGTGTCGCCGACCTGCAAATGAACGTGGCCGATGATGCCGCCTTTCGGGAAACCGGCCCATGTCCGGCCTTGCCCCGCGCGCATCAGATCTTTGAGGTCCAGCGGGTCCGTTGCCATGCGGATCTCGCCAGCGCGATCGCGCCACTGGCTTGGTGGTCGGTCGACATAAACCTCAATCCCATTGCCTTCGGGATCGGCCAGGTAGATCGCTTCGCTGACGATGTGATCCGACGCCCCCTGCAGCCGCGTGTCCCTTTCGGTGACATGGCCGAGCCATCGGGCCAGATCGCCGCGCGACGGCAGCAGGAAGGCGGTGTGAAACAGCCCCGCCTGCCTGGGATCGCGCGGACGAAACGACGGGTCGCCATCAAGATGCAGCAGCGGCGTTTCTTCGGTGCCCAGTGTCACGCTGCTTCCGGCTTCTGCCAGCGGCACCAGCCCCAGAACGTCACGGTAGAAGGACGAAACGGCATCCAGATCCCGCACCCTGAGCCGAACGGTATCGATGCGGATCGGCGCGGCATTCATGTCGAATTTTTCGATTGGATTGGCCATCGTGATACTCCTTTGGGGAATGGGGGCGGGGCTGCTTGCCCCGCACCATGAAGGCGGATCGGATCAGTTCCGGCTGCGCTTGAGCGCATAGGCGCCGTCGCCCAGCAGAGCTTGCACGACCAGTGTGATCGCCCAGAATGCGGGATATTCCCAGCCGCCGCCTTCATTCGAGAAGAAGAAACCGGCCGCGCCATGCGGCGCGTAGATCGAGCCGAGCAGGACCGGCACCAGCGCGAGCGACACCCAGCGGGTCCAGACGCCGAGGATCAGCGCCACGCCACCGGCAAGCTCGGCGGCCATTACGAGATAGGCGAGTGTTCCCGGAAAGCCGAGGCTTTCGAAGAAGGCGGTCGTTCCCGCCGGCGTGAAGATCACGAGTTTCAGCCAGCCATGGGCGATGAACAGGATTCCCAGCGCAACGCGCAGGATTGTGGCTGCCAGATCGGCATTCGCCACGCCGGGGATCAGCGGTGATTGAGGCGGGTTATGATGGTTTGCGTTGGACATTGTCTTTTTCCTTTGTTCGGGAGGTTGGGTCAGGCGGAAAACTGCCAGCGCGGCGCGATCTCGGTGCCTTTTCCGAGCACATAGCCGAACTGGATATTCAGGAAGCCAAGCGGCTCAAGCTGACGGGCGGTGGACAGGGAGCCGGCATCGACCGGCTCGAACCCGGCCTCTGCGGCCAGCGTTTTCACAGTTTCGCGCGCCGTCTCGTCGTCGGCGGCGATAAAAGTCTGCAACGGCTGACCGTCCAGCTTGAGATCCCCCGCATAGTGCTGGGCGAAGATCGTGTTGAATGCCTTCACGACGAACGCTCCCGGAACGAGCGCAGCGATCGCCTCGGCGGCCGACGTGGTGGTACCGAGTTGCAGGGCCGAGAAATCCTCGGTGACGGGGTTGGACACATCGATGACGATCTTGCCGGTGAAGTCTGCCTGGTCGGCGATTTCGGCAGCTGCCCCATAGGGTGTCGCGAAGATAACGATATCGGCCTCAGTCACGGCCTTTGCCACATCGTCGGCGCGACCAAAGGTCCCTACTTCATGTTGTGTTTTGCTCAGGATATTTGCCAGACCGGATCCGACATTGCCGTTCCCGATGATTGCGATTTTCATGACTTGTTCCTTTCAGTGCGCGCCTTCAGGCGCTGTTTGATCTGTCAGGAAGATACGCCTTGTCTTTAGTCAATGAAATGGCGACTATGGAGAATGACTATCCACAAAATGTACTAAGTAATTTGCCATGGATATCGTCGATGAACTCCGGGCCTTCGTGGCCACCGCGCAGACGGGCTCGTTCACCGCGGCCGCCCATCAACTGGGCGTGTCGAACCGGCTGACTTCCAAATATGTGGCTGCGCTCGAGCAACGCCTCGGTTCCCGCCTGCTTCAGCGGACAACCCGCAAGGTGGGGCTGACACCGGCGGGTGAGGACCTGATTGCGCGGGCGCCGGCGCTGCTCGATGATCTAGATGAGCTGCTCGGCAGCGTTGCCGAAGGATCGCGCGGCCTGACCGGCGTCATTCGCATCTCGGCTCCTGTAACCTTCGGCGAAGTCTATGTAACGGGGATGTTGGCACGGTTTGCCCGACAAAACCCGGATCTTACACTCGATTTGCGGCTCGATGACCGCTATGTCGATCTGGCCAGCGACGGCTTCGACCTGGCTTTTCGCATCGGCCGGTCCGACATGCTGTCACTCAAGACGCTCAGGCTTGGCACCTTCAGCAGCCTTCTGGTGGCCAGCCCGGACTATGTCCGAGCACACGGAAAGCCCGGCTCACCCGAGGAACTGGCTGACCATACCTGTATAGTGGACACCAACCGGCGGGTTCCGCACAGATGGATCTTCGTCAGGAACGGGGTCGAGACAAATGTTCAGATCCACGGGCGGTTCCAGGTCAACTCCGCGCGCGCGGCCATGGATCTGGCCATCGGCGGCCTTGGGATCGCCAACATTCCGCGCTTCGCCCTGAGCAACGCCATCGAGACCGGATCGTTGGTCCCCTTGCTGGAGGAGTTCGGAGGCGACAGCGGTCCTGTCAGCGCGGCCTATCTCGAGGGCCGGGCCTTGCCCCGCAAGATCCGCGCACTGATCGACTTCGCCGCCGAGGATATTCGGTCTACCACGACCCTCTAGAGCATCGAGCCTTTAACTTGATCCATTTCCTGCTTCGCAGAAGTAATTCCAGCATTCAGGCGGTGTGAACAGATCGCAGACTCCGCGAATGCGTCGAAAATCTGGTCGAATGTTCTGGCCCCTGTCCGTCGCAAGTGCGCCTTGAGTTTCGAGAGCGCCATTTCGATTGGGTTCAAGTAGGGTGAGTACGGCGGCAGATTGTCAATCTGCATCAAAACTGGGTTAGAGCCGATCATCAACGCCGACGGCTCAGTTTGTGAAGGCATCGATAAGGTTGATGACGGAGAGGATCTTTCTGGTGTCACGATCAACCCGATAGGCCCGGTTGCCCTCGCGATAATAGCGCCAATCGTCACGTGGTTCTAGATTTAGCCTACGGGGATCGCGAATAACCACGTAATCACCGATGCGAAGGATGTCCCCGATTCTAGAGCCGTAGTGATCATAGGTCTTGCGTGCCTGCCCCGGCGGCACACAGGGCGGGTTCTTTTTTGCAAGTCCTGGCGGGCAATGTCCTGCAAATCCGTTGTGGTGGTCGCCGCGCGCCTTGCCCTTGCCGCGCCCAGGGTCTGCCGATGCAGGCACGGCGGCCATTGACACCGCTGCAATCGCCATTACGGCCAGTGTTCGAGAAAATCTCATAGCTCGCTCCGTTTCAAGTGTTGTCGGATAGATAGCGCTGAGCACGACAGAAGTCAGGCATAACGAACATCACCAGGCCATAATGCAGCAGAAACGGCGAGCTTCCGCCGGCCTCGTTGCCGCCTGCGAACAACGAAAGGCTGGGTCGATAAGCCTGGACGGCCCGGCCTTGAGCTAAGTCAGTTTAGCATTCGGCATGATGCGGGCAGAGCTGGACCGTGGTGCTCGCGGCCTTAATTGCTTATCTCGGTGCGGTGCTGGAGCCGAAGCCCAATAGCGTGTCCGGTGCAATCATCACGCTTCTTGCGTTGTTCCTGCCTGGCTTTGCGCGAGAACAGGACCGCGCTTGATCTGCTGACAAGCATGCAGGCGTGTCCCGAGTTCGCGTCTTGGGCGCGCAACACGGGCGGATTTTTCGAGGATTGGGGTGATATGCATCGGTTTGCCGACCATCTCATGCTGATGGCGGAATTTCGGCGCATGCCTGGAACGTGACGCAGGAGCGAATGGGAACACAGGTGGCAACGGCGGTTGAGGGCCCGTTGGTTTTGAGAAGGACAGGGTCCGTGCCCAGGAAAAGTGAAAGTGTCCTTCGGGTTTTGTGACTGACGGATGAGGGCCTTTGGAGTCCCTCAGATGGGTCCGGGCCGGGTTCCGGTCTGCCGTTACGGATGAAGGGCATTCCCATGCAAACAGGTGTCTTGCGCGTGCTCCGCGCAACCGCTGCCTCGTGGTGGCGACACAAGGAACTACGCCGAACCGGCCAGACGGGGCAGGCACAACGGCTCGAGCGCGAGACCGTCCTGCGTGATCTCGGCTATCTCAGGCAAGCGGCGTCATTGCCAAACGCGCATATGATCTGCGGAGAGGGTGGAACATTCATCCATCTCGGTTGGACCACCGTGTCGACCTTTGCGCCGATCGAGCGCTTTCCCTTGGCCACTCTTGCGGTCGCACGAGGGACCACGTTCATCGATATCCGACCTGTCACTAATGTCATCGCCTTCGCAAACTTGCCGCGGGTGGCGCGGGACGGATCAGTCGACCCTGAACCCTGGGGCCCTGGCAGGCCCGTCTCGCTGACCACCTACATCGACATGGTCGAAAAGCTTGGTGCCAGGATCGCCAACGATCCGCGGCCCCGTCAGTCAACCTGAACACCTTTCCCTCTCACCAACACTCGAAAGGAGGCCAGCCATGGCCCGATCACGCACGCCCAAATTCGATGCCTCCGATGGAAGACCGGCGAGTACGAATACCATCTAAACGCTGACGCCGCGAAAGAACTTCTAGGGACTGTGATAGAAGCGTACCGGAATCTGCACTCCGAGCCGCCCAAGGAACTCTTCATCCATGGGCAGGCGTCATTCAACGACGAGGAGTGGCAGGCCTTCTGTCAGGCGGCTCCGAAGGGGACGAACGTCGTCGGTGTACGGATCAGACCTACGGGTGGTGACGCAAAGCTCTTCCGTGCAGGCGACTACCCCGTGATCAGGGGGACGGCCCTAAATCTGGACGAGAAAAACGCCTACCTTTGGACGAGCGGCTACGTCCCACAGCTGGATACGTATATCGGGCCTGAAACACCCAACCCACTTATGGTGACGATCTTGCGCTCAAAGCATCGTCAACCAGAGATGCGGACGGTTCTTTCTGACATCATGGGACTGACAAAGATCAACTATAACTCGTGTAACTTCAACGACGGGCTGCCGGTAACGGTTCGCTTCGCGAAGATGGTCGGCGACATCCTTGTGATGGGTTCGGCGCGGGAGGGCGGACCGCAGCCATTCAAATTCTATATCTAGCGGGGCTGCCTTCGGGTATGTGCTAGGTTGCGGACAGCCTGTTCAAAGGGTAGCCGTCCTTCTCCTAGTGCTGAGCATGGGGCACGTTTGGACGTAGGGTGCCCTCAACTTATGGCTAGGTCGCTCGCGGTGTTACCGCTTCTAAATGTCCGATTCAAAACGGGATGAATGATTTCAGCCTGTTGCGAGGTGTCGTGTCAGTCGCCGGATATGGGCGATCAGCAGCCAGGCCTCGGCGCTCTCGATGGATTTTTCCCAATCCTTTGCCAAACGACGGCAGCGACCGAGCCATGCGAATGTACGTTCCACGACCCATCTGCGTGGTAGAACCTCGAAGCCCTTGGCGGTGTCGGAACGCTTGACGATCTGCAGCGTCCAGCGTCCGAGGCTCACGAGGGCACCCCGCAGCTTCGGCCCGGCATAGCCGCCATCCGCGAACATGTGGCGCAGTTTCGGGGCTTCGCGGCGGAGCTTGGCGAAGACCCCGGGCGCACCGTCACGATCCTGAATATTGGCCGTATGAACCTCGCATGCGATCAGGTTGCCGCAGGTATCAGTGATGATGTGGCGTTTTCGACCTTTGATCCGCTTGCCCGCATCGTAGCCGGAAAGGGACGTGTTTTCAGAGGTTTTCACGCTCTGACTGTCGATCACACCGGCTGTCGGCTGCACATTGCGTTCTGCCGCGCGGCGCGCGGCCGCGACCAATTCTCGGTTGATCTCGGCCAGCAAGCCATCATCGCGCCAGCGATAGAAGTAATAACGCACGGTGGAGGCCGGCGGAAAATCTTTCGGAAGGAGCGCCCATGCGCACCCGGCGGCGGCAAGATACTGGATCGCATTCCAGACCTGCCGCAACTTCACCTTTCGCGGACGCCCAATCCGGTTGCGACCGGGCAACAATGGCTGCACGATCTCCCATTCCGCATCGGTCAAATCGCTTGGATAGCGCTTCGTATTGCGCCTATGCTGCGCGCGGGTGAATTCGGTCCAGGCCATGGTGATCTCCGTTCAGCTTCCAACCAAACAGAATCACAACCTACTGAATTCACTCAACTCATTTCCGATCAGACACTAAGAGCTCCACGAACTATCGCGGTTTGCGACCCCGGCCAAACCATGTGATCGCCGGATTCTCAGGGTGCCGGTATTTCGCCACGACAGGTGCCGGGTGAATTTCGTCTCTGTGCCGACAAGTTCGGCTAGGGAGTAGTCGAGGTCTCGGGCGGAAGCGTCCACCTTGGCGCGGGCTTCCGCATTCTGATGATTCTCGAATGTGGAGATCGCCTCGGCGACGTCCTTCTGCATATTTTTCAGCTCGCTAAGCGTCAGTACCTCGAGATGGAAAGCAGTCGTTGGTGCGGTCCGTGTCCTGGATTTCCCGGTATCGATATCCCATCGCGGTAGGGCCCTGCATTTCTCGGCAGGCAAGGGCAAGGGTGAGAGCTGGTGATAGCCACTTAGGCCGCTAGCGGTGTGCTGGGCTTGGGGTAAAGCAGTCCCGATGGGCAAGGGGACATGGTCTGGCATGGGCTCCCCGCATCTCTCTGGCTTCTGGGCCATCCCTTCGACTGACAATCCCCTAATCCCGTTCGGCTTCCTGCGCGCAACCCCGCGTCAGCCCGGGCCGTGTTGGCCGCCTATGGCGTCCCGCCCGCACCACCCCGGTCCTTTGGGGGTTTCCGGTGTCCATGCTGTCCACCGTGCACGCGTCACCCGACGGGCTTTTTCCGGGTCTTGTCGAAGGGACGGTCCCGAAGACAGGACACACAGGAGCTTACCATGCAGAACATCGTCATCCTCGCCGGCAACATCGGTCAGACCCCCGAAGCCCGCACCACCCAGGGCGGCACCAAGATCACCAACTTCAGCCTCGCCACCTCCCGCCCCCGCCTCTCGGAAGGTCGCGTGCTGCGCGACGAGAACGGCTACCGGGTCATGGACACCGAATGGCACCGCATCACCTGCTTCAATGGTCTTGGCAAGACGGTCGCGGAGCATTGCGAAAGGGGCATGAAGGTCCTCGTCCACGGCCGCATCCACTACACCAAGTGGATCGACAGCATGGGGAACGACCGCTACGGCTGCGAGATCATCGCCGAGAAGGTCGACTTCCTGAGCCGCCCGAAGTCGGCCGAGGCCGAAAACCCCGAGCTGGTCGACCGCGACGACGAGATCCCGTTCTGAGAACGGGGTCTCCCCCTAGGGCCCGGCGGGTAAACCCGCCGGGTTTGGTCATTTTCGGCCTTAGCGGACGTTCGGTCCAAACCCGTCCAATGGCTTCTTTATCTCATAACCTATCTAAGGCGTGAAAACCGGCAAGTCCGACGGGGCGCGCATGCGCCCCGCCCTTTGGCATAGCAGGAAAATGCCGTTATTGCCCCGAGAGGGCCGCGTAGACCGCGCTCTCGAAATCCATATACCCTGGAAAGGAGACCCCATCTGCGAACGGCAGGATCTGCGTTGTCCAGTAGCCGCCGATCCCATTCTTTCGATCTATCCAATAGTAGCTGTTCGCCAGCCCGGCCCAGCCGATGGCGCCGGCCGGGCGCCCGGTGGACGCGTCTTCGGTGTTGACCATGAAGGTGTAGGACCAGTCCTTGGGTATGCCCGGAAAGAACTCTGCATCATTCGAAAGCGAGGGAATGACGCCGGGCAGCATGGTGACTTTCTGCGGTGGGACAAGTGCGCCCTGCACGGCCCATTCGACGGTTTCGGGTTTCAGGACCCGCCCGTTCGGACCGGCACCGTCGTTCAACCACATGCGGATAAACTTCATGTATTCCGGCACAGTCGCGTAGAGCCCGTGGCCGCCCATGTGGACCTCAGGGTCATCAGGTAGTGCGAAGTCGTCCATCGGGGTCAGCCCGCCATCCTCGCCCCGCGCGTGGATGGTCGCGGTCCGCTCCTTCATGTCGGGCGTCCGGGTAAAGGCGATATCCTGCATGCCGAGCTGGTCGAAGATCCTCTCTTTCATAACCTCGCCCAGGCGTTTGCCGCGGATGCCTTCGACGACCTGTCCGACCCAGTCGATGTTCGTGCCGTATTCCCACTTCGTGCCCGGATCGAATAGCAGCGGGGTTTCGATGCAGGCGCGGCTGCCGGTGACGACAGAGGGCTGGCCCTGCTCTTCGGCGAGGCGCTTATAGGTCTCGTTAAAGAAATCATAGCCAAAACCGGCCGTGTGCAGCATCAGTTGGCGGGTCGTGACATCACTTTTGGGGGCGCGCAGTCTGGGGGTGCCGTCCGCGTCGAACCCGTCGATCACCTTCAACTCACCGATGGCCGGGGCGTAGTTTTTCGCAGGCGCATCGAGGTCCAACAAACCCTCCTCGACACATTGCAGGGCTGTGGTGCCAGCGATTGCCTTGGTGGTCGAGAAGATGGCGAAGACCGTGTCCTCCGTCATTGCGTCGCCGTCCAGCCGCCGCTCTCCGGCCGCGCCGGCGTAGATATCGCCATTGCGGTCCGTTGCCATCGCGACAACCCCGGGCACACGCGACGGACCGGTGCCCAGTCCGTTCAGAACGGCGTCACACCGGATTTTCAGATCGTTTGGGTTGATGTCCTTCATTGGTTCCTCCCTTGAAGATGTGAAGAGAAGAATGCGGAACACTGATCGGCCGCGCTGTTCGCAACCGGTATGTTCTGTCCGATTTCGGAAACGAAGTCAGTGCGGGCGGACGCGTCGTGCGACCCGACCACGCGTCTGCGACGGCGTTTCTCCGAACCTTTCTCGATACCGGCCGGCCAGAGCGCCGAAGTTCGAAAAGCCCCAGTCTGCGGCGATCACGGTGACGGTCACATTGGCTGGCAAAGTTTCAAGATCCCGGCGAAAGCCGTCAAGCCGCCGCGCCACGAGGAATGCCCGAGGCGAAATACCTCGAAACTTCTGAAATCCGCCGGACAGTGTCCTTGCAGAAACGCCGACACGCTTGGCCACATCGCCGATTGAAGGTGCTTCGCGCGCTTCGGCTTCCATGATCTCCTCGGCCGCGCGAACGTAACCGGGGGCTGCACAGCGGGCCCCGGTCTCAAGGCTCAACCCAGCGGCCGATGCCCACTGTCGCAGAAGTTCGACGCAAAGCATCTCTTCGATATGCCGCACCAAGACTGCGTCGGATGAGACTTCGCCCGCGCGCGTTAAGGCACGGGTGGCATAATCGAGAAGCGCGGGCCAGGCTGAGTTGGGGCCGCCGATCTTGACACGGCTCGTCCACAGGCGGTCATCCGGCACGAAACCGAACCACCTCTCGGCCGTATCAACCATCGCCTGATGCGGGATCGTGAGGTTCAGCTGCATATGGTCGGGATCACCCTCAAGCCAATATTCGGCTCGGGAGCAATCTACGACAAAGCTTTCCCCGGCAGCGGTTGCAATAGAGCCACCATCGGTTTGATGATCCAATGCCCCGCGCAGGGTGTTAAGAACAAGGATGTTTCCGGCATCAGGATCGAAACGGTCAAGGTGAATGCCGGTGCCGTAGGCAAACCGGGTCATGGTCACACAGCCCGCCTTCGCCGAAATCATGGTCGCATCCGGCAGGGACAAGCGATCCAAAGGCCGCACCCGATATCGCATATAGACCGACCGGCAGAAGTCCTCCACTTCGTCCCAATCAGCTGAATGGGTTTTCTGCCGGTGCCTGATCGGCGCCCCTAACGAATCCAGAACAAGTGCATGTTCCAGCAAAACCCCGCTCCTCCTCGTGGTTCCATTGTCAATGTAACACGATATTGGCGAGGTAGACATCCGGCATTGGTCGTAAAGAAATGAACGTGTTGGTGGGGACGCGCCGACACGGTCGCGATCTGGCGTAGGTTCTGATCGAGCGCGTTGTCCCCCCGGCGTGTGAGGCTCTACAATGCCGACATTGGTTCAAGCCGCAGCGAATGACCGCTCCCCTGAAGGTTTTTCGATGCGGGCCGGGGTGCAAGGTTGCCCACTCGCACTATCGGCGGCCCGCGTTGACAAACCTCGGAAGGAAGAAGCTGCGGCGATCTGGGATCAGGCTATGGGGAAAGAGCGCCAACGGGTGAGGCTGACGTTGCCATGGGCGCGTGGCCGACTGTGTAGGATGCGCTTGCTACAGTCATTTTCCGCCACCTTGGTCGCAAGCATATCGCCGATTGAGCGCGCATAATGCGATCCACGCCGCCATTTTGGGTGACGGCCTCAAACGGCTTCGTCCGATCATCCAAAAGGGACCGGCTGATGTTGTGTTGGGTGAACAGGCTTCGTGTCATGCGGCCAGCTCCCTTGGTGGCGCGCGCGACATTGGTTTCTGGCCGCGCCGGAAGATCTCTATGATGCGCATATCGCCACCGCAGCACGGACAAGGCTCGCGCAAAGTGAGAGGGGCGATCTCGGGTTCCGGATCTGGTTCAGTGTTTTGTTCGGAGCGTTGAACACCGAGCAACGCTCGGATCTTCGTGATATTTGTTTTGCGCGTCGCACTGGCTAACAGGCCATAATGCCGGATGCGGTGGAAGCCGCCAGGTAGAACGTGGATCAGGAAACGGCGGATGAACTCGGGTGTGGCCAATCGCATGATCTTTTGGCGGTCACCGCGCTTGATACGGTAATCCTTCCAGCGGAACGCAACGGTGTCGGCATCGGCGCTGACCAGGCGGTGGTTTGAGATCGCGACCCGATGCGTGTAGCGGCTCAGATATGCCAACACCGCCTCGGGTCCTCCGAAGGGTGGTTTGGCATAGACCACCCAGTCGGTTTTACGGAACAGGGCGAGCCACTGCGCGAAGTTGTCTGCCTGCGCCAAGCGATCGAGATCGCCAAAGAAGTTGAGCAGGCCTGCACGGTGCAAGTCCATGAGCCCATCCAGGAACAGGCGTCTGAACAGCCGTGCCAGCACCCGCACATGCAGAAAGAACCCCGGCCTGCAGGCGACCCAACTTTTGCCATCGGGTGACAGACCGCCACCGGGGACGATCATGTGGACGTGGGGATGGTGTGTCAGCGCCGATCCCCAGGTGTGCAGGACACTGGTCATGCCGACCTTCGCACCAAGTCGCTTGGGGTCGGCGGCGATGGTCATCACTGTTTCAGCTGATGCGCGGAACAGCAGGCCGTAGACTGCCTTCTGGTTCCAATAGGCGATACGGGCAATCTCGGCCGGCACCGTGAAGACGACGTGGAAGTATTCGACGGGCAGCAGGTCCTCGGCACGCGCCTGCATCCAGTCCCGCGCGGCGGGTCCCTGGCATTTGGGGCAATGGCGGTTCTTGCAGCTGTTGTATGCGATGTGATGGTGGCCGCATTTGGCGCACCCGGCGACATGCCCGCCGAGCGCCTCGGTTCGGCAGGCTTCAATCGCTGACATCACCTTGAGTTGACCGAGACTGACATGACCCGCATTGGCCCGCCGCCACGCGGAACCATAGTTCCGAAAGATATCAGCGATCTCCAGCCTTGGGCGCGCCAACCGCCCCAGCCGCTATTCCAGTCCTCGCCTCACGGTATGATCCTGCAGCTTTTCCAACATCTCGTACGGGCTGACGGTGCCACGAATGGTTTTGGTCGCGACATGCGTATAGCGCGCTGTCGTACTGAGCTTGGAATGCCCCAAAAGCACCTGGATCACGCGCACGTCAGTTCCGGCTTCGAGGAGATGCGTTGCAAAGCTATGGCGCAAGGTGTGCAGCGTGGCAGGTTTGTTGATCCCGGCCATGTGCTTGGCCGACGTGAACGCGCGATTCAGCTGGCGCGGCGACAGAGCCATGATCTTGGGTTTGCCCGGAAACAGCCATCCCTCTGGCCGCGCCTCGCGCCAATAGTCACGCAGCAGATCAAGCAAGGCGGGTGACAACATTGCCTTGCGGTCTTTGTCATTCTTGCCCTCATCCACATGGATCAACATTCGGTCACTGTCGATGTCTGAGACCTTGAGATTACAGACCTCAGACGCGCGCAACCCGGCACCATAGCTGATCCCCAAGGCCGCGCGATACTTCAGCCCCGGCCCGGGAACCGCCGACAGCAGATCCCCAACCTCCTCGACGCTCAAGACAACGGGCAGCTTCTTCGGCTTGCGCCGGAACTGCATGTACCGCTTCATCTCTTCGCGCCCACAGGTCATCCCAAAGAAGAAGCGCAGAGACACGATCCTCGCGTTGAACACGCCGGTCGAGACGCCAGTATCTGACATGTGGAGCTGGTACGCGCGTAGCTCATCTGGCGTCGCTGTATCGGGTGAGCGCCTGATGAACTCGGCAAAGTACCTGACAGCCCTGATATGGCCCTGCTGGGTCTTCGGCGACATTCCACGAATGCGCATGTCTTCAATCATCCGCTCACGCAGCGGGCTCATCTTCTCCTCTTTCATGAGGTCCTCCTGTCATCAGATTGAGAAACCTCAATCGTCAAACAGGTCAGCCAGATTACAAAATGCGCACCGCCAGGATCGGCTCAATACGTTAGCCACAAGCGCCATTGCCGCGATAGCGGCTTCGTCCACCCGCCCTTCGCGTTGTTGAGAGTGAGAGGGGTGCCGGTATCCCGGTGACGGGTTGATGGCTGGGAGAGTGGCTCCCGGTGCCTGTCACGGAGGAATGCCGATGGGTGTTGTGGAAGTACTGGATCCGGTTCAGCCGGCGCGGGCTGGTGGCTGGAAAGTGGACGTGAGCCGGGGGGAGCGAAACGGGCGGGTGTCGTCCGAATGGTTCAACCGGCCCGATGACGAGCGGTATCTCTCGCTCGACGATCTCTGGGCCAATGTGAAGGGGCGCTCTGAGCGCAGCCGCAGCCGGGTGGTGCAGACCGCCGATATCAGGGTCGAGGCCGCGCGCGACAACGCTGAGCGGTTGCACCTGATGCTGCCGAAAGCGCATGAACCGGTCGCGCCGACGCATTGGGCCTTCGGCCAGCTCGCCAGCATTGTCGGCGCTCCGGCCTCTTACCTTCGGCAGCTGCCCGCGCCTTTGGCGGGGATCAACCTGCAATACGGTTTGACCAACCACCGCGCCGAGCAGGTGAAGACCTTCGAGACCGAGGATGGCCGGACCGAACTGCGCGCCGTGACCGGTCCCGACTACGGTCGCATCCATGACTTCGAGCTTGTCGAGGCGGTGCAGCGCATCGCGGGCAATGGCACGGGCGATACGCGCTGGAAGGTGCCGGGTGTGCTGGATTGGTCGACCGGGGTCTACAACCCCGATGTCGAGATCAGCCGCGACACGACCACGCTCTACGCCTCGGACCGCGACGTCTTCCTGTTCCTGGTCGACGACCGCAATCCGATCGAAGCAGGCAAGTTGCCCGACGGCTCCCCCGATCTCTATTTCCGGGGCTTCTATTGCTGGAATTCCGAGGTCGGCGCGAAGACCCTCGGCATGGCGAGCTTCTACCTGCGGGCGGTGTGCCAGAACCGCAACCTCTGGGGCGTCGAGGATTTCCAGGAGATCAAGATCCGCCACTCGAAATACGCCGCCTCCCGCTTCGCCCATGAAGCGGCCCCGGCGCTGACGCGGTTCGCCAATTCCTCGCCACAGGGCTTCGTGAACGGCATCAAGGCGGCGCGGCAGCAGGTCGTGGCGCGCAGCGACGAAGACCGCGCGGATTTCCTGCGCAAGCGCGGTTTCTCGAAGGCCGAATCCGGCAAGATCATCGAGAAGGTGCTGATGGAGGAAGGCCGCCCGCCTGAGAGCATCTTCGATTTCGTGCAGGGCATCACGCGGCTTGCGCGCGACAAGACCCAGCAGGACGCGCGCCTCGACATGGAAGGGCGCGCCAAGAAGCTCCTCGACCGAGTCGGCTGAGGCGAACCTCGATACAGCGACCGCCCGCAAGCGTGGCGGTCGTTTCACCTCACTTACCACATGCATGCCGCTGGCCTTGCCCGATAGGGCAGGGGCCTTCGGTATTCGTGCAATACAGCGAGACCCTCATGACTCCCCAAGAAGAAACCGTCATCCTAGACGCCCGCGACATCCTCGGCCGCTATCTCAGCCAGAACCCTGTCATCGGCAGTTGGCAGGCGCTGCTGGACTATTGTGCGTTCAGCGTCCGAGGACCCATCGAGCGCTTCCACGTCCTCTACCTGTACCGCAAGAACCGCATCATCGCCGATGAACTGCTCTCGACAGGCACGGTCGACCATGTCCCGGTCTATCCACGCGAGGTGATCAAGCGGGCGCTGATGCTGAACGCCAGCGGGCTGATCCTGATCCACAACCACCCGTCGGGCGATCCGACACCGTCGGAGGCCGATCTAAGCATGACCGGGGAGATCCAGAAGGGGTGTAAGTTCTTCGGCCTGACGCTGCATGACCACATCATCGTCGGCGCCGGGACGGAACTGAGCCTGCGGGCCCTGGGCAAGCTGTGACGCGCCTTGCGAGCCTGCCGCCGTCACCCTTCCGAGGAAGAGGGCGGGGGTTTGGTCTTTGACGGTTTGAAGCGGGGAGAGAGGCTCTCCGCACCGTCGGAGATATGCCCATGTTCGACCTTCCTCTCCAAACTCAGCCGGAAACGCAGAAAACAGGTTTGCCGCCGAGCCTCCTGACCGTTTTTGCAGATCAAGACTTGCCGTTCGCACTCACGACGGCTTGCCATGCGCCCGCTGCTCTCATGTCCGGGCAGGCACACCCCAAGGTACTGGAGCGGTTTGCCACGCTGGCCGAGGCCATGCAGGGGGCAATCGTTCACGCCGAAGATATCACACCTGAAGACGCTCCGCGCATCCTGGCAATCCTCGATCGGGAGGGCCGTCTCGTTCTGGCCGGAGCTACCTTTGATGGCGGGGTCGCATGGTGCCACCCGGTCTCGGATGCCGCCGAAGCCCGCGCCGTCGTGTCCGAGGCCAGCCAGACCCGCGCGCAGGCCATGCGGGCGGCCGAGTGGCATGAACATGGCCTCGCGCGACGGCTGCGGCACCACGCCGACCTTCTCGATGCCCGTCTTGTCGATCCGCTCTGGCGTGTCTTCGCGTCTCGCGCCCTGCAGATCGCGGCGTGACGCCCGAGAGTCAGAGAAGGGCAGGGGAGGATGTGAACCTACGAGGACGAGAGAGAGCCTCGGGGTTCAGATCCTTTCCCTCATTTCGGAGTTTCCAATGTCCAAGATCGAACCCACCCTAGCCGCGCCGATGGCGCCGTCCAGGATTGATTTCACCGCCATGCTGGCCCGGCAGGCCGAGCGTGACGCGCGGATCGCAGCTTTGCGTCCGGCCAACAAGGAGCGCCTCTTCGATGGCCTGACTGCCGCGGGCATCACCCATGTGACCGTGAGTTTCGACGGCTATGGCGATAGCGGCCAGGTTGAAAGCATCGAAGCCTACGCGGGCGATACCGAGGTTGCTTTCCCCAAGACCGAAATCGCCTATGCCGCATTGACCTGGGACGACCCGGAGGTCGAGATGCGGGCGCTTTCGCTCGAAGATGTCGTGGAGCAGCTGGCCTACGACTTCCTCTCCGACACCCATGGCGGTTGGGAAAACAACGACGGGGCTTACGGCGAATTCTGCTTCGACGCGAGCGCTCGCACCATCCACCTCGAGTTCAACGAGCGCTTCACTTCGTCCGAACTTTACACACACGATTTCTAAGGGGGCGGCGATGGCACATCCCTACCACCACGCTCTATCCTCGGTGAAGAAATGGGGCGGCACGGTCGAGGATTTCATCTCGGTGCATGCCTGGTTCGACCAGAGCAAGGAGATCACAGCGGACTTCCGGCACCGGGCGCTGCGCCACCATGCCGAGGGCATCTTCATGGCCGAGACAATCTTTGGTCCGACGCTTACGCTCTCGACCGGACGCATCATCCCGACCCGGTGGGTCGGCGAGCAGCATGTTAAGGAGGACCTCGGCTTCATCCCGAGCTTCGCCGATTGGGTGAAGGCCATTCGGCCCGAGCCTTGGATGGGTCGGACCGAACGGATCGAGGCACAGGTCGATCCGCATCTCGCTTCGCCCGTGGTCGAGGTCATGTGACATGACCGATCCCACCTATCTAAGTCTTGGTTTGCCGCCGACCGCTTCGCGACTGGCAGTGGTTCGCGCGGCGGTCCGGGCGCTACACCCCGACACGCGCGCTGTTTGCAGTCTCCGGCTCGCGCGCAAGCGCTTCTACTGGCAGATGCTCTGCGCTCATGCCGCACGACAGGCGGCGGGCGACACGCCGACCGGCTGATCGTTCCCAACTACCCCTTCATCCCAACCGAGTGCCCGGCCTCTCGGCCGGGCCTTACCCATTCAGGAGGTCCCCATGGCGGATTACTTCACCCATTTCTCGTGCCTGCTCGACGTAGGCAGCCCCGACAAGGCGGCTCGCGCGCTCGCCCTGTTCCAGGAAATCCGAGCTGCGGATCAGGACGCCGACGATCCGGAAATCGCGGGCTTCGATCTCGTGCTCCAGGATGCCCCCGAGGGCTGCACCCTCTGGATCCATGACGATGACCACGGCGATGTCGAGGCGGTCATCCGCTTCGTGCTGCGCCTTGCCGAAGATCTCGACCTTACCGGCCTCTGGGGCTTCCAGTACGCCCTGACCTGCTCCCGGCCCCGCCTCGACGCCTTTGGTGGCGGCGCGCATGTTATCGATCTCGGCGCACGCAAATCCGTCGGTTGGACCAGCAGCCAGGAATGGCTGGCCGCCGCGCTGAACGGGGAGGACGTCGATGCCTGAGGTCATCTGCACCACCGTCTACCAGTTCCCCGAACTCTCGGATGCGGCCAAGGAAAAGGCGCGGAGCTGGTATCGCGAGTTTGGCCCCCACGACGATTGGTGGGACGCGGTCTATGACGATTTCGAGCGGGTCTGCGAGATCCTCGGCATCCGTCTGAACACCACCTCCGTCCGCTTGATGGGCGGCGGGACGCGGGCCAAGCCCTGCATCTGGTTCTCCGGCTTCTGGAGCCAGGGCGACGGGGCCTGCTTCGAGGGCTATTGGTCCCACGCCAAGGGTGCGGCCGCGCGCATCCGGGACTACGCCCCGACCGACGCGACGCTGCATGGCATCGCCGACCGTCTGCAGGCCATCCAGCGCCAGAACTTCTACCAGCTCGCCGCGGAGGCCAGCCACCGTGGCCACTATTACCACGAATATACCATGTCGATCGACGTCACGCGGGACAGCCCGACCTGGCAGCCGCCGACCGAGGACGCGGAAGATGTCGTGACCGAAGCGCTGCGAGATTTGGCCCGCTGGCTTTACCGCGAGCTTGAGGCCGAATACGACCACCTCACCTCGGACGAGGCCATCGAGGAGGGGATCATCGCGAACGCGTATACGTTTACGGAAGCAGGGCGGCGGTTCGGGTAACAGAGATCAAAGCGTAAGGTTCATTTGATCTTTACAGTAAGTCCATATGGACTATATTGAAGCCAATGGAGGACGCCATGTACGTTGCAGAGAAGATCCGGGAACCCGCACAGATCAACGCCGTCGCGCTGAAGGCCTATGCGCGCGTGGCTGATGCTTGGGGTCTCAGCCTCAAGGAGGCGGCTGGCCTTGCCGACATGTCAGAGAGCACGTGGAAGCGCGCCAAGAAGCCTGACTTTGCGGGGGAACTGACCAAGGACCAACTGCTGCGGCTCAGCGCTGTAATTGGCATCTTCAAGTCGCTCGAACTCTACTTCTCGGAGCCTCTGGCAAAAAGCTGGTTCACCCGACCGAACAAGGGGCCGCTCTTTGGTGGAAGTCGGCCAGTTGACACCGCCATCGACGGGGGTTTGCCGCAGATCCTCGCGGTTCGGACCTATCTTGATGCGTTGCGTGGTGGGGCATGAAGCAGACCGAGATTTCCGATCGCGGTCTCGTTCGTCTCCTGCCCGCCACCTACCACAAGCCACCATCGCTGCGCGGTCTCGTCGATACCGATGACGAGATGGAGATCTTGGCAGAGATCGAGGGCCTGACCAGTGGACGTCTACAGGCCGAACGCGGGCGCAACCCGCATCTGGACCCGCGCGAACTCGCTTGGCAACGCCGCAGCCGCGATCTGCGCATCTATGGGGACAGTCACGTCAACGCAGCCTTCACTTACACCCGCGCCGGCGGAAACCGCTTCAACGCCGAGGAGCGCGGCGCGTGGTACTGCGCATGGGATGTGATGGTTTCTGTCAGCGAAGTGGCTTGGCACCGCACACGCGAACTCGGCTTTACCGGCAGCTTCCACGATAGCGCCCGCTATGTGGAATTGCTGGCCGACTTCATCGGCGTCTTCGACGACATGACCGATGAGGCAGGTCATCCGGCGCTGCATCCGGATCCGGCTGTCGGGTATCCCGAGGGCCAAAGCCTGGCACAGCATCTGCGTCGGGGCGGATCCAAGGGCCTGATTTACCCTTCGGTCCGGGCTCCTGCACCGGGCGGGAATTGCTTGGTCTGCTTCGAGCCCCACGCAATTCAGAACGTCCGGCCCGGCGCGTCTTGGGATCTTGTGTGGGATGGGACACCGCACTACTCGATTGCGGCTGTCGGCTGACAAGTTACAGCGCATGCGCCTTTGGGGTTCCGAAGAAATGAAACAGGCAAACGACAACAGCGCGGACGTCACGAACTTGCAGCCATGTGACCATCAGCCGTTCTTTGAGGCGTTGGACTGTCCGCCCCCACGGACCGACACACTACGAGCAGCGTTTCGTAGGCGGAGGGAAACTCTGGTGGATTCTTGCGCCGACAAGCCATCCACCAGCTGACAACCGTCACTTGTTCCCGTCGATCCACTTCGACATGAGTCCCTTGTCGCGGAAGCATTCGTCCGGAACGGCGCGCCGTTTGATCCGGGCGAGCTTCTCAGCGAAGGCCACCTGCCTGGAGGTGGGCAGCCGGTCCATGTCCGATACCGGCTTCAGCCGGGCCTGAGCCTCGATCCAAGCGCTCAAAGATCGCCGGTCTTGCTGAACCTCCCAGGGCAGGAGCGTCCGGTTACGCAGGGCGAGCGACCGCGCATAGGCGATCTGCTTGGGCGTTGCGGGCAGGGCGTGCTTGTTGCTTTCCATGGTGGAACCCCCTTTCTGGCTTGGTTCTAAAATAGAACATAACAAGAACATAATCAAGCCAAGCGTCGGGAACGCCTTGGTGCGAGAGGGAGAGAGGGGCCGGGAAAGATCAGGTCCGAGGCTGCCCGAGAGAGGGTGTCCGGGCCTGATCCTGTCCTTCATTCCGGAGTTTCCCGATGACCCATCTTGCCCCTGTTGCGCAGGCGTCCTTGCCTGCGCCCGTTGTTCCGTTGGCAGCAAATCCTGCCCCTGCGATCGTTGCTGTTGCTCAAGCGCTGCAGCCCGATCTGGCGCAAGGGCTTCAGATCGACGCGCTGCGCCTGCGCCGCGAGATGGAACATGCTTTTGGCGGTTCCGATGCGACCGGTGCTTGGGACTGGAAGCTCGCCTATGAGGCGGGTGAGGTGGCGCTGATCCTCTTTCTGCGAAAGTTCGGTCGGGCGCTGCTTGCCCGTGCCGGCTCGCCTGCGGCGCTCTTGCCGATCCTCGCCAAGGTGGCAGGCCTCTTGCCCACGCACACCCGGCGGTCGGAAGAGATGGAGCGCTTTCAGCAATTCTCGACGCCGCTGCCCATGGGGCTCGCGGCTGTGGCGGCAGCACAGATCACGCCCCGTGATCTTGTCCTAGAGCCGTCTGCCGGGACCGGGCTTCTGGCGATCCTCGCCGAGATCGCCGGCGGCAATCTTTCGCTGAACGAGCTGGCCGAAACCCGCGTCGATCTCCTTCGGCTGCTTTTCCCGGGCCGACCGGTCACCCGGTTCGATGCCGCGCAGATCGATGATCATCTCGACGCCTCCTCAAGCCCGAGCGTCATCCTAATGAACCCGCCCTTCTCGGCCCAAGCCAATGTCGATGGTCGGTCGACCGAGGCGACGGCCCGGCATCTGCGCTCGTCGCTCGCGCGCCTGGCCCCCGGCGGGCGGCTCGTCGCCATCACAGGGGCCGGTTTCGCGCCGGATGCGCCTGCCTGGGCCGAGACCTTCGGCCGTCTGACCGAGACGGCCCATCTCGTTTTCACCGGCGTCGTGTCTGGCGCAGCTTTCGCCAAGCACGGCACCAGCTTCGAGACGCGGATTACTGTTTTTGACAAATGCCGCGGCGGCGAGCCGGGCGGCATCACCGCTGACCTGCGCCAACCCATGTCACCTGACGTCGCACATCTTCTGTCCCGGATCACCGCAGAGGTCCCGCTGCGCTTAGAGCTGGATCAGGCAGCTGCAATGGGGCAGGGCCATTCTTCTCTCTTCCCGGGAAACCCCGCCCTCACCACACGCAAACCCGTCAACCGATTGCGCGCGACCTCGGCAGCTCAACCGGCGAAACCCGAAACGCCGATTGAGGCTGAGGAACTGGACTACGCTCTCCGCGACGCCGCCGGGGACGCAGATGCCGCACGACTGTCCGACGCGATCTACGAGACCTTCCGACTGCAGGCGATCGAGATCCCCGGCGCGGCCCAACACCCGACCAAGCTTGTGCAATCGGCGGCCATGGCCTCTGTCGCACCGCCGAAACCCAGCTATCGCCCCAAGCTGCCTGCCGCCGTCCTGCGCGAAGGGCTCCTGTCGGACGCGCAGCTCGAGACCGTCATCTACGCGGGGGAGGCGCATGGCGCGCATCTCGCGGGGTCTTGGACCGTCGATGAGACCGGAGACGTGGTATCCGCAGCACCGGAGGATGCCGCTGACGCCGTCCGCTTCCGCCGGGGTTTCTTCCTCGGCGATGGCACCGGGGCGGGCAAGGGCCGCCAGTCGGCCGGGATCCTGCTCGACAACTGGGCCCGAGGAAGACGCAAGGCGCTGTGGATCTCAAAGAGCGACAAGCTGCTGGAAGATGCGCAGCGCGACTGGTCGGCGCTCGGGCAGGAGCGCCTGCTGGTCACGCCGCTCTCGCGCTTTGCCCAAGGCCGCGACATCCCGCTTACCGAGGGCATTCTCTTCACCACCTATGCGACGCTGCGTTCGGAAGAACGAGGCGGGAAGAAATCCCGTGTCGACCAGATCGTCGACTGGCTCGGGGCAGATTTCGACGGGGTGATCCTCTTCGACGAAAGCCATGCCATGGCCAATGCCGCCGGCGGCAAAGGCGAGCGCGGCGATACCATGGCCTCGCAGCAGGGCAGGGCGGGTCTGCGCCTTCAACACAAACTTCCGAATGCCCGCGTGGTCTATGTCTCGGCCACAGGCGCGACGACGGTCCACAACCTCGCCTACGCGCAGCGTCTCGGGCTCTGGGGCGGGGAGGATTTCCCCTTTCAGACCCGGTCGGAATTTGTGGAAGCCATTGAGGCTGGCGGTGTCGCGGCGATGGAGGTTCTTGCCCGCGACCTCCGGGCGCTCGGTCTCTACACGGCGCGGTCGCTGTCCTATGACGGTGTCGAATACGAGATGCTCGAACATGCGCTCAGCCCCGAGCAGCGCGGCATTTACGATGCCTATGCCGGGGCCTTCGCCATCATTCACAACAACCTGACCGCGGCGTTGGATGCGGCGAACATTTCTGGCGAGAGCGGCACGTTGAACCGTCAGGCGAAATCCGCCGCGCGGTCCGCCTTCGAGTCCGCCAAGCAGCGATTCTTCGGCCATTTGCTCACCTCGATGAAGACCCCCACGCTAATAGCATCCATCGATACAGATCTGGCTGCGGGTCACGCGGCAGTCATCCAGATCGTCTCGACGGGTGAGGCGCTGATGGAACGCCGCCTGTCGGAGATCCCAACCGACGAATGGAATGATATCCGTTGTGACATCACACCCAGGGAATATGTTCTGGACTACCTCGCCCATTCCTTCCCGGTGCAGCTCTACGAGCCTTTCACCGACAGCGAGGGCAACCTCTCGTCGCGCCCCGTCATGCGCGACGGCCAACCGGTGGAGTGCCGCGAAGCCGTCCGGCGTCGTGGCGCGCTGATCGAGAAACTGGCTTCGCTTCCGCCCGTGCCGGGTGCACTCGACCAGATCGTCCAGCGCTTCGGCACCGATCTCGTGGCCGAAGTCACAGGGCGCTCGCGGCGCATCGTGCGGAAGGGCGGAGGGCATTCGGCACGGCTCGTGGTGGAGAACCGGGCTGGAGCCGCGAACCTCGCGGAAACCCAAGCCTTCATGGATGACGAAAAGCGTATCCTGATCTTCTCGGATGCCGGCGGCACCGGGCGCAGCTATCACGCCGATCTCGGGGCGAAGAACCAGCGCCTGCGGGTCCACTACCTCTTGGAACCCGGCTGGAAGGCAGACGCGGCGATTCAGGGCCTCGGACGCACCAACCGGACCAACCAGGCGCAGCCGCCGCTGTTCCGGCCGGTGGCCACCGATGTCAAAGCGGAGAAGCGGTTCCTGTCGACCATTGCGCGACGTCTCGACACGCTTGGCGCTATAACGCGCGGCCAGCGCCAGACCGGCGGGCAGGGGTTGTTCCGGCCCGAAGACAACCTCGAGTCGCCCTACGCCCGCGACGCCCTGCGCCAGCTTTACCGCCGCATCTATCGCGGCGATCTGGCCGGATGTTCGCTCGGGGCTTTCGAGGATGCGACCGGGCTCAGCCTGACCGATGATAACGGGCTGAAGGATGACCTGCCGCCGATCACGACCTTCCTCAATCGCCTGCTGGCGCTGACGATCGACATGCAGGCCGTGTTGTTCGCGGGTTTCGAGGAGCTGCTCGATCAGCGAATTGAGGGCGCCATCGCCGCCGGGGTCTATGATCTCGGGCTCGAGACACTCCGTGCTGAGAGCTTCCGGGTGACCGACGCACAGGTCATCTACACCCATCCCGGCTCCGGCGCGGAAACCCAGCTGCTGACCATCGCGGAAAAGCGCCGCAACACGCCGACCTCGCTGGCCGATGCGCTCGACTGGCTGGATGACTCGCAGGCGCGGCTTCTGGTCAACAGCCGCTCGGGCCGGGCTGCCGTGCAGGTTCCCGCCACCAGTCACATGCTGGACGATGGGACCATCGAGCCGCGCCTACGCCTGATCCGCCCGCTTGATGCCAGCACGGTCCCGGCGAGGATCATGGAGGATACCCACTGGCTCGAGGCGGACCGCGCGGCCTTCACTGCGGCGTGGACTGCGGAACTGGCCGAGGTGCCGGAGTTTTCGGACTCCACGCTGCACATCGTGTCAGGTCTGCTGCTGCCGATCTGGAAGCAGCTTCCCCAGGATGAAACCCGCGTCTACCGCCTGCAGACCGATGACGGGCAGCGCATCATCGGCCGCCGCGTCTCGCCTGCCTGGGTCGCGACCACGCTGGCCGCCGATGCGCCCAAGCTCTCGGCCGCGCAGGTCCATGCCCTCGTTCTGGAGGGCAAGACCGTGGTGTGCCTGTCCGAAGGGATGGAATTGCACCGCTCGCGCGTCATGGGCGCGAACCGGATCGAACTGTCGGGCTTCTCGGAGGCAGCCAAGGATCGGCTCAAGGCCGATGGCTTCTTCTCGGAGATTATTAGTTGGAAGCTTCGGCTGTTTTGCCCGACCGACGCCGATGGCGTCGCGATACTGGATCGTCTGCTTGCACGTTGTTCTGTCGCAAGGCTACATGATCGCGGAGGTTGTTGACCCATGTATTCCGAGACCGAAGACCTCGTGCGCGATCTGGCAGAAAATGCCGAAGGCGTCTGTCGTGCCTACCTTCCCGCCGGACGGCGGGAAGGATCCTACTGGATCGTGGGTGACCTGCAAAACAATCCTGGCCGCTCGCTCTTCGTGCGGCTGACCGGGCCCGCGTCGGGGCCGGGGGCAGCGGGCAAGTTTACGGATGGGGCCACAGGCGAGCATGGCGATCTCCTGGACATCATCCGCGCCCGGACGGGGATCACGCGCTTCCCCGACCTTCTCGCCGAGGCCCGAGCGCATCTTGGCCGTCCGCAGCCGGTCGTCCCGGATAGGCAAGAGCCTAGGAATGCCAAGGTGCCCGGTGGCACTCCTGCGGCGGCGGCGCGCTTGTTTGCTGCCTCGAACCCGATCACAGGCACGCTTGCTGAGACCTACCTTCGTTCCCGAGGCATCACCCAATTCGGGGCGAACGGCGCCTTACGCTTCCACCCGAAGTGCTGGCACCGGGAAGAGGGGCAGACCCGGAGCATCCCCAGACCTGCGATAATCGCGGCGGTCACCGATGGGGCAGGGGCCGTGCAGGGCGTGCATCGCACCTGGCTGGCGCCTGACGGACAGGGGAAGGCGGCAGTGAATCCACAGCGTCGGGCTATGGGTCACCTCCTCGGCAATGCAGTCAGGCTGACCTCGCAGGATGACATCCTCGTCGTCGGCGAAGGCATCGAGACCATGCTGTCCCTGTCCGAGGCAATCCCAGGTCTGCCCGTCTGGGCGGCACTCTCTTCGGGTCACCTCGGGGCGGTCCTGTTGCCGGAGGGGCTCAAGCGCCTTTACATCGCCATCGATCGCGATCCGGCCGGGCAGCGCGCGGCAGAGAAGTTGAGCGCCAGAGCCTCCGAGGTCGGGGTGCGCGTGCGGGTGCTGGAACCGCTGCTCGGGGATTTCAACGATGATCTCCGGGCGAACCGCAAGGAAGCGCTGCGTCAGCATCTGGCAGGGCAGATCGGGCCCGAGGATCGGCAACGCCTTTTCGGCTGAGCTGCATCGCGCAAGGATCTGTCCGGGATAGCGGGGTAGGGGTCACGGATCCCTGTCTTGGCTGTGGATCGTCGCTTTGCCTCTTCCCGGGCAATCTCATCCACCCGACACCCGAGCGGCCTTCAAGAGATGGGCAGGCGGCCGTCAAAGGGGACGCCCCATCAAGGGCGGCAGGCAAGCTATTTCCGCCGCGGGGGACGAGCCCCCGCTTTGCATCGCGAAACAAATAGCTTGCCTGCCGCCCTCCTCCACATGCGTTCCGGCCCCGAAGGCGGGGTGAGGGGGCGTCCCCAGTGACAGCTCTCGCAGCCCATGAAGGCCGCGCGGGTTGTCGCGCGGATGAGACAGGCCCGGAGGCAAGAAACAGATGACGATCCACACACACGACGACGCGTATGAACCCGCCCACACCGCATCCCAGACCGCCCATGCGCTCGATGAGCTGCAGCTTTATGGCTTCCGTCCCTTTGACGAGCCCGATCCGCGCCCGATGCCCGATGGGCAGCGCCTTGCGGTCGCCGTCGCCGACATCTTCGATGCCCTCGTCGCGAGCCTTGAAGATACCCGCATGGAACCCGACCTCGAAGAGGTGCTCTGGGGCCAGGTCAACCTCTTTCACCGCGCCACGGCGAGGATCGAGCGGTCGCTCGACGAGAACGAGCAGGTGCAGCGCCGCCTTCAGCGCGAGCAGGACGGCTCGGAGGTGAAATCCACCGAACTCGAGCGCCTGACGGCCGAAGGCCTGACCCTCGTCGAACGGCGCAACTGCATGGACATGATGCGCGATCACGCCGCCACCGAGTTTGTCCATCACACGGGATCGGCCTGGCGCCCCCGCACGGGCTCGATGGTGAACCGCCAGCACATGACCGCGGCGTTCATCGACAGCCGCGATTTCCTGGCCGCCAAGCGCCGCGCGGAAACCGAGGTGATGCTCCCCGCAGGCCCCAAAGTCGCCCTCACCGGTGGAACCGACTTCAACGATCACCGCCTGATCTGGGGCAAGCTCGATCAGGTCCGGACCAAGTATCCCGACATGGTCCTTCTGCATGGTGGAAGCCCGAAGGGCGCAGAGCTCATCGCCGCCAAATGGGCCGAGGCCCGCGGCGTGACGCAGGTGGCCTTCAAGCCCGACTGGAGCAAGCACGCCAAGGCCGCGCCCTTCAAGCGCAACGACGCGATGCTGGAGGTGCTGCCCGTGGGTGTTCTGGTGTTCCCCGGCACGGGTATCCAGGAGAACCTCGCCGACAAGGCCAAGAAGCTCGGCATCCCGGTCATGAAGTTCGAGAAGGGGGCGTGAGCCCCCGACTTCAATCCGGGACAGAACATTGTGGAAACGTCGAAGAGCGCTTGATATTGTGGTCTGGAGAGAGGCGCCAACAACATGTTCGACATATCGCAGCAAATGGAAGTGTTCCCGACAGCGGTCGATCTCAAGCGGATCGACCCGTCTCTCAACATGCGGCGCTTCTATCGAATGAGCGTTCAGCCGGACCTGTTTGGCGGCGCATGCCTTGTGCGGGAATGGGGCCGTATCGGGTTTCGAGGGCAGATGCTAATCGAACGGCACCCGGACGAGGGGCATGCTGTGACCGCCCTATTGAAGCTCGCAGCGAACAAGACGCGGCGAGGGTATCGAGCGGTCGCAGAGCAGAAGATGGATTGAAAAGCGGCAAATGAGATTTCGCCAAGCGTGTATTTCACGTTTATTTTCGGTAGTTTCCGGCGGCTTCTTTGACTACGAATAGTGTAACGAATTCCGAGGCCTGTTGATGAACCCGACTGAAATTTACGATGCCCTTGCCGAGATTGCGGCCAAGCCATTTGATCCGAATGAATTCCCCTTTGCATTTGCCGAGGCGACGGACGCGGCCAAGGCAGCGATCTCGAAGCTTCGCAATGGCTCGACCAACAAGTCGGATCTTCCAGGCGGCGTTCTGTTCAACAAGAAGTTCCACTACGCGCCTGCACTAAAGGGCCTGACTGATGTAACGCTCGATCAACTGCGCGCTTCAAAGAAGACCAAGGCGTCCAAGCCCGCGATCCTGATCGCGACCGATGGCGAAACAATTGCGGCTGAGCATCCAGCTTCTGGCGACACGCTCCATTGCACTTTCAATGAGCTCGGTGATCATTTCGGCTTCTTCCTACCCGCCGCTGGCAAGGAACGCTACCGCGCGGTCGAAGAGAACCCTGTCGACGTCAAGGCAACTGGTAAACTCGCCCGCCTCTATGACGCGCTGACCAAGGCCAACCCGGACTGGGGTAGCGACGAGCGGCGGCACGAGATGAACCAGCTGATGATGCGGCTCATCTTCTGCATGTTTGCCGAAGACGTCGGCATCTTCCCGGACAACCAGTTCTCGCGCCTTTTGTTCACTCATGCGGGCGACAAGGGCGAGGAGGCGCGTGAAACCATCATCACCGCCTTCAACGCCATGAACCTGCCCAAGGACAAGCGCGGCTCCCTGCCGTCATGGACGGCAGAGCTGGAATACGTAAACGGCGGGCTGTTCGCGGGCACCATCGACGCACCGCGGTTTGACACGATCTCCTTCCGCTACCTTCGCGATGCTTGCGATCTTGATTGGCGCGAAATCAACCCTGACATCTTCGGTTCGATGATCCAGTCGGTGGCTGATCCCAAGCAGCGCTCGGAACTGGGGATGCACTACACCTCGGTGCCGAACATCATGAAGGTGATCGGGCCGCTGTTCCTTGATGATCTGGATGCCGAGATCCACAAGGCCTGGGACCGCGCAAAAGCGTTGCAGCAAGTGCTGGACCGCATGTCGCGCATTCGCGTCTTTGACCCCGCCTGTGGCTCGGGCAACTTTCTGGTCGTGTCCTACCGCGAACTCAGAGCGCGAGAGACGCGAATCCTGCAGCGGCTGGAGGAACTCAACGGCCCCGGCTCGATGCAGATGTTTTCGGCCATCCCGATCAGCAATTTCTATGGGATCGAGATTGCTGACTTTGCGGCAGAGACCGCAAAGCTCGCGCTGTTCATTGCCGAATATCAGGCCAATGCCAGCTTTGCCGAAGTCTTTGGCCGCCGCCCCGCAGCACTGCCCCTGAAAGATTCCGCGAACATTCACGTTGGGAACTCGCTTCGGGAAGACTGGGAGACGATTTGCCCACCATCTAGCGATGATCATGAGGTATTCATTGCGGGGAACCCGCCGTACTATGGCGCAAAAAAGAGAGAGGATTGGCAAACGGAGGATATGGTCTGCAACGGACTTGGTGAGTTGCTTCTTCTCGACTACGTCGCGACCTGGTTCTTCAAAGCGGCAAGATATGGGGACGGATCAAGCCCGTTTGCACTCGTTGCCACAAGCTCTATTTGCCAAGGCGAACAAGTGGCTCCTATGTGGGGGGCACTTTTTGAGTATTCGCATAGAATAAAATTTGCCTATCGGCCGTTCATGTGGCGCAATTCGGCGGCAGACAATGCGGGCGTGTGGGTTACCATTATTGGAATGCAAGCAGGTACGGCCACGGAAGCGCGTTTGTTTGATGGTGACGTTGTTACTACCGCGAAAGAGATAAGTCCTTATCTGATCCCCTTCCGATTCATTCCGATTGTAGCCTCCAACAAGCAGATCTTTGATCTGCCTGAGATGGTAATGGGCAGCAATCCTGTGGATGGCAAGCGCCTTTCCGTCTCGGTTTCGGAGCGGGAAGAAATGATCTCGGCGGATGCGCGCTCTCAGCCATTTTTGTTGCCCTACATCGGCGGGGATGAGTTGATCGAGGGAAAGCAGAGATATTGCGTCTGGGTCTCCGATGATCGATTGGCAGAGGCATTGGACGTAAAACCAATTCGAGAGCGGATAGAGGCATGTGCGAAATATAGATCAAGCGCAGGGCGCGATGCAAGGAAGGTCGCGCACGTGCCTCATCGGTTCTGTTACTCCACATTTCAAGATAGGCCCTGCATTGCAGTGCCAAACTCTCAGTCCTCGGATCGTGAGTACGTCCCCGCCACTATGCTGTCTGCTGGCAATGTATTGAGCAAGGAGGCCTTTGCAATTTACGATCAGGAGGATTACCTTTTTGCAATAATTTCTTCGTCACTACACCGGCTTTGGTTGGCCACGGTCGGCGGTCGTATTGGAAACGGATTTAGATATTCCGTTCGAGTTGTCTACAATACTTTCCCAGTGCCGAAATTCTCTGATGAGCAAAGATTGCAGCTTTCTACGTCGGCTCGCCGGATACTCAAATGCCGTTACTCGCATTTTCCGAAGACAATCTCTGAACTCTACGATCCTAAAGAAATGCCCGACGCATTGCGCGCCCTTCATCGCGAAAACGATGATCTCTTGGAGACGATGTATATCGGTCGCCCCTTCCGCAACGACACCGAGCGGCTTGAAAAGCTCTTCAAGCTCTATGCCGCCAAGGTGAAGTCGCAAGACAAGAAGGGGGCGCGGGCATGACGGGGACCTATGTACTGTTCCAGATGTGGGGACCGTTTCGCCAGTCGCTGATCGACGGGCACTTGTTCTATGTTGAACAAGCACGCAAGCGGCTTCTCACGCAGTTTGAGAACATAGAAGCTGAGGCAGACAAGGCCTCGGAAGACTGGCTCGAGAACAATAGTCACCGTTTCGATCCTGACCGAGACGATCCGGGGAGCTTCTATGAGGCGGCCGGAGAGGCCGGCATCGAGTTCTATCGCCTGCTCTCCGATATGCGTGATCAGACCCAGCTGAGTGTGGTCGCGGGCATGTTCCATGAATGGGACAAGCAGCTTCGCGATTGGCTGGTTGCCGAGGTCAGGCACTGGCACCGAGGGGATATGGCCGCCGAAAAGATCTGGAAAGCGAACTTTTCAGACCTCGCTGACCTGCTCGAAGGCCTCGGTTGGAAGATCCGCAGCACCGGGTACTTCAAGCTGTTGGATGCCTGCCGTCTGGTCGTCAACGTCTACAAGCATGGCAAAGGGACGTCGCTGGACGATCTGAAGCAAAGTTTCCCCGAATTTCTTCCTGATCCGAATGCTGGAACGCGCCTTGCGTGGTCTTCGAGCGATGTTCTGGACCATACTGATCTTAAAGTCAGCGATGCCCAGTTTCAGGCATTCTCTGATGCCATCGTGTCTTTCTGGAAGGACGTGCCCGAGAACATTTCTGAGGCTGACGTTGCTAGCGTGCCGGCTTGGTTCGAGAAAGCGATCTTGAAAGATCGTGGTCAGAAGGCGGGTGCGAAATGACCGATAAGAACGCGCCCCAAAAAACAAGCGAGGCGGCGCCCGAAGGCCCGCCTCATGATCTTGTCCACGGGAGGGGCCAGAAGCCTGCCGAAGCACCTAAAGGCAACCTCACCGCGTCTCACGAAGCAATAGATAGCGCTGATGTGGCCACGGATCAAGTTCAAACTCTGACCGATCTTAGGGTTCAGAAGCTGTTAACCGACTGCCTGAGCGACCGAAGACTGCAGCGATACGCCCCTGCGGCGGGTGATGCCGGGGTGGCGCGCGAGGACATCTACCTCTGGAACTGCGACCTGTCCGAGGCCTTCCACTTTGCTTTGCATATGGCGGAAGTGACCTGCCGGAACAGCATACATTCCGCGCTTCTCTACAAGGGCAATCGTTGGTTTGAAGACAGGACCTTCAGGGAATTATTGGATGGTCCGAGACTGAATGACCTCGACATTGCGTTGTCTGATGAGAAAGCGCAGCATCGTGCTGCATTTGACACCCATCATCTTGTTTCGGCTCTGTCTTTTGGCTTTTGGGAGCACCTCACGACCAAGCGCTTCAAGCGTTATTTGTTCCCTAAGGGATTTCAGAAGAACTTCAAGCACGCTCCTTGGAGCGCAAACCTCGAAGACTTGCACGACTTGATCGAAAGCGTGCGCCGCTGGCGCAACCGCATCGCGCACCACAATGCTATCTTCGACAAAGGCCCATCATCGAAGTACCAAGACGCGTTAAAGCTAATCGAGTGGTCCTCACCGGACCTGGAGGCATGGGTCGCAACTCGCTGCCGTGTGAACCAGATTATCAACGCGCGCCCGAAGGGAGAATGACATGGTTGAAATGGTGAACGTTACCTATGGGCGCTCCAACTCGACAACCAACAAGTTGGGCCAACGTCCGATGCAGGCCCGCGCCTATGCCGCACGAGCGGCGCAGTTCCTTTTGCTCAAAGCGCCGCCCGCAGCTGGCAAAAGCCGCGCGCTCATGTTCGTCGCTCTCGACAAGATGCTTCATCAGGGGCTGGAAAAGACGATCGTTTGCGTGCCCGAGACATCGATTGGCGGGTCATTCCGCTCGACGGATCTGACCCGCTACGGGTTTGAGGCGGACTGGGACGTCGATGATCGCTGGAACCTCTGTTTGACGGGCGAGGACGCAGACAAGCAAAAGGTCAAGGCATTTCAGGCGTTCCTGGAAAGCGATGCCAAGGTGCTGGTCTGCACCCATGCCACATTCCGCTTCGGTTTCGATGAGGTGGCAAGAACTGCGGGTATCGAGGCTTTTGACAATTGCTTCATCGCCATTGACGAATTCCACCATGTCTCTGCCTCCGACAACAACCGGCTGGGCGTGATCCTGCGCAGTCTGATTTCCCGAGCGGAATGCCATGTGATGGCAATGACCGGCAGCTATTTCCGCGGGGATGCGGATCCAGTGTTGCGGCCAGAGGATGAGGATCGGTTCACCAAGATCACCTACAGCTACTACGAGCAGCTGGAAGGCTACGAATTTCTCAAGGCACTCGGGATCAACTACGAATTCTACAAGGGCAATTACGTCAACGGATTGCCAGGGGTGCTGAACCCTGACCAAAAGACGATCATCCACATTCCTCATCGGGGGTCGTCCGAGGCATTCGACGACAAATACAACGAAGTCGGAAAGATTCTCGACCTCTTGGGTGTCCATGAAGGTCGCGATCCTGAGACCGGATTTGATCTGGTCCGCAGGCCAGATGGGCAGATTCTGAAAATCGCCGATCTGGTTGATGACGGACCAGGCCGGGACATCGTTAAATCTGCGCTTTCGCGAGAGATCAAAGGCGCTGATGGTCGTCGAGACGATACGGCGGACCGCGAGAAGGTCGACATCATAATTGCGCTTGGTATGGCGAAAGAAGGGTTCGACTGGGTCTGGTGTGAACATGCCCTGACGATCGGCTACCGGTCATCGCTTACAGAAATCGTGCAGATTATCGGGAGAGCCACTCGCGATGCGCCGGGTAAGCCGCGTGCGCTCTTCACCAACCTGGTTGCCGAGCCGGGTGTGGAAACCGGCGTTGTGACGGACGCGGTCAACGACATGCTGAAGGCCATTTCTGGTTCTCTGCTTATGGAGCAGGTGTTGGCACCCAACTTCAAATTCTATCGGCGCGAGGATGGCGACGTGCGTGCCCCGGTCGGGACTGACGCCGAAGGCAACGTTACAATCGGTATCAAGGGACTGATTGAGCCACCCACTGATCGAGCTCGGGAAATCTGCGAGAAGGACATGCACGACTTGATGGCTACCGCCTACCAGGAAATGGATAGACGGGTCCTTTCTCCCGACACGGCGCCTGAGGTTGCCACGCAAATGGTTCTGACGGACATCATCGAGCGCAGATACGAAACTCTGGATTCAGAAGAGGCCGAGTCTGTTCGGCAACACCTTGCGGCGCATATGAACGTGCTAACTTTGGCGCGGCGAGAAGCTGAGCGTGGCTTCGCTGAAGGGCAGTCACCTTTGACCGGCAGCCCCGGCAAGGCGGACGCTTCTGACGACGATGGTGATGAAGCCGGAGACAGCGCCCCCAATACGCTGCTGCAGATGGTTAAGAAATTCATCAACGTCCGCGACATCGATGTTGAGCTCATCGATAGCGTGAACACCTTTCGTGAACGGTTCGAGGTCGCATCGAAGTCTTTGAACTCGGAGCTCTTGGCACATGTCCAATCGGCGATGGTTGCATTGCGGGTCAATATGACCGGCGACGAGGCTCGAACACTTTGGCCGAGGATCAAGGCGTTCCGGGCCAGTGAAGGACGTGAGCCGAACGTTCATTCTGCCGATCCCCTGGAGAAGCGGATGGCAGAGGCACTGGCCTGGCTGAAAGCTGAGAAGGCGAAGCGGCTGCGCGAGGGCGCGATGCAATGACGCGGCCGAGCTTGGATGACATATTTGCGGAAGACGATGAATTCGGCCTGTTGGACGTTAGGCTGCGCGGCAGCCGCGCCACTGTAGTTTCCGACCAAGGGGCTGGCGCGCTGAGAGAAGTCTCAGCGTTCTTTGAGAAACACGGGCGCGTTCCCGATCCTGATGCGGTGGACCATGACGAGATGCGGCTCGGTTCGATCTGGGCATCGATCAAGTCTGCGCCGACAGACCAGATGCGGCTGGAGGACCGGTTTGGACTCTTGGACGACGAGACAGCGCAGGCATTGAAATCATGGCGAGATGAGCCGCTAGTTTCTGACGTGCCTGACAGCCTAGATGATATTTTCGACGATGAAGAGCTTTCCGTCGATGCGTCTCTGATCGATTTGAAACATACGACGCCTGCCGCAGAGCGACACTTGCCCGATCATCGGGCGGAATTTGTTCCCTGTCGCGATTTCGACCAGTTCGCAGAGCGTTTTGAAGCGGTGCAGCAGGCTTTGGAAGCGGGCGACCGCCAAGCACTGCCCGTAAAGAAATGGTCCGTGATTGAGCCCATAGAAGGCGACTTCTTCATCCGCAACGGCCTTCTCGCGATGATCGCTGAGAAATCCGAGATGTCCGCGCGAGGGGGCTCTCGTGACCACAGACTTCGGGTCATCTTTTCCAACGGCATGGAGAGTGATCCTCTTATGTCTTCGTTCCGCAAGTCGCTCAACGACGATAAGACGGCCAGAATGGTTCAGAAGGTCGGGCTTGGTCCCCTCGATCCGGACTGGGAATCTGATCAACTCGAATTGTCTGGGACAATTTACGTCGCTCGGTCGCGCTCGGATGATCCGTCGATCAGAACTCAGCGAATGATCCTGCACAAGATCGGTGTCACCAGTCAGGATGTTTCGCGCCGGGTTGCAGATGCTCGCAACGATCCAACTTTTTTGCTAGCACCAGTGGACATCGTCGCGACCTACGAGCTTCAAAACCTGTCCCGCCGCAAAGTTGAGAACCTTCTCCACCGCTTTTTCGCGACGGCCAGGCCGGCAGAGCTCTTTGTGACGGACCGCTTCGGGAAGAAGGTCTTTCCAAAGGAATGGTTTTACGTTTTGCCGGACCATGTCGGCCGTGCGGCGAAACTGATTGAAGAGGGGCGCCTTCATTTGTTCGAGTACGACGTTCAATCCCAAGAAATCGTTGCGAAGGTTTGACCAGGAAAAGGCGCGGCGGGCTACCAGCGCGACGGAAAAAATAATGTTGGTTGGCTAGGTCTGATAAGTCGATCTTTGATAGAAATACGCGTTCCTGCCCTTTTCGGCGTTCCGTTGGCCGATAAAACCTCTAATTCACGCGCTTGTGCCAATTCGGATAGTACCTGAAAAATGTCGTCGTTGGTGCCCGCTGTTCGATTGCCAATCTCATCCAACAGGCGTGCGACGTCCAACTGCCCATTTTCCATCATTTGGTGGACTTCGGCTGGCAGGGCGTTCACGAGCTCCGTACTCAATTTGGTTCGATCGATCTCTGAAAAGTTGAAGAGCGAGTCGCAACTTTCGATCAACCGCGTGTCATACCCCAAAGAAAATAAGCTGCCAGAACCAATGTGGGTGAAGCTGTTCTGTTCCTGCCAGTGCACGCTAAGCATCTTGTCGCGGGCAGCTTGGTGTTGCGATAGGTGTGCAAGCATCATCCATCGGTTATCCGTGCGCGACCACAGCATGAATGGCGTGAAAAACTTGGCTCCGCTTTTTGCATGAATGTGTGCCATGAGCGCACGCTGTGTAAGGGCGCGGCCCATATTCTCATCTTTTCGCTGTCTCCAATCAGCGATGAAGCGGGAATCGATGCCAAATTGTTGGTATAGAGGAAGCTCTGCCGAAGCGTCCTGTAGGTAGTTCAAGAGGCTATCTATGGCGAAATTGAGGACGACCTCTGCTCTATCAAGGGCAGTGAAGATCGTCTGTATCGCTGACATTGGCACGTCGGAGTAGCCAAACTGATCCAAAAAGAAAATGGATCGGCCTTTGCGCTGAGTCTGCGTGATCTCAGCCATGATTGTCGGCAAGTGTTCTACAAACTTTCCTTCTAATACAGAGATCTGCGGGTCGTTCTCTTTGTACCCTCTCCCGCGCAGCTCCCTCTTCAGGGCGGCCACATGCTCGCGTTCGTCATCCACAAAGATAAAGCGTGCATTGATTTCCAGAGGCTTTGCGCGACCTTCGTTCAGTCTTACGGTCGCCTCTTCAACAGCATTGAGGAGAACAAGCGGGCTCCCGGCTCGTGTGTCGTTTCCATCGGAATATGCGCCGCCTCCACTGAATCCATCCACGAGAGTAATATTCAAACGATCTTGTGCTGGGTTGCGAACCACTGTGTCGAAATAGACATCAAGATAGTTCTTGAGGACATCGAGCTTACGCTTGGTATGTTCCTCAATTCGCGGGAGATTGCCATCAGGTCCCCAGATGAAGTTCGTCGCCATCGCGTTCCTAACTCGTCAGCTCTGCCATTATTTCTTTGGGAACAATCTGCCATGGAAAGCCGTTCCACTCAGCTCCCTCTAGAAGCCGTCCGCCAGACTTTGGACGGGCTCCCCCCCACTGCTTGAAAAAGAATGCAACGTCGTATTTTTCACATGCAAGGCGTAATTCTGTTGCCCATGACGGTTCCATCGGCCTCGCCTTTGGTCCACTTTCCCCCCCGACGATTGCCCAGGCTATGCCACTCAGATCCACGTTCCCGATCCTGCCAAGCAATGGCTCAAACGAAATAAATCGCGCTTCTGAGTTGATTTGGCGCAGGTGTTCGATTCGGCTCTTGTGTGCGCTGTCCTCGACGGACACGCCGAGCCAAATGTGCGAAGGGACTTTTTCTCCAGAGTACCTCTTCTTCACGTAGTTTCGCATCAGCGAAGAGCGTTTGGTGAGAACCTGATACACATGCCAATTGGCCCTCTCCATCGCGTCAAAAACGGCGTCGATGTGACTGATCGGAATATCCTTGTGAAATAGATCGCTCATTGAATTGACAAAAATCATACGCGGCTTCTTCCAACGAGCCGGTTGGTCAAGTCGTGACGGCCAGAGACGCAGATCAAATCCTTGTTCGTAAGGATGCCCTTCTATACCACGCCACCGTTCCGCAAATCGTTCCGCATAGCAGTTGTCGCAGCCCGGACCGATTTTTGTACAGCCGGTAACGGGATTCCACGTCGCGTCTGTCCACTCGATTTCAGATTTTTGTGCCATCCTGCTCAATCCTTTTTGACGGCCACTCTACGCTGGTTGGCACAAAGAGGGAACATCCAATCTGGGCACTGCGCGTCATGCCGTATGTGGCAATAGTTAACATCTCGGGCTTTCTACCAACCATTCACGCTCTCCCATCTAGGTTCAGCCAGTACCTCGTATGGCGTCGATCTCCAGTTCGGCTGAGCGCACCTTTCTCGACCAGATCCTGCAGATCGCGGGTTGCGGTTGCGCGTGAAGTTCCTGTGATCTTGAGATAGTTGTCGGCGCTGAGGCCGCCTTTGAAACCGCCAGGGCCTTCCCGAAACATTCGAGCGATGGCCTTGGCCTGGCGTTCGTTCAAGTGGTCTCTGTGACGATCGTAGAAGTGTGCCTTGCTGATGAAGAAGCCGACGCGGTCGAGTGTGACCTGTTGGGCTTTCAAGACAACTTCCGCGAACCAGACGAGCCAATCGGTCACGTCGAGCGTTTTTTGATGCTGCTCGAGCTGGTCGTAGTATGCCTTGCGCTCCTTCTCGATGGTGAAGGCGAGCGAGATGAGGGTCGGCTGGCCAATGTTCTGCGCCAGCGACTTTTCAGCGAGGGCGCGACCCAGGCGGCCGTTGCCGTCTTCGAATGGGTGGATGCTCTCGAAATAGAGGTGGCTTAGCCCTGCGCGCGTCAGCGCTGGAAGCGGCTCTGCTCCCCCCGGCCCGGTCTTGTTGAACCAATCCGCGTATCGCTCCATCTCAGGCATGACCCGCTCCGAGGGCGGCGCTTCGAAATGGATCGTCGGCCGGTCAAGGCGGCCGGAAACGATTTGCATCGCCTCGGCATGTTGTCGGTAGGCCCCGATGATTTCCAACCGACGGTCATGGGACAGTAGCATCCGATGCCAGCGGTACAGTGTCTCATGGGTCAGCGGCTCTGCAAAATTGGAATAGACGTCGACCATCATTTCCGCGACGCCCTGTTCGCGCGGTTTGGCAGGGTAGCTGTCCGGATCGAGGCCCAGATGGCGGCGCAGCGAAGACTGGACACTGAGCCGGTCGAGGATTTCACCCTCGATGGCGCTCGTCTGCATCGCTTCCTCGCTGAGAAGTTCGATGCGGAGTTGCTCGCGCTCCGGCTGGCTGACATGATGGACCGCGCCGAGGATTTCTCCGGACGACAGCAGAAACTTCTGCTCGAACGCCTCCAGAGCGGAGGCGTCATACCGGAAATCCGGCCAATCGGGCAGCGTCCAGTTCCAAGCCATGAGTTATAGACATCCTTTCTATAACTCATATCTAGATCACCTCTGAGGCATAGAAGTCAACTCTATCGCTCAAAGGACCTGCGGGATGGTATGACCCACAAACCGACGCGAGGCCTTGAGCTAGGCCTTTTCAAGGTGCGTCAGATCTTGCTGACGCGGTCTGGGGGTCTTCGGATCGACAGGGTTTTGTTCCGGCGCTTGAATGAATGGTTCATAGAGAACGTCCGCCATGGCGCCGTCGAACCAGGCAGGCTGCACGTCACCATTGTTCCATTGGTAAAGGTAGCCAACCAGATTTTCAGATGTCTTGCAGAGGATGCGCATGATCGGTTCGCCAGTCAGGCGGGGCTTCGTATTCATAATGCGTTCCTCCTAAATGGACCTCGTAACTCGTCACCACTGAGGTCTGAAATTCCTGTTAGCTGGTGTTAGGACTAGGTTTCTGCAACTGCAAGATGAACTGTTCTATGTGGGCAGAAATCCACCGGTGAAATGCAAGTTGTCTTTTCAGATAGGTATCTTACGGCGCGTTCGGTTCATGCGGCGATGCAGCACGAATGGCAATTTCTTCAAGGATCGCATCGATCTCGCCCCATATGCGTGGTTCCACCTGGCCGCGGATCAGAGCCCATTTACTCAAGACGTCGAGGGGGTCGTGGTCCCGTAGGAGGACACCCAGGCTGGCCGCATCTACTGCCAGAGATGTACGGGCCTGCCACTGCGTGTTTCGAGTGCGTCGCTCCTCCGCGACTGGGGCGAAGACCGGCGACAGTTGCCAGCCTTTGACTGCACGGCGCAGGGCGGCACGCACCACATGTGCTGGCTCAACACCACAAGTCTCCAGCGCTGCTTCCTGTCGTTCGAGTGCGTTGACCCTGATGTCGATCTTCCGGGTCGGGTTCAAAGCTCGCGCCGATACGGGAGCTCTCAGGCTGGTATGCAGGGCAGAGCTTTCCGCGGTGACTTGGTGCGGCGCCATGGCACCTTCCGGCGTACGCTCTGACTCGTGCCGATCAGCGTCAACGTCAGCGGCTGGGGTGCCTGTATTTGTTGCTGTGACCTGTGCCTCATCTTCCTTCCCGGGAATCTCGCGGTCACCCTGTCGCAGGGTGGCGGCATAGGCTGGGTCGGGCCTAGTGATGGTCGGGATCTTCTTGCGCAATCGACTGTCCTCACGCAGCAAGAATGTTGTTGAGGATGTCCGTCGCCTCCTCGAGCGCCTCGACGACATGACGTACATGTGGACGCATCAGAGGGTTTGGATCAGATTGCTTTTCCAGCGCCAAGGCGTGGAGAAGCCCCTTCTGGTCCATCTCCTTGTAAGTGTTTCGTCGCATCATGACGGTCTCAATCACCGGAAAACGGGTGAGCGCTTCTTCAATCAGGGCGGCGTCAGCACGGGTTGTTTTCGGGTCGACCATGTTGAGGACGACGTGGTGGCGCGGAAGGCTGGAGGGGTCGTCAACACGGGATTTCAGCTTCTCAAACCAATCAGCCGTCTGCGCGCCGACATCGAAATCAGACGTCGACAGCATGACGGGCGTCACAATGTGGTCCGCAAGCACCGCAATGCCGTCTGACCATTCGGCACCGACCCCTGCGGTATCGATGAAGATGAAGTCTGCTGTGCCTGCCATGTAGACCTGATCGATCTGATCCTCGACACCCGCCACGCTTTCGACGGTGGCCGAGCAGAGAAGCGGCGAACTCAACCCACCGGCTTGCGCCCGAGCATGCCAGGCCCCGAGTACTCTCGTGCTGTCCGTGTCGATCAACATCACTCTGCGTCCGGCGGCGATCGCGGCGCTGATCAAGGCGCGCGAAAGCGTCGTTTTTCCACTGCCCCCTTTCCGGGCCATCGCTGCGATCACCACAAGATTTTCGTTCGGCATTCTGATCCTCCGCAAAAATAGTGAATCGCAACAATAATGCTAAAGTGGCGCTAAACGCATGAGGCGGAGGGGTCAAGCAGAAGTCGGGATGCGACCCGCGTTTGGCATGCAGCGGGCGGCGTTGTGCGATGACCCTGCGACGTCTGCCGTGGCGCCTTCAGCATTCGTCGCGAGGCACCACACACCCTCCAAATGTCGGGATGCACTTGGCGATGTGCTGCGGACGGAATGCAGTTGACGGATAGCGCGCTCCAGACGACGGGAGGCAGTCTCGCGTATGGCGTTCTGCGGGTGACGCGAGACGGTTAGCACGTGGCAAAACCCGTCTTGCAGGGTGCAAGAGACGGGGCGCAAAAGACGCGATGCGCAATGCAGAGACCGCATCGCGTGGTGCAATGAGCGCAAAGCGCGATCCATTTGACAAAGGACGGAAAATCGCCCCTGTAGGGCGATTTTCTACATTGAGTACAAGCCCTTATGGCCGACTCCACTTGCGTTGGGAGTCGGCGGGCTTGTACGAAGTTGGCAAGAAATAGGAACGTTAACTTCAAAATGCCCCGCCGTCGCAGACTGTCAGAGATCGAGCGCTCGACCATCGCCCAGGACCGCCGGAACGGCGTCTCCGCGGCGTCGTTGGCCGCGCGCTACGATGTCAGCCTGAAGACGATCTACAATGTGGTGAACCACTGGGGTGAGCGTCAGACAGCGAACGGCAGCCGATCGCGGGTTGTGGGGATCCGGGTCTCGGACGACGACCTGCGCCGGTTCGACGCGGCGCTGTCGCGGCGCGGGATTGCGCACCGCTCGGATGCCATGCGCCGCCTGATGCTGGCGGCCGAAGGTGTCTTCATGCCCGACGACGAGTTGTGCGACGAGCTGCGCAGCCTCGGCGCCGCGCTCAACCGGGTTGGCAACAACGTGAACCAGATCGCGCGACGTCTGAACGAGGCCAAGGTGCGGGGCGAGAGACTGTCCTACCCGGCCTCAAGTCACCGTGACGTCCGCGCCCTTGCGGGTCTGGTCTTCGATCTGGCCGACCAGGTCCAGGAAATGTCGCGTGCGCGTCGCAGCGTGCTGGACCTTGAGATCAGCTCAGCCCTGGCGGGCCTCGCCGGGAGGGATGAGAATGGCGCGGAGTGACCCGGTCCGTGGCATCGACTCGGCGCTCTTTGACCGCGGCTGGAGCCGAGTTTCGGGATCCTGGCAGGGGCTTTCCAAGGGCGCGCAGATGGTGCGGGCCGCGCGCGGTTATTCGCCAGCGATCTTCAAGGCCATCTCGAAAGGGGGCTGCCACACCGGGGCGCAGCTAAGGGCGCAGCTCACATATCTCACGACAAAGTCGACCCATATCCTCGACAGCCGCGGCACCCATGACGGGAAGAAGCAGCTCTCGGAAGCCGAGATCAACCGAGTGGCGCGGCGGTTCGAGAACCAGTGGAACGAGCGCTACAGCCCCAAGCTTGGCCATACGTCGCATCTGCTGATGGCATTCCCGGTTGGGACCAGGGGTGAAGAGGTGCGCGATATCACCCAGGCGGTCTGCGAGAAGTTCTTTCAAGGTGAGGGGTCGCAATTCGACTATATTGCTGCAATACACCAAGATCGCGCGCATCCACATGCGCATATCGTTCTGAACCGCCGCAGCAAGGATGGCGAAATGTTCTTTCTCGGGAAGGATCATCACTTCAACTACGACGCCTTTCGCGAGGCGATGGTCGAGGCGGCCCAAGTTCATGGGATCCGCCTTGAAGCGACGCGTCGTCTGGATCGTGGCGTCACGACCTACCGCGCCGAGATCGATGAAATCTATAAGGCCCGCGACGAGGGCCGTCCCCCTATCGAGCGCCAGAGAACCGGCGCTGACCTGGCGGCCGCTCTGGAAACCGTCAGGCACAATGCGTTGATCTACCGCGGGCTGGCGGCGGAGGCGTCACGTTCGAATTTCGAAGACGTGGCCGAGGCGCTCGAGAGGGCCAGCACCATCCTTGCCAGTGGCGGTCAGATTCAATCTGACGGAGCCATCTACATGTCCCAAGACCAAGCAGCGTTCGACACGTTGATCACCGAGTTTTCTCAGAACATTCGCCAGATCGAGGCGGCGATCGACAGAGCGCCGGCGGCCGAGAGGCCGGTGATCGAGCGCAAGCTGACCGACGTTCTGGCCTCGGTCGCGCATTTGAACCCGCTCGGGGATCGCTCCGCCGCCCTGATCGATGCCCCGTCCCGGGACGGCATCTATGCAAGGCCGAACTTAAGTGAAGATCACCTCGCGCGTCTTGACGATGGAGAGGTGGCACCAAAGCTGGCCGAGGCGTTGCAAGGCACAGGCATCGATGCCGAGGCTGTGGCCGCGCGCCTGCGGGAAGGGGCAGGCAATGCCGCATTGGAACGCCAGTGGCTGGCACAGGACCTACAAGCGATTGCCAAAGCAAGCGACCTCGATCTGGAGAAATCTGCGGACCGGGGAGACGCGCTCGACCGGCTGGAAGCCGTGCATGTTCGGTTGGGCGATGTTCTGACCGATGTACGCGTCCTGCGCGCGCCAACCGAGGTCGACGAGGTGGATGACGCTGAGGCAGCGCTTGGTGAGCGGTTGACGACACCTGGGAGTGATCTCGCGCAAGACGGGTCCGACATTTTTGCCCCATCGGAGCGGCAGGCGTTCAGGGCGCTGGTGGCGCAGTTCCGCCGGACGGATTTCGATCATCCGTTCTCCGACGACCCGTCGGTGCGGCGGGTAGGCGCCGTGGAGGTGGAAGAGGCCCGCGCCGCGTTCGATGCCTACGCGCAGAAATCGCCGCAACATGCCGAACTGGCGTCGATGGCCTGGGACCAGATGACTGACAGCCAAAAGCCGCCGCAATACGCGGTATCGGAACAGGACCGCACGCTTCATGCTGGCGACATGGACCTCGCGTTGCGGGATCCTTCGGATCATCTCGGTCCGATCACCGAAGAGCTCCGCACCCTCGCCCGCTATCGCACGGAGATGCCGGATGATGAATTCGGGCAGGCCGTCCAGGACGAAATCAACCACCTTCGTTCGCTCGGCGCGTCGCGTGCCTATATCAGCGAGCGCAGTTTCGAGATCGAGGACAAGGCGCGAGAAGACTACGCCGAGCGCCGCTATCTGGAAGAGACCGCGCCAACAGTCATGGCCTTTGTGCGAAACAACGACATCGAGGGCCCGCTCTCCGAGTCAGTGCAGCAGGACATCGTCCGGCAGGTCAACGAACGTCTAAGCCCCGACGCAATCGACGCGCTGCGGGCTGGCAACGCAGAAGTCCTCGACCAGTTCACCGAGGATCCGCTGCGCCAGCTGGAGCTCGGCAGGACCTATCTCCAGAGCAGCGAGGTCACTGCGCACGGCCCGGCGATGGAGCGCGTTCTCGATGCATTGGCCGAAGAGCAGATCGAGGCGCAGCGCGCGCGCCACGCCGCGGCCCATGGCGAGAAGGGGATCACCCATGGATAAAGGCAAGATCGCCCTTGGTGTGCTGAGCCTCGTGCTGGTCGGCCTCGCCATGGGCTATGTCGTGGCGACCGGGTTCGTCATGTTCCGCTATGGGCTTTCGCCCACGCGCTTCGACGTCACCCTACTTGCCCGCGAATATCGGGGTCTGTCTCAGTCTGCGCCGAAGGACTTCCTCTGGGTGAACCTCATCCTTGGCGGCTTCGGCCTGACATCGCTGATGCTGAGCGTCACGCTTCTGGGGGATGCATTGACTCGCTTCGGGACGACGCATTGGCAGACCCGTAGCGAGATCAAGAGGAACGGTTTCTTTGCCAAGCCCGGCGGCGGCTTCCTTCTGGGCAAGCTTGGCTCCCCGAAATCCAGGCGCCCGTTCCTTGTCTCAAAAACCTTCCCCCACGCGCTGATCGTGGCGCCTACAGGCCGCGGCAAGGGCGTGGGCTTCGTGATCCCGAACCTTCTGACCTACAAGGGCTCGGCTGTGGTGCTCGACGTGAAAGGTGAGAACTTCCGCGAGACCTCGCGCTTCCGCGCCAGCATGGGGGACAAGGTTTTCCGCTTCGCGCCGACCGACTGGGACCGACCGACACATCGCTATAATCCGCTGGCGCGCATTGCTGCCATGACCAACCCCGACCGGCAGCAGATGGAGCTGAAACTCACCGCGAAGCTCTTCCTGCAAACCGACAACGAAAAGCTGAGCGGGCTTTTGGCCGGGGGTATCGACCTCTTCGTGGCGGCCGGCCTTCTGGCCTTCGAGCGGGGCGTGCCGACCATCGGCGAGATCTATCGCATCACAGCCTCTGGGGGCGACAAGCAGAAGGAATACCTGAAGCGTTCACAGGAGGTGAAGAACAAGTCGGCCAAACTGATCTTCGAGCGTATGGCGTCGACCAACAACGACACGCTCACTTCCTACCTCTCCCTCCTAATGACATCGGGTCTCGACACTTGGGACAACCGCGCGATCGACGCGGCCACCGCGACCTCTGACTTCTCCTTCCGGGATATCCGCCGCCGCCCACATGCGATCTATCTTGTGGTCGAATCCGAGATGATCCGACCGCTTGCCCCGCTGATCCGCCTCTTCTTTTCGGACCTGATTGCCTCGTTGCAAGCACAGGAACCCGCTGATGACGAGCCCTGGCCGGTGATGATCATGCTCGACGAGTTTGACCGGCTCGGAAAAATGCCAATCGTCGCCGAAAGCATAAAGACGCTGCGCTCCTTCGGCGGCAACCTCGCCATCGTGACCCAGACGATCCCGGCGCTGGACGAGATCTATGGTGAAAACACCCGCAGGTCGCTGCAGGGCGGCGCCGGCGTGAAGCTCTACCTCACCCCGTCCGAGCAGAAGACCATCGAGGAATTGAGTCAGGCTGTCGGCAAGACCACCAAGCGTGTGGTGACCCGCTCCCGTGCTGTTGGACGCAATCCATTCGAAGGGCGCAGCGTCTCGGAGAGGACAGAAGATACCCCGCTCCTGACCGAGGATGAGGCCCGACGCATGGACCTCGACGAGGTCATCCTCGTGATCGACGCGCAGATGCCGATCCGGGCAAGAAGGGTGAAGTATTTCGAGGACCCGGTGTTGAAGGTTCTGCACGCCGGTCAATCGGGAAGCTTCCCATATCCGGACGAGGAAGGCCTTCGGCGGGACCGACAGATGTCCGAGACTCGCGAGACGGTCGAGAAGCTGAAGCAAGAACTAATGGATGTGCGGGCGGCTGCAGGCGCAAATGGTTCTGGGGTAGCGACCTCACCGGCAACGGCGGAGATGCCCGTATCGAATACGCAGAGTTCCACGCCTTCGTGGCCAAATCGTGCGCGGGGTCGAGCAGCTCGCGCGGGAGCTAGTGGAGGTGGGCCAGTGCCGTTGTCATTTGATCCAGCGGGGCTGGGGCTTAAGGAGCCAGACAGGGCTGTGCTGACTGGGGCTGTTCAAACGACGAGGGCGATACTCGCGGAGTACAAATGATCGAACGTCCCTCTGCGGACATTCTGGGTCGTTTCATGCTGGATGGCAGCAATTCCCTAAGCCGCCGTTCAGGCGGTGCTGCAGCAAAGCACCTGCAACTCGATCACAGACGATGTCAGGCCTAGTGCTCTTCGCCCTCGTCGAGCTATAACCTGCGATCCGAAACGCCGCATGAAGTCTGGCTCCTTCTTTATTTGGGGACGGCGGGTGATGATCACCGAGCAATGAAAGTCTTGGGCTCATTTGTCACCGGCTAGGCTTTGTTGAACGGCACCTTCCCTTGTAGACCTCGCAAAAGTTGTGCCTGATGGCAGTGTACTCGATAATGGGAGGTGCGAGCTTGTTCATCCAACGTGCGGTTATCAGAAACTACCGCTGCCTTAAGCAGGCAAATGTCACCTTCAATAACGAACTGAACGTCATTGTTGGAAACAACGAGAGTGGAAAATCCACCCTCCTTGAAGCGATTCACCTAGCGCTTACTGGTCAACTCAATGGCCGACCCCTACAGATCGAGCTTCATCCCTATCTGTTCAATCTCGATCACGTTCTTGAGTACATCGAAGCGCTAAATAACGGTCAAACTCCAGAACCGCCATCGATCCTCATCGAGGTGTACCTCGCCGACGATCCAGCTCTTACAAAGCTCAAAGGCAAAAACAATACTCTTGGAATCGATCTTCCTGGCGTATCACTCCTAATCGAACTCAATCCTGCGCATGCAGAGGACTTTGCTCTGTACGTCTCCGATCCGTCCGAAATTCGAACGATCCCAATGGAGTATTACTGGATAAAGTGGAGGGATTTCGCCGAGAACGACATTCTAAACTCGCGCTCCATTCCACTTCACGCGAGCCTGATCGATGCCAGCACGATTAAGAACAATGCGGGAGCCAGCCGCTACGTCATCAACATCGTGAAGGAGAGCCTTACCTCGAAGGAGAAGGTGGACCTTGCTCTGAGTTATCGGCTCATGAAGGACCGTTTTCTTGAAGAGCCTAAGGTCAAAACGATTAACGACACGCTCGCGTCGAAGAAGGGAAATATCAGCGACAAGGTTATCTCTGTTTCGCTCGACACGTCAGCTCGGGCGAACTGGGAGGCAGGAATCATGCCTCACCTGGACGACATACCCTTGCCACTCGTCGGGAAAGGCGAGCAGAATTCGGTCAAGATCAAGCTTGCGATGGAGACGTCGGCAAAATCCCACATCATCTTGATTGAAGAAGCTGAAAATCACCTCTCCTACGCCAGTCTCAATGAGCTAATTGGCCACATCGCGACGAATGCCGGCTCGCGGCAGATATTCATCACGACGCATAGCAGCTTCGTTCTTAACAAGCTTGGTGTGGAGTCCGTCCTCCTGTTCCTCCGTGGCGAGGGTGCGCACCTGACCGACCTGAAGGATAAGACTACGCAGGACTATTTTATGAAGCTGCCGGGGCACGACACGCTACGGCTCATCCTCGCAAAGCGGTCAATTCTCGTGGAGGGGCCTTCAGACGAGTTGATTGTCCAACGAGCCTACCAGATCAAGCACGGCAAGATGCCATTAGAGGATGGGGTTGATGTGATTGCCGTAAATTCGCTTGCCTTCAAGCGCTTCCTCGAAATCGCGGTCCTCCTTAAAAAGACTGTCGATGTCGTGACCGATAACGATGCTGATGTCGCGGCACTCGAAAAAAAATATGCCGACTACCTGAACTCCGATATCGTCAAGATCCAATACGATAAAGACGAGCAGGCCCATACGCTTGAGCCACAGCTCTTGAAGAAGAACGGCCTGGCAAAGATCAATGACGTCCTCGGCAAGGCCTTCGTAGATGAAGCATCTGCTATCGAGCACATGGTCAAAAACAAGGCTGAGACCGGCCTGAAATTCTTCGAAACGAAAGTAGAGTGGTCGCCTCCGGACTATATCGCCCGTGCCCTCCGCTAATCGCATCGTAATATCCGCCGCCGGAGGCGGAAAGACCACGCGAGTCGTCGATCAGGCGTTGGCGTGGGAGCAAGGGCGGGGAGCAACGGCCCTGATCACCTATACTCGCAACAATGTCCGAGAAATTCACCTCAAGGCATACTCACGCGTACGCATCATTCCGTCCCATGTAGAGGTCATCTCTTGGTACACATTTCTGCTTCGGGAGCTTGCCCGCCCCTATCGTTCAGCCATGCATTCGAGTAGGATTGACGGCATTCATTGGGTTGAAGGGAGGTCTGTTCCTTACATTCCCGAAGCGCGGACCCGCAGTCATTACTTCCTCGATGGCTCCCAGATTTATTCGGACAAGATCGCAAAGTTCGTTTGTCAATGTGACCGGAAAACGGGTGGCGCGATCATGCGACGACTTAAGCAACGCTTCAGCCATATCATCATCGATGAAATACAAGACATGGCGGGGTACGACCTCGACCTCTTGGAGTTGATGCTAAACGCGGGCGTCTCGGTCACCTTTGTTGGTGACCATAGGCAGGCCACCTTTTCCACGAACAACGCTTCGAAAAATAAAGCGTTTGCGGGTCCGGCCATCATCAATAAGTTCGAGCTATGGAAGAAACAGGGGCTCGTTGAGATCGAGTACGAAACCCACACATACCGCTGCAACCAAGCCATTGCGGACCTGGGCGACGGCTTTTTCCCGAACGAGCCGAAGACGGTTTCGCGCAATGATACGGTGACGGGACACGATGGAGTGTTTCTCGTAGGTAGCGCAGATGTTGGTGAATACGTGAACTGTTTCGCGCCACAGGTGCTCCGATATTCAGCTGCGACCAAGTGTGATCCACACGAAGCTATGAATTTCGGCGAGTCAAAGGGCCTGACCTTTGAGCGCGTCCTAATCTACCCGCACGGGTCGGCTCGCAAATGGCTCGCGTCGGGCGACATCAGTCATGTCGCGAAATCCGCGGCGAAAATGTACGTGGCCGCCACACGAGCGCGATACAGCGTGGCTTTCGTCTACGACGGAAAAATCTGCAATGTCGCTGCAACTAAATGGATGTCCGAATGAACCAAGCTTCTAGCAGGTAAGAATGATCGAAAAGTCTGCGACCAGTTTTGTTCTCAATCACGATCGCCTTGCATCGGCGAGCGACGATTACGAAGCGGGACCGACCTTTAATGCATGTCTGAATGCGCATGGTATGTATGAAACCATGCGGTTTGTGCTGCGCCTAAGTCCTCGAAATCATGAACTTATGGAGACGATAGAGTCGAACGAATTTGAAACATGCGCCGTCCCAGCTGATGTAGTTCAGGCTTACTCGACCTACATCCACGAGACCATTCACTGGTGGCAACATGTCGGATCGACATCGGGTCTGCTGTTCAGCCTCAGCTACCTGGCTCAATGCCACTCAAGCATGGGTGAGCTCAAGGAGGTGCTCGCCACAATCGGTGCCAAAAAGCCCCTGAAAGGCTATACTGATCAGATCCTTCTGAATGAGGGGAACTCCGCGCAGGCGAAGCTCGCGCAGGCCAATACGGCCGTGAACAACGCTCTCGACGTCGAGTACTACAAGTTCTACGCCTATGAGCCCCGCAAACACGTCCACTGGATGATCAAGGAAAACCACTTTGAGTCAGTTGGGCACTGCTATTTTATCGTCTACGGTCAGCTCGTGGGGATGATTGCTGATGCGATCGACCCGGAGCTCAAAATCCTGCCCAATACCTCAGAATGGGATGCCGCGGAGCAGCGTCTGAATGCTGCTCAGCATGAAGGGTTTTACTGGGGCTCGCCGGTGCGGCTGCCTGCAACAGGCTTGCGCGCGATCTATGAGGGGCAAGCAAGATTCATCCAGCTCCAATTCCTGCACAACGCGCAGCAGGAACCGCTCTCATGCACCGAGCTGCGCGACATGGGATATTTCTCGGGGATCTACGTCGAAGCATTCGAGCGCTTCCTCGAACTTGCAGAAGCGGAATGGCCGGAGCATATGGATGACCCGTTGATAGGGCTGTTCCTGCTTGTGTGCGACCTGTCGATAAATCCTACGCGTGGGTTGCCCTTGGAGGTGACGAGTTTCGAGGATCTGATTCTCGACGTAGATGTTGGCGTCCGCTTCACGAGGCTTTGCGTTAGCGTGAAGGAGCTGCCACACCTCAAGCGGTCCATCACAAAATACTCCAAGGAGGAGTACATCACCGTATCCGAGGAGCTGACAAAATATGTGGGCTACGATCACCCCATGGAGGGGCTGAGTGCAGTCATTAATTGGCTTGTGAAGGCTCCGGGCCTACACAAGCTTATGGAGGAGTATCGCACGTTCGAGTTTGAACCTATGAATCTTCCGATCAGAGTTTTCCTCTCACACTTCGTTGCACTATGCCAAGATAAGATCGAGCGCCCCGAGTTCTTCTGCTGGCCTGGCGCCTATATGGCGGGGGACAAGAACAAGAAGGACGTGCGAGAAGTATGGCTGCGCCATCTGTCGCTATTCAGCGATCGGGGGGACAAGGAAGGTGTCTATCCGAGGAAATGGCCGTACCGTACGGATAAGGCAGTCATGGATACCTTTCAGCGCTTCTACGGCACGATGGCTCTCTATGATCTGACTAGGCAATGGCTCCTCAAAGACGGTCCGTTTCTCTGCGATTTCCGTTGGTTGTACGAGAACTACGATCAGACGCAAGCGGAGGCGTGGGGTAATGAAACATTTAAGAAGGTCTATGGGGTTACTCTAGACGACTTTGAAATCGTCCGATGATCAGTGCTGAACCTAGTCGTTTCTGGAGGAGTTTCAGATGACCACGTCACCAGTTGTTCTGTGAGTGCCACGCTGCACTGCCTCCAGTCGGCTTCCCGCTCTTCTCGACGCCGATGTCCACACGACTTGCAAAAAACACTTGCCTCTTCACTGCCCTAGCCGCTTTGCCCTTTCTGCCATTCGGACCACTTGCGCGCTGGCCGTGACCGCAGCACTCCGCACGACTGCGGGGCTCTGCGATACGCCTCGTCCAATAGCCTCGCCAGTTGTCAACGCACCGATCCGCGACCTCCCTTTGACGCCGGCCGTGTTTAAGAGCCCGCGCATAATTCCTGTCGATCCAGCGACAACGGCGGGCGCGGCCGCCACCATCAGGTTCCCGGAGATCCCCCGCACAATCAGGGGCGTTGCCGCGACGAAGCCCTTGGCCAAGAAAACCATGACGAAGAACGGCACGAGCGATCCGATGTTGGTTGCCGAATTCGGATCACCGAGCTGCGCGAGAAGCGAATTCGCCATGCCGACCACGGTCGAGAACATGGCTGCGATGACGATGGGGTAGAAGGCATAGCTGACCGTCGTCGATACCCACCTATGGAAGAAATCCTTCGTCGCGTCGAAGAGCGACAGTGCGATCATGATCGGAGCAAGGCCGAGCATGAGGGTCAGCATCATCTTGGCGAATATGAGGACGATGCCGGTCATGAAGCCAAGGAGGCTCAAAAGAATAAGCCCGATGCCGCCTAGGATCGCGCCTGTCATCCAGTTCAGGTTGCTGCCGATGGCATTCAGGTACTGGCTGAATTTTTCGATCAGGATGTCGAATTCGCCGGCAAAGTGTGTGGCTCCGGCTCCTCCGCCGCCAACCGAAGACACCAGTGCGCCAGCGACGTAGTCCAAGCCTCCAATGACGGCGTTTGCTACTGCATTGAAGTTTGCCCAGTTGAAGGCGAACAGACCGATAAGGGTCAGCTTGATCAGGTACCAGAAGAAGCTGGCCCCATCCATGCTGCGGAACTGGAATGCCATGTTGATGCAGACGCCGATTAGCGAAAGCGTGACCATCAGTAGGACGATCGTGCCGGTATTGCTTGCCACGGCCCCGAACTGGGACTCAGCCGCATCGACAAGGAACGCGTCTGCCGTTCCGACCATCCAGCTGACGACGCCCATTACCAGTTGCCTTGAGCTTCGCAGATTGTACGCACTCTCGGCTCGAGTTGCTTCCTTATTTCAATCCAGGTGCGGCGAAACGCCGAATGCTCGGCTTGGCTAAGGACTGCATACCTTTCATGATATTCGCCATCGGAGCTATCCCAAGCAGGAAAGCGGGTTTCACAGCCGCAATCGCCAGATTCTGCAATCTCCTCCCAGGCCCGAATTTCGTACAACTCCATCAAAGCTGCTGCCTTATAGGCTTCACGCGGATTTATTTCGTCCATCCAAGTCGGGCGCGACGGACGATCGTTGCAGATCCGGTACTGTTGAGGCGACATATCGACTGTGAGATCGTTTGAGACCTGAGGCGAAGTCTGCGCCACAAGGGGGCCCGCCAAGGCGGCAAGCATGACTGCAAGAATTGGTCTTCGCATCTGGGGGGTTCCTTTTTTACTCAGCGGCAACGGAGGGGCTCTTGTTGCCTCTGCCGTCGACCGTGTCGAGGTTCAAATCTGTGGTTTGCCCCGGCAGGAAGAACTCGGTGATTCCGCGCGCGCCTTCATGGCGGCCGGCCTGAATGATCACGTCGATCGAGCCCTCGATATAATCGATCATGTCGGCATAGGTCATCGGCACATCGGTTTTCAGGGCGGCGATGGCGAGGCGGCGAACAGCAAGTTGTGGGGTCTCGGCATGCAGTGTGGTCAGCGATCCACCGTGGCCGGTGTTGATTGCCTCGAGAAACGTCATCGCTTCGCGCCCGCGGACTTCGCCTAGGACGATCCGGTCGGGTCGCATGCGAAGCGTTGAGGCCAAGAGCACATCGGCACTGCGGGCATCCGTGTCCCGGTCAGCGATCAACGTCACTACATTGGGCTGCTCGGGGCGCAGCTCGGCCGCCTCCTCGATGGTGATGATCCGCTCTTCGGGCGGGATCAGCGAAAGGATCTTGCGCGCCGCGACCGTCTTGCCGGTCGATGTGCCGCCCGAGACGATCATGTTGAGCTTGTTCTCGACGCAGAAGTGCAGGGCGGCGTTGATGTCGCCGGATGTCACCACATCGCGCAGCGCGGCGTTACGTTCGCGGCGCAGGCCTTCGAGGCTGCGCTCCTTGCCATAGAGAAACCCGAGCTTGATCGCCTCGAGCGGCAGGGAGGAGAAGAATCGCAGCGATATGGAGAACCCGCCTTCTACTGCCGGCGGCTGGATCACCTGCGCGCGGATTGGCCGGTCGCGATAGAGGATCGAGACCGAGACGATGGGCTTCTTGGTGCTGAGTGTGGTCGAGGCGGCGGAGGCGATTTGATTGCCGAGGTCCTTGATCTCGGTCCGGGTCAGCGGGCTGCCCAGTGCACGCATGAAGTGATCGCCCTGAAACTCTCCCCAGACTTGTCCGTCAGGATTGATGCAGATTTCGATCGTGTCGTCGCGCAGGACTTTGGGGCCGAAACGGTCGAGCGACGCTTCCAGATAACTTGCAGCCATGTCAGAAAATCTCGAGGTCACGATCAACCATGACCGTGATCCGTGTACCCTGATCGACATGTATCACTGGCCGGATCGCCAGATAGTCCTGCATCACGCTTTGCGTACTATCGCGCAGGTCGGTGCCGACATCACTCGCAACATCGGCCGCCGCCTCGCTGTCGATTTGACCCGCTGCAGCCGCAGGCAGGGCGCCGATCAAGGAGATCAGCGCGGCGGAACCGAAGCGTTGCGCGAAACGGGTGTCGACAAACCCGGTGGTGCCAGTACGGCCGAGTTCGTCTCCACCGAAGGCGCTGATCTGCACGGTCTGATTATCGGGCAGGATGATCCGGTCCCATGCCACCATGACGCGCGATTGGGCGAGTGCGACATCGGAGCGGTAGCGCCCGATCAGCCGCGCGCCGCGCGGGATCAGGATACGCGTTCCATCGAAAGAATGGACGTCTTCCGAGACGATGGCGCGGATCGCGCCGGGCAGTGTGCTGTCGAGGGCCGTCTCTGTCACAGCCTGAATCATGGTGCCCTGAACAACCGTGTTCGATGGGTTCGCGATCACTTCGGCACGTGTCACCTGTGCAGGTTGCGCGCCCGAACGAACAAAGGCTTCATCTGCATTCAGTCGCGCGGCTTCCAGCGTATTCTCCCTATCCGCACCCGCGCCCATCCCGGAGAAGGCGATCATAGGAGACGCGATACGCTCTGCGCGGGCCTCGGCTTCGGCTGCGCGCCGCCTTTCTAGTTCGGCCAACCGCAATTCTTCTTCACTTGGTCCCAATGAGGTCGGCTCTGGTGGTGCAAGCCGTGCAAGTTCCAAGTCCATGCGGAGCTGATCCAATTCGCGATCCCGCTCGGTCAGTTGCCGCTCGAGGGCCCGCTGAGCCTCGGCGGATGCTTCCTGTAAGGTGGCAATTTGCGCCGTCAGGTCCGCAATAGCCTGCTCCGCCCCGCTATCCGCGGCCTCGGCCGGTCTTGCGCGCAGTTCCTCGAGTTCCGCTCTCAATGTCGCAAGACTTTCTATCAGCGCTAGTTCTGACTCGCTCGGACCTGTGTCCGCAGGCGGGGCTTGGCTGGGCTCCGGGGCAGAAATCGGCGCCAGATCTCCGAATCCGGGGCCGGTGCTCTGGAACTCTTCCGGCGCGGCGGTCGCCATTGGTGCTTCTGCCGACGGCTGTAGGGCAGCCCACGCCAGACCACCTGCTGCCGCGATGCCGACGACTCCAAGGATCGCCGCAAGCGGCGCAGGCCGCTTGTTTGCCTTCGCTTTGCCTGTCGAACCTTCGAGAGCCGCGAGGCGCGCGGCGAGGTCTTCCGTACCTTCGGTCATGATGTGGCCTGCCCTGCGTCCTGGACGCAAACCACATCTTCGCCAAGGCGAAGGACCCATTGTCGGTTGACGCCAGATACGCGGATAACGCCGTCACTTGAGGTGTGGCTGTTCACCGCGCGTTCCCTTCCGTTCGAATATCGGAAGATGGCGGGCACCGGCGCGTTCCGTGCAAACCGGAAATACGTGAAGGTACCATCATCCCAGATGGCCGTCGGCGTGAACTCTTCTCGGGCACTGACCGCATAGTTCGCGTTCGGCGCATCGGCCGCAACCGCCCTGGTGGGTTGCACGCGGTTTTCAGGGTAGCGGAACTGCACGACATAATGCGGCGTCTCCCGGGCTTCGACGACATGGAAGTAGTAGGAGCGGCGGTTGGTGTAGACGGTGATGTTGGTGGCGACGCCAGATGCTGTCGGCTTGATGGCGAAGGCACGGCCACCCGGGACACCGTCGAATTGAAACCCGACCGTATCGCCGGCGATGATCGAGCGGATGGTTTCACCTTCACCGAATTCGACTGTGGTGACACGGGTCAGAGTCGTGACGACACGGTAAACCTGGCCTTCAGTCCAGGTCGCCACGCGCACGCGATTGTCGTGAGAGCCTGGGCGGGGCGTGGTTTCGGCCATGGCTGTCGTTCCCGCGAGCGCGAGAATGCTGGCGGCCAACAGCGTAGAGATTGCAGTGCGAGTCATTCAGAACGGTCCGATCGGATGGCATATTGAGTGACGGTGAAACCGAAAGGGTTTTGCCAGACATCGTCGAGGGAGCGGGTCCGTTCCGGCTGAAATTCAAACATCAACGTGGCAGTGAACGATCCATCCTGTACCCCCTGCGGGCTTGTCAGGCGCTTTCTGAGCCGCACCTGGGCGCGGTTGTCACCGATCAGCGTGATCGAGGCGATCTCAACGGCCATCTCGGCCGCAGCCCCGTAACGCGTCGGCGGATAGCTCTCCTGCCCCGATGTCCACATCGCGCGCATGCTGGCCTCGGCCGACCCGGAAGACTGTGCCAGGACGCGGCGGACACGAAGATCATTGTCGAGCTGGTTGTAAGTCTCGCGGTCGAGAAGGTAGCGGTAGATTTGTGCTTCGATCACGGCTGGCCGTTCGGCAAGGGACACGGTTTCAACCGTGGCATTGGGGAGCGCCACCCCGGTCGCGGGATCGTAGGGGACAACCACGGGAGGCGGCGTCTCGACCATCAGCGCGACAGCCGCAGCCGTCAAACAACCAAATACGCCGAAGCCTGCCCCGGAAAGGCCGATCATCCGCCAAAGCTGTTCCCGGCGCAGGGCACCGTAGACAAGTTCCTCTTCCACGAGTTCGCGCGCAGTCATCACCCCTGCCCCACTCATGGCTCAAGAACCGGCAAGGTGAAGTCCATGTAGCGGCGTTCTTCGGCAAGGGTGGCGGCATCAACCACGCCTGCATTGCCTGCGCCGAGGGTTTGGATCGCTTCCAACTCCCACATCCGGGTCATGGCGATGGCGAGTTCGGCCGTGACGCGCGTGTTATGATCCATCGAGGCTTTGAGATCCTCCATGTCCGGGATCATCTCGACAAGACGTTCCACTCGTTCGAGAGACTGTTCCGCCTCTGCGTGGCTGTTCTGCGCCGCCGCCGACATCACAGCACCTGTGGTTGCCCGGGTGGCCACGCCTTCAGCTCCCGGATTGCCGCTGGTGGCGATTTCGCGGAGAGAATCTTCGTCGAACCCTGCACTTGCCAGCGCCTGTTCCATCTGCGTGCGCATGGGCCCGGCATTGGGCCCGATAAGCGCGCTCCAATCGCCCGCCTGGATGCCTCGGATCAGGCCGGGGATGTCTTCGAAGTTGGCCTGAAGCAAGGTGTCGAGGTCCCCGCCCATGGCAAGCCCGAGGATGCTGCGCGGCCCGGTGAGCGAGGCATACATCTCGTTCAGCTGATCGAGCTGGCTTTGCAGCATGTTCAGTTGCTCCAACGCATTGTCCAGAAGATCGGTCTGGATCCCGAAATCCTGCAGCATCTGCTGAAGCTGGCGGATTTCCTGGGCAATGTTCTGGGTGTCCACCGTGGGCACACCCTGTGCCCCGGCAGGTCCGGTGACATTGAGGGCAAGTGCGAGAGCGATGCTACCGGCGAAAAGGGAACGGGGCAGGCGCAGGTTCAACGCAAATCCTCCTGACTAAAATCCATGTATTGCCGCTCGGCAGCTTGCGCTGCCGCCAAGGCGATCTGCTCGGCGCTGAGTGGCTCGGTTCGGGCGGCCTTAATCCGGGTCCGGATTGCAACCAGCCGGGCCAGTTCGGCCCGGGCATAGGTGTTGAGAGCGATGGCCTCGTGGAGATCCTCGGTCTCACCAATGCGGGTGATGATGTCCTGCACCCGCAGGGCGGCGGCACGGACCGAGACCAGCGAATAGTCGCCATAGACCCCTGCGCCGTGGGCCGAGAGGCTGAAACTCGCGTTGGCGAGGAGCACAGGGTCGATGGTGCCGAGCGCATCGATGCCGCCTACGGCCGCGAGGTAGCTGTTGTACTGCTGCGGGATCACCACGACATAGTGCTGGGTTTCCGCGAAGGGCGGCACACCGCCATAATCCTGCACATTGCCCGGCCCGGCGTTATAGGCGGCGAGCGCATGGATAATGTTGCCATCGAACATGTTCAGCATTTGTGCGAGGTATCGCGCACCGCCGGTGACCTGCAGATAGGGATCGTCGTAATAGGCCGGGTAGATCCCGAGATCGCCCGCGGTACCGGGCATGATCTGGGTAAGTCCGAAGGCCCCCACGGGTGAGCGTGCCCCAATCTGGAAACGGCTTTCCTGCCAGATCAGCGCCTGCAGAAGGCAGCGCCATTGCACGAGCGAAAGGCCCGCGCGGCCGACTCCGGGCAGACTATGGGTGTCGCGTGCTGCGCGGATGATCAGCTCCTCGATCCCTTCCCGGGCATCGCCAAACATCCGCGCCGCCGCTGGATTGGTGTCCTCGGGCGCATAGAGGCTGGCGGCGGCGCTCTCGACGTCATCAACCGCCCCCTGCCCCGCCTCAAGTCCGGCGACGGTACCAGCCACATCGCCCGAGCCGAGGGACATGGCATCCATCAGCCCTTCGAGGGAGGCGAGTTGCTGGCGCTCGATTTCGGCCAGTTCCTCCTCGCGGCTTAGCCGGTCCTGCTGCAGTGCCAGGTCCCGATCGGTCTGCTCAAGGATGGCCTGCCGCTCTGCGAAGAGGCGCAGATCGAAGGTCGGCACGCCTTGGGCGACCGCTGGCCCCAGTGTGGGACCTGCCAGTGCAAAGCCGATCATCGAGAGAGGAAGCCAGGTCCGCATTGGCTCAGCCGCCCGCCCCCAAGAGGACGAAATCGCAGGCCGTGTCGCGGCGCGTAACCTCCGCCCCCATGGTCGAGATCGTGGCTGTCGCGGTTGCACCTCGTGCGGGCGCATCGCGGAAGTTGAAGCAGTTGGCTTGCGCGGGATTGTGCTGCGCGCAAGCTGTCAGGGTCAGGCCAAGGCCAAGCAGCACAACGCTGCGGGTGATGGTACGGGTCATGTCACTCTCCAGAAATCAGGGCGGTCACGGTAGTCGGGGCCGACAAGGGCCTCGCCCTTCTCCATGCCGCCGAGGATGGTCACGAGGGGGCCGAGCGCGCTCAGATCGGCATCGATCACGACCGAGCCACGGTCGTCGCGCACGAGCGCGAGCCGCGAGGCGGAGCCGACGCCCAGAAGTACATCGAGTTCCTTGTCGCTGAGGCCGAGCATCGCGTAATCCGCGGCCGAGGCACGGATGTTGGGCAAAAGAACTTGCGTCGGCACGGCTTCCACGATGGTCTTGCCGGTCCGCGTGCGCTCGAGCTGGCTGGCATATTGGGTCATCATCACGACGACGGCGTTCTGCTTGCGCGCTGTCACCAGCCAGTTCGAAAGCCGCTCCGCGAAATACGCGTTGTCGAGCGCCTTCCAGGCCTCATCAATGACAATGATAGTGGGCTTGCGGTCCTCGATCACGCGCTCGACGCGACGGAAGAGATACGACAAGACCGCCATGCGTTCCCGCTCGCTCTCGGAATCGAGGATGCCGGTCAGATCAAAGCCTGCGACGTCAGCGTCGGTGCTGCCCCCGATTTGGAACGTGTCGTCTGTGTTCGCCCCAAAGATCCAGCCGTAGCGGCCCTCAGCCGTCCATTCCTGCATCCGCTCAAACAGATCGCCATCGTCATCGGTCGAGACGAGGAGCGAGGCAAAGTCCGACCAGTTTCGCAGCCCTGAGTTCCCCGCAGTGGCATTCTGGCGCACGACCTCCTGCAGGCGGTTGGTCTGTACTGGGGTCAACGGCCGATCGCGGCGCTCGAGGAGGCTTGCAAGCCAGTCGGCAAGCCAGGCCTGACCGCGCGCATCGATCTCGGTCTGGAGTGGGTTCAGACCCGTGGGTCGCCCTGCCCGCACCGTCGAATAGCTGCCGCCAAGCGCGCGGACCGCCATTTCCATGCCGGCGCGGTAGTCGAACACGAAAAGCCGCGCGCCTGCGCGCCGGGCCATGGTCATGAGGAAAGCCGCCAGCACGGATTTGCCTGAGCCGGGACGGCCGAGGATCAGGGTGTGGCCACCTGTGGGCTCGCGATCCGGTGCGCCCTGTTCGTGGAAGTTGAAGCGGAAGCCGCTGCGCTCTGGCGTCGGGAAAAGCGTGATCGGCACGCCCCAGGGCACTTCCCGGCCAGTCTTGCCGAGCGGCGTGCGGTGGAAGGTCGCGAGATCGGCGAAGTTGTGGTTCGTGATCGCGGCCTTGCGGCTGCGCGCCCCGGTATTCCCTGGATGCTGCGCCATGAAATGTGCCCGCGCGCCGAAAGCTTCTGATATCAGGTTGATGCCAGAGGTGGCGGAGATGTTGCGGATCTCGGCCGCGATATCGTCAAGGGCAGCTTGGCTGCGCGCATAGACCGCCACCGTCATATGGTGCTCGCCGAAGATCAGGCGTTTCGATTCCAGATCGTCCTGTGCGAGTTCGAGTTCCTGCGCGAGGCTGACGGCCCCGTCATTGGCCGCCTGCATCAGGCGCAACTGCCGCTTGATCCGGCCTGCCATGATGTTTGCGTTGATCGGCACGAAAGAATGCGTGACCACCATGTCGACGGGCAGGTTCAGCTCGTCGAGCATCAGGCTGTCCGTCTTGGCGGGATAGTTCTTCACCGCGAAGATCGCGCCGAGCTTGTCGCCCACAGCGCCGTCGGAGAGCGCGATGGTCGTGCCGCGGAAGGTGACGCGGGTATTGGCGACATCCTCGGCTATCACACCGAGGCGCGACCGCGGGAAGAGCGGGTGCTCCTCACCGGTGTTCAGAGATCCGAGGAAGCCCAGAAGTTCGCCACTGCTGGCCGCAAGCAGGCGGGGCTTCAGCTCATCGAAAGACGACAGGAGAAACCCAACGACCTCGTCGAGCTTGCGCAAGCGCCGCGTTGTGTCCGCCGCATGCCGGGCACGGGGCGCGCCCAAGCCGAAGGGCAAACGGCTGCCGGTCTCGGGACGTTTCAGCACGGTCAGGGTCAGCGTCTTGTCGCGCAGGCCTGCCCGACCCAGATGCGCATGCCAGCGTTGGTCCACGGCGGCCGCGAAACCCTCACCCGGGATGGGCAGCAGCGTCACATCGACCGCTTTCGAGACCTTGTGCAGGTAGAAGGAAAACTCCGTTCCGACCTGCGCGACGATGCCTGCGAGAAGCCCGCCGATCCGGTCGAGATGGGCATCCTCGCTCGTGGTGCTGTTCACCCCTTCAAGCCGGATGCATTGCATCAACTCGTTGCCGCGCGTCCGGATCGTCCGGTCGGTCACAAGGCTCACATAGGGCAGCATGGACGAGAGCCGTTTTTCGCCCTTGACCCATGCGGGTAGCGCAGTCAGCGGATCGAGGGCGTCGGCCACGTCATCGGCAAATCCATCACGGGGCATAGCTGTCGCCTCCGTGCAGTTTGCGGTTCATCGTGGGCGGGGTTTCCTGCAAGGTGATCACCAGGACATCGAGAAAGTTCGGATCCCAGTCCGCAGCCTTCCAGAGCGCAGGCCAGGCCAGCCCCGCGAAGACGACCACCACCCAGCTTTGCACCCAGAGGAACAGGAGCGTTGAGCCGAAGAGCCAGACCATGGCGTACATGATCGGCAAGCCCATCAGCTTGGGCGGCCTCAGAAGGCCGATGAACACGCGGGACTGGTCAGACATCAGTTTTGCTCAGGTCGTCCAGATGGCGGCGACGATGGTGGGCGCTGCGGCGATGCCCGCGATCGCGACCACGACCCAGAGCGCCTGACGAAAGTCGAGGATGCCAAAGAGCCAGGAAAGGAACACCCCGATCAGTGCGAGCGTGCCAATCACGATCCCCAAGGGACCGGTGATCGCATCGACAATTCCTTGAAGCAGGGTCTGCACCGGCGAGAGGTCGATGCTCTGTGCAAGCGCTGGACCCGCCAGCACGATAAGGGCCATCGCGCCGAGCGCGACGATCGAAGGTCTCGATGTCATGAAAGATCTCCTCTGAGCCGCTCAAACACGGCAGTCACACGGGCCACATGCCCTTGGGTTTCTCGAAAAGGGGGGATGCCGCCGTGGCGTGTGACCGCCTCAGGGCCAGCGTTGTACGCCGCAAGGGCCAGAGAGCCCTCGCCGAACTGGTCGAACATCATCAGCAGGTAGCGGGCTGATCCGTCGAGGTTTTGCGCAATGTCATGTGGGTCCACGCCGAGGTCGCGGGCGGTATCTGGCATAAGCTGGCCAAGGCCTATGGCACCGACAGGGCTGCGTGCAGCCGGATTGTATGCGCTCTCGACTTCGATATTGGCCCGGTAAAGGAGCGCCCAATCAGTGACTGAAAGCCCTGCGCGACGCAGCGCACCATGCCCGGCATACCGCAGAGCCGTGGTCTCGATCGCGTGGAGGATTTCTGGGGTGGCGCGGGCGGCGGATCGAGCCGGGGTCGCTGGCTCGCTCGTTGCGTCAGGAACGCGAGGTTTTGCGAAGAGAAAAAGACGCCCGTTTGCCTCTTGAGAAGAGGAAATCAATTGGCCGTCTGGGCCAACCGAAAAGATGAAACCGTCGGCCAGGGCCGGGGGCGCGGAACAAACGCCTGTACCCAAAGCAACGACGAGCGCAGTCGCGCGGTCAGCTGCCTTTGACCGGAGGCGCGGCGTGGCGTTCGCGGCCACCTTCTTCAAGTGGGATGCTAGCGGTCGTACAGCCCATGTCGGCCAGGAAACTGACAAGGCCAACGATGGTTTTGAAGTCGCGGAGCTTGAGGACGCTTCGGCTGGTGACGAGCATCTTATCGTCACGCCCATCAGTGGCGACGGCGCGGATGACCCACGAGCCGTACCAGCTGTTATGGCGCTTCTCTGCTCTCTCCTTGCAGACCACCTCAATGAGGTAGCCCTCGGCGAGCAAGCCGCGCAGTCCGTCTTCTGTAACCACATTCGGGGCTTCTTCTATCATGGCCTTCCCTTGGGTCCTTGTTCTGCCTGGGTGCAGTATCAGGCCCACGGGGTCGCAACACCGTGAGCGATACAAAACAACATTAATGATAGCAAGACAATAATAACGTGTTGACGAAGTTCGCCTTGCTCCGATAACGGTGATAGCCGACAGAATGATAATCTTAAAGGCGGCAAAGGAGTTTTGCCCTGCGGTTGTTTATTGCGCGCAACGCACCGTTGCTGTTCGCGTTCCTGCTTGGAAGCATGCCGATAGCCGCGGCAGCAGATTGCGTACCTCCCGAACGACCGTTCTTGCCTCAGTCGCGAGAAGACATTCGTGCCTATGCCGATCTGCTGCGTTCTGATTTCGAGGACTACATTGCCGACATTCAGGAATACTTCCGCTGTCTTGATGCCGAGCGCCAACGGGCGTTTCAGGAGGCGCGCGAGGTCAGTGAAGACTATGGAAAACTGATCGAGCTATTGGACTGAGCAACCGCATGGGCTTAACCGCCGTCGAGATCCTCGTAGTAGACGAGTGCGGGCATGTTGCGGCGCTGATGCACGATGCGCAGGATGACTGCCGCGCCATCCGCCGCATCGAGCCGCTTGTAGAAGATCACGTGTCGCTGGCAATTGACGGACCGCATCCCCGGGACAAAGAGACTCCTGTCCCGGCCCGCGTCGGGATCCCCAGTGATCCGCTCGAAGGCGGTGACCAACTGGCGGTAATAGACGAGCCATTGGTCCCTGCCCCATGTTTCGACGGTGTAGGTGCGTATCTCTTCAAGGTCGGACTTGGCCTGTCCGGAAAGCCGAATCGTCATTCGGGTCAGCGATCAAACGCATCCGGTTCGAAGGCTTGGGCATCGAACTCGGCGAAATCCCCATTCTCGGCCAGGGTGGCTGCCATCTCGAGATCGGCCTTGAGGGCATAGAACTGCCGCGCGCCATCCTTCTCCATCAGCATCCTTACGCCGGCGCGCACGACTTCGCTCAGATTGGCGTAGGCGCCGGACTCGATCTGCGCCTGCACATATTTCTGCATCGGTTCGGTCAGGTGGACGTTTGGCATCAGACTCTCCTATCCATGCTCAATCGTATCAGATACTGCCATAAGTCTTCAAGCGCATGTTCGATCCCAACATAGGCCACAACACAGGATCGTTGCTCCACCCGCCCTTCCGTTCCCGGATTCCAGCCGGAGAACCGGGCTCGACAGTTTTCCGACACTGCCCTTCCCGGGACCATGGGCGCTGCGACACGCCGTTTGACGGGCTCATGCGGTCTGTTCTTCCGTGACCGGTTTCGTGGCCGTATTGGAACGCCATATTTTCTTTTTGTAACAGTTGTTTGTTTGGCAATGGACGTGAAAGGAGGCCGCAATTTTGGCCGCTTCCAGGACGCCTCAAGAGCTCAAACCGTCATCAGATCTTGGAAGCCGTCACGCGACACAAGCGAACAATCGCAAGTCGCCATCAATCAAATCGCCTTGCTATCGGTAATGTTGTTTCGTATCGCTGCACCATTATAGATGGAGTCGGCATCATGAAGCACGTGATCCACGGCGTGGCAACAGCCACGGCAATAAGCATATCCGGACTAATGGCCTCGTCAGGTCCGGCTCAGGCCTATCAAGTGGACTGTGCGATCCTCCTGTGCCTTGCGGGCGGCTGGCCTGCCTCCGCGCCCTGCGCCCATGCCAGAGCGGTCTTTATTCGGCGGATCACGCCATGGCCGATCGAGCCGCCCCTACAAATCTGGCGGTGTCCGATGGGTGTGTCGTTCAACGAACCAAGTCCGTTGTCGCCTATGGAACGCCTTTATGACATCACGTTTCGCGATCCGCCCGAACCGCAGGTATCGACTCCGATACCCCTTGTTCGCGTCCAGGCGGATGAACAAGCCGACATCGACATCTCAGGCGACGCCTTTGATTTCGTGCGCAGCATTCGCGTCTATCACATTCAGTACCGCCAGCATGAAAACCGAGATGGCGACTGCAATCGCACCGATTCCACGCGATTGGGGTCCTACGGAGTGCAGGGCGACTACCGATGGACAAGATCCAACGTGGGCCAAGTGCCGGCTGCATCTGGCCTGAGCATCCCGAATGGATGCGGCAGCTACTTCTACCGCTCCGTCTTCGTCGACTGGCGTGATCACGCCGGGAACTATGGTTCTGAAGAAGTTCGCTACTGACAAAATCTGCACGCGGTCTTGCCGCGCGCGTCATCACAACCCCGCACGAAAGGCTGTGCAAAGCCCCCAAAAAGGAGACGACGCCAGACCGTGAAGCCTGACGCCGTGCTAGAAAACTCCGTGAACAAGAGTTTCCTAGCGCACCGCCAAAACACCTGCAACCAGCAAAGTTGTTTTGCTGGCAAGAATGTTGTTGTCTCACGACATGGCGTCGGATCTCCAAGGAGACCTCGACCATGGAACCTACGACCGGCCTGATCCTGCGACGGATCACGCAGACAAATCTCTCTGTTGCAGCGCACAAGCTTGCCACCCTCATCCTCGATGCCATCGCCTGGAAGGATGGCTACAACGGTTTGTCGCGCGGAACGGCAGCCTTCACCCTCTCTGCCCTGGCAGAGAGGATGGGTGTCTCACGACAATATCTTTCGGTTCTTTTGAGCGAACTTGAGACGTCGGAGTTGCAGCTCGAGCGGGCGAAGCCGAATGGCAAGTTCGCGCCCTGGATCTTTCGGTTTTCCGCCTTCGACGAGGAGAGTGAAACCCATGATCTCGTGTCAGGTGAAGGTGACACATCACTATCTAGAGATAATAATAACAAAACTATCTTCGCAGGACTGATCGACATCACAGCGAGTTCGAATGTTTTTCAGACCAGTTGGGCAGAGCTCATCAAAGCAGCGAAGGCCACGTTGCCCTGCTGGAACGTCGACACCCAGGTCATTTGGGACCGCTTCCTCGCCTTCAATCGGTCCCGAGGCAACGGCAGGGTGCCGGCCGGCTTCCTGCTTGGCTTCATGCGCCGATGGCGGAATTCGTCGGGGACTCGGCCTCGTCCCGAGGTGAAACCATCGCAGAAGCGGGTAGCAGACCCCAAAGAGCGCGAATTGCCGAGACAGATGCAAGCCGCCCCGACTGCGAACCGCCAGTTCCACGCGTCCGACCTGTGTCGTTTGATCGGTCACGCTGCCTACGAAGCGCGCGTACTGGATGTAATCCGCAAGTTTGGGTGCCAGAGGTTTTCAGCAACCTTGGCGGTGCACGGACGAGCGGTGTTAGCAGGGGAAATTTCCAGGTAGGTTCGCTTGCCAAGCTTTGGAGCCGAGAAACACGGCGCGATTCAATTCAATATCCGATAGTTAAGTTTATGTTAATTTACCCTCCAGATCCCTTCTTCCTGAGCCACTCGCGATTCAGAAAGAAGTTTCTGTAAATGAGCCACAACATTCCTTTCGGCGGCCATTGCAATATGCGGGTCAGATTTCTTGTAGACTGAAGCGGCGATATTCTGGACTGTATCGGAAGTATTTAGGAGATGCTTGAGGATCTGGGTCTCGCGGCGCATCCGGTTGGCAAGTAACCGTTCGATGTAAGGGCGCGGATCCTGGAGTACGGGCCCGTGACCCGGCAGGCAGATCCTATCGTCGCGATCAATAAGCCGTTGAAGCTGGTCGCAGTAATCACGCATGTTGCCGTCAGGGGGGCTGACGATCGAACTGTTCCAACTCATCACGTGGTCGCCCGTGAATAACACTCCATCCAGCCTCGCAAAGCAGAGGTGATCGCTCGCGTGACCGGGTGTGTGAAGGACAGTAAGACCGGCAATCCTTTGCCCGTCTTCCAAAAACCCGTCGGGTTGAAATGCATCGTCTGGAAAGGCACGCGAAACATAAACGGGCAGACCTGTCCGTTCGCGCAATCCCGGCACGGCACCGAAATGATCGGAATGGTGGTGTGACACTAGAATTCCGGCCGGGTTGCCTCCCAGATTCTCGACAATTGCTTCGAAATGTGCACTGTCTTCTGCTGGACCCGGATCGAGAATGAACCGACCGTCAGGTGTATCAATGATGTAGCTGTTCGTCCCGTGATAGGTCATCTTCCCGGGATTGCTCGCAACGATCCTCAGGATTCCCTCGGCCACCTGTTCTGCACGCGCGCGACACGGTTCCGGCTCTGTGTGAAACATGCTGCGTTTTGTCATTGAATACGACCACTTTCTGACAGTGAAAAGTCTGGGACTTGCAAAGCCGCCTTTTGCTTTGCATAGCTTTGGAAGCCTCGGGCTGGCGTCCAGCGCCGGTCAGAACCGGCGCTGGAACAAGGCAACAAAGCCCAGCAGTCAAGCGTGACCCCGATTATGGAAACCTGTATACAGCACTACAGCAATTGCTGCCTTCGTCAGGTCTCCAAGCAGGAACGGGTAAAGCCCGGCGTTCAGCAATTTTTCGCCATAGCCGACAAAGCCACCCAACCAGAATAGCCCTGCGCAATACATAAGTATCGAACCGGAGAGGACCGCTACAGATGCTCTGATTGAAGGCGGAAGCCCTGCCAGCTTTTGAACCATCCATCCTGCAGCCGCCGCCGCGAGCGCAAACCCAATCAAGAATCCGCCAGTGGGACCCGCAAAATAGGCCAGACCCGCCGGTGCGGGAGGCGTGCCAGCGAAAACCGGCAGGCCAAACAGACCTTCCAGAAGGTACGCAGCGACAACTAGACTACTGCGCACCGGCCCCAGGAAAAGGCCGAGACCCAAGACCACCAGGGTTTGTGTTGACATCGGTACCGGGTAGAACGGCACCGCGATTTTGGCGGATAGTGTCAGAAGTATTGTGCCGATGAGTATTATTGAGATCTCTCGGGTCAGTCTTGCGACCGGTTGGCGTTGAGTGGCTTCCAAATTCATCTGTTTCGTCCTTGTTTCTGTAGATCGTTGATTTGCTGGATAGGGAAGCTCACATGCGCTTGGCGACTTCTTCCAGCATGACCTCGCTCGCACCGCCGCCGATGGCCTGAACACGGGCGTCGCGCGACATGCGTTCAACCGGGGTTTCGCGCATATAGCCCATGCCGCCGTGAAACTGGACGCAGTCGTAGAGCACGCTGTTTACCAGTTCGCCGCAATAGGCCTTGACCATCGAGACCTCTTGCACGCAATCGTGGCCCGCCGCGTCCAGACCTGCGGCATGATAGACCAGCTGCCGTCCCGCCGCGATCCTCGTCTGGCAGTCTGCCAGCCGCTGGCGCACCACCTGCTTGTCCCATAGGACACCGCACGAGGCGCCCTGGGATCGTCGGACTCCCGGAGCTTCGCGACGATCCACTCCGGTTTTGTTTTTTCTGGGCCATTCCGCTATCCTCAAATTGGCTCGAAATCCTATTTTAGGGAGGATCGTTGTGTCAGGCGGTCGCCGCTAGGCCGTCCGACTGTGCGTCCCGTTTCGGTGGCCGTATCCGGAACAGAAGCGCATAGAGCACCGGAACCGCGACGAGCGTCAGGACCGAAGCAAAGGCGAGGCCGCCCATGATCGTCACCGCCATCGAGGCAAAAAACGCATCGGGCAGAAGCGGAATCATGCCAAAGATCGTCGTGCCGGCGGCGAGCACCACAGGGCGAAGACGGCTGACTGAGCCGTCGATCACCGCCTTGTAATCCGGCACACCCTGTGCACGTAGAAAGTCGATCTCTTCGATGAGAACGATTGCGTTCTTCATCAACATTCCCGAAAGCGACAGGAAGCCGAGCAGGGCCGTAAATGTGAAGGGCAGACCGGTGAACAGCAACCCCAGGACCATGCCCGTCACGGACATTGGCACCACGAGCCACAGGATCAGCGGTTGGCGGACTTTGTTGAACATCAAAATCGAAATCGTCAACATGACCAGGAAGCCCAGGGGAAGCTGCTTGCCAAGCGACTCCTGAGCCATCTGCGCACTTTCGAATTCGCCGCCCCATTCCATTGCATAACCGTCGGGAAGCGGGATGGATTCGATCTCGGTGCGGACGCTTCGGAATGCCTCATCCGCGGTGAGATCGCTGCGGGCACCGCCGAGGGCGGCGATTGTCCGCTCTCGGTCGCGCCTGTGAATGAGTGCCTCGACAAGACGGGGATCGAACCTTTCGACAAGGTTGGCCATGGGTACATAGGACCCTGCCCAATCGGACCACACCGATAGGTCACGAAGGCGGTCAACTCCGTCGCGTTCGCTCTCGGGAAGCCGGAGATGGATCGGAATCAACACGTCGTCCTCGCGTAGGTCGCCAACGCGCAGTCCGGACGTTCCATAGCGGATGGTATCCGCGATCGCTCCGCGCGTTGCGCCAGCCAGCCGCATTCGTGCCTCATCGACGATGGGTTCGACGAGGATCTCACGCTGCCGCCAATTGGTGCGCGGATTGGTGATGGTTCCTGCCTCCTCGTAAATCCTCATCGCATCATCCGCGAGCTGGCGCAGGATGACCGGATCGGGTCCCGAAAAACGAACTGCAACATCGGCACCGGAGGGCGGTCCGAACACGATATCTTCGACACGGATCAGAGCGTGGGGGAATTCGGCGGGCAAGTCCTGGTTAAGTCTGCTCGCGATCGTCGCGATCGTTGCGGCGTCCGCAACCCGGACGATGAGTTGGCCATAGCTGGCATCCGCCTGCTCGGGGTTGTATGTCAGCATGAATCGGCTTGCCCCGCGCCCGACGAGGGCCGTTACCCCGGTTACGGCATCCTCATCCATGAGAATCCGCTCGAGCCGCTGCATCTCTTCGTCGGTCGTGTTGATATCGGTTCCCTGCGGCATCTGGAACTCAACGTAGAAAATCGGCGTGTTCGAGGCGGGGAAGAAGGCCTGCTTGACCTGTCCGAAAGCCATAACGGACCAAACGGTGATGCCAATGATCGTCAGAACAACCGGAATGCGGACGCGCAGCGCCATCCACAAAATCCCGCGATATGTCGCGTAGAACACGCCCTTGTAGGGATTATCCGAAATGTTTTTGGGGGCCTTGAGCAGCAGCTTGCCGAGATACGGCGTCACCGTGACTGCCAGGACCCAGCTTGTTAGCAGCGAGATGGCGATCACCGCGAAAAGCGAAAACAGAAACTCGCCCGTGGCGTCAGGCGACAGCCCGATACCGGAAAACGCCATGATCCCGATAACGGTCGCCCCCAGCAAGGGGATTGACGTGGCGCTTTCGGTCTCGGCAGCAGCGTCTTCCGCGCTTTTTCCTCGCGCCATGCCGATCACCATCCCTTCTGTGATGACGATGGCGTTGTCGACCAGCATCCCCATCGCGATGATCAGGGCGCCCAGGCTGATCCGCTCCATCTGTATCCCGAACACTGACATGAAGAACAGTGTGGAGAAAACGGTGAGCCCGAGGGTCGAGCCCACCACGAGGCCTGCGCGCCAACCCATGGTCAGCATCAGCGCACCGACCACGATCGCGACCGACTGTCCGAGGCTGACGAGAAAGCTTGAAACGGATTCGTCCACCACGACATGCTGCTCGTAGATCGGTATGATCTCGACACCTTCAGAAAGCCCCAACTTGAGCCGTTGAAGCCGTGCTGAAACCGCCTGACCGACTTCGACCACGTTTTGGTCCGTCAACGCGGAAACGCCAAAGGTAAATGCCGCCGTGCCGTTCTGCCGGATGATCTGGCTAGGCTGTTCGGCCGCCTCGCGGGTCACGCTGGCGATGTCGCTGACAGCGATCTGGCCGACATTTCCGGCCGTGCCCAGCCGCAGCTCCTCTATCCCTTCGGGGCTAATATAGCCCGGCGGAACCGATAGGCCGATCCGGGCAGGGCCCTCGGTGATCTCGCCGTTGGTGAACACCTGGTTTTCGTCTGCGAGAATGCCCAGGATCTGGGTCGGCGGAAGGCCCAGCATCTCGAGGCGTGCAGACGGGATCGAGATGGTGATTACCTCTTCGGAGAGGCCCTGAACCTCGACCTTGGCGACGCCATCGACAGTGACCAGTCCGAGCCGGAGCGTCGTGGCCAAATCCCTCTGCTCCGATGGGCTCAGACCTTCGGTCGTTACCGCATAGAACATGCCATAGACGTCGCCGAAATCGTCATTGATGATGGGCGGTCGCGCTCCTGCGGGAAGGTCCCCCTCCACGTCGCTGATGCGGCGGCGCATTTCGTCCCAAACCTGCGGGATCTCGTCCGGGCCATAGGTCATCTCGATCTCGACGGTGATCTGCGCCATGCCCGGCATCGACTTCGATTCCACCCGGTCGAGCTGCTTCATTTGCTGCAGCGCATTTTCGACGACGTCGGCGACCTCCTCTTCAACCTCCAGAGCCGTGGCGCCGGGATACGGCACGAAGATGAGCGCCGTTTTGAGCGTGAAGCTCGGGTCTTCAAGTCGACCGACCGTGTTCAGCCCCCAATAGCCGCCGAGGAGACAAAAGATGATGGTGAGCCAGACCGCCACAGGACGCTCGATGCTCGCTCGTGAGATGCTGAGTGCCATGGTTCTATTCTTGTCCTGTCAAAAAGAACGGGATCAGAGCCCCGAAACTGTCACGGTCTGATTGTCCCTGAGCCGCCACCAGCCGCCGGAAACAACCAATTCGTTGCCCTTCAGGCCATCCAGAACGACAATCTCATTGTTGATCGGAAGACCCAAACGGACCGCCCTGCGCGCGACCTGGCCGGACGTTTCTTCGTAGATCCAGATGGACGGTTCGGTTCGGCTCGTCGTATCCACCGCCGAAACCGGAACGATCACGGATTGCGGGCGATCTGCTTCTGCGGCAATGGAGATGCGCACATCCGCAGTCATCCCGGGCAGAAGACGCGGGTCGATATCACCCGTGATCGCAAATTCCACGTCGTAGGTCTGCGCCGTCCGGTCGGCATCGGTCGCAAACGAGCGAAGCACCAGAGGCGCGGTGTAACCCGGAACAGCCGGAAAAGTTGCAACGATCTCGAAGGCATCGGGTGCCGACCGCGCAATGGCCGCAAGTTCCTCTGGCAGGGAGATCACGAGCCGCATCTCGCTGACATCCTGTAGACGCGCGACAGGCGCGGCCGACGTGACGTTGACATATTCTTCAACGAAGGTGCGCGCCACAATCGCGTCGAATGGCGCGACGATTTTCGTTTGGGACAGGCGCCGCTCTGCCTCGCGGAGCGCGACTTCTGCCTGGACGAACTGCGCGCGGGCCGTGTCGAGGCGCGCGTCGGACGCCACGCCACGATCGGCGAGGTCCGAGGCGCGCGCGAGTTCGGAATTCGCCAGGTCGTAGGACGCCTGAGCCCGGTCGACGGCGAGTTCGAAATCGATTTGGTCGAGCTCCGCGATCACCTCGCCCTCGCGAATCGTGTCGCCGGGCTCAACCTCAAGGCGAATGATCTGCCCGGGTATCTGAAACGCAAGGTCCACCGTTCGAGCAGGTTCGACGCGGCCTGCAACGCTGCGAGACTGACTTACGACGCGATTGAGCGCACGGGTCACTTCGACCGTGACTGGTCGCTCCACGTTCGCTGCAGGCCTTGTATCGACTTCTGCCTCCAGGGTGTCCGTCGCGGTCTGGGCCAGCACATCGGTCAGGAACGGCGAAACAAACGGGACGGCAACGGCCGACACGGCCGCTACCGCAATAACAAAAACGATCCGCTTCAAACTTCGTGTCTCTCTATTCGAGTTCATTAATCATGGCCCTCAATTGCTCGATGACGCGTCCCCTGAGATCCGCGCCACCGTCGGGAAGGCCCAGAAGTTTCTGGAACCGAAGTCCCTGGATCGCTAGGACGACAACCATAGCACCCGGAGTGTCTTGTGTGTCGGACAGGATACGCTCAAGGTCGCCGGTCAGTTCAGCCCGTAGCGGATCGAGCAGCCGCGGATCTGACGCGGCAGCCGCGAGAATCGCCATCGAGAGGTCGTCATCGACGGCTCTGGCTTGCACGATTGCTTCCAGGTGCCCACGCAGGGTGCGGGATCTGCGATCTTCCGGGACTGATGCCAGGCGTTCGTGATGTTCTGCGAGCATCTCATCAAGCAGCCCGGCAAGAAGCGCTCTCTTGGTCGGAAAATTGTATAAGACCCCGCCTTTACTGAGATCGGCCTCACGCGCGACGGCGTCGATCGTAATCTTTCCCGCGCCCTCTCTGTGCGCAATTGCCCGCGCAGCGCCGAGGATCCTTGGTGACGCATTCTTTGCCTGCATTTTGGATTGTATGGTCATTATTCACTGTCCATTCGGCAATTTTATTGAGAGATTTGGAGCACTGCCCCGTTGTCGGAAAGCAAGGTCAGTTCAGAGCTCTACTCTATGTCCGCTCCCGTAGAGTCGCAGGAATGCAGTGACTGCATCGGCCGCATGCTTGTCCCGCTCGACTGTTCTTTGCACGGCCAGCAGGCGTGGCATCAACAGTCCAGAAACGCAAAGATGTATGAAGTGATCCGCAACACGCGGGGGGTTGTCGATCTCAAGCGCGCCTTCCCGGGAAAGGCGTTCCAGAACTTTACTGATGAGTTCGCGTGCCCGTTTCGGTCCGGCACGAAAATACACCTCCCCGACCTCGGGAAGCATCTCGGTGGCACCGATACACGTCCGCAGAAGGCGGATGTAGGTTTCGTCCAGAACGAGATCGATCATGCGCAGGGCAAGTTTTTCCAACTGGGCGCGCGGCTCGGGACCTGCGGACAAGGGTCGGAGGATCTCTTCCGCAAGCCGACCGCATTCGGATTCCACGACGCTCAGAAACAGCTGCTCCTTGGTCGGGAAATACGAATACATTGTTGCCTTCGACACTTTCCCTTCGGCGGCAATGGCATCGACGGTGGCGCCTTCATAACCGCACCGGAAGAAGACCTCCCGCGCGCCGAACAAAACCTCGGCCATTTTTCTCTCGCGCATCTCGCTCTTCCTGTCCTGTGCAGCATTGCGGGATTTCAAACTTGACTGTACCGTCTAGTCGGTACAGTAAATTGATTTTTATGTGGCGGCAAGCCGCAAACCTGGGCGGATCGTTCGGAGTGAGTGCCGCCTGTCAGGCATACCCAACGCGGCTTTCAATTCGTCATGAGCTTCGGGCCGTGCTCCGTTCGCGGTGCTTTCTGGCGCGGGATTATTCCGCGAACAGGACGGACGTCATCATTCCGCCGAGCGTGCCGTCCCGTCGAAAGCACCCTCCGCCTCCCAGCGGCGTGCAATGGATCCAAGGGTGTCCAGCACACCGCGCAGCTCCGCGCCGCGTTCAGTCAGCCCGTATGTGACAGCGGGCGGGATGGTCATGGCCTGCTCGCGCCAGACCACGCCGGCATGTTCCAGCATTCTCAGCCTCTCAGTCAGGACCCGGGTGGAAATTCCAGGCACCAGCCGTTTGGTCGCGCCGAAACGCTGTGGACCCTGTTCGGACAGAACCCAAAGGATATAAATCGTCCAAGGTCCCGTGATGACACGCAGCAGCGCCTCCATCGGGCAGGAAGCTGGTTGGACGCTTTTCATTGTGGATAGCCCTCGCAGCCCACGAAAGTAAGTTACTTTTAAGTGCCTACTTTAACTGATGAAGCAAGGCACCTAATGATACTATATGGAAAACGGCAGCCTAACAACCCGCCGAAAACCGGGAGAGCGGCAGTGAGTGACAACGTGGCAAAATATGTCTACTGGATCGCGACCGGCCTTGTGGCATTGGTCTATCTGGGTGCGGCGGCCTTCTACATCTCATCCCACGACATGGTCGCGGGCATGTATCGCGAGGTGTTGGGCTATCCCACATACATCATCTGGCCACTCGCAATTTTGAAGATCGTCGGTGCCGTTGTGATCCTCTGGCGCCCTTCGGCGGTGCTGGCAGATTGGGCCTATGCGGCAATGTTCTGGCATCTGGTGCTCGCCTTCGGGGCCCATGTGGGCGCAGGCGATCCGGGTTGGTCGCCGGCTCTGGCGACCTGGGTACTCCTGATCGTCTCGTGGCTGACCGCCAATCGCGTGCGTGCGGTCAAGTCGGCCTATGCACCGGCAGTTCCGGCAGCGCCAATCTGATCTGCTGCGGAGTTGCCACGGGGGTGCCCATAGCCTCGGACTTGGGTTTAAAAGGACGACAACATGACTGAAAAGCAGCCGACATTGTTTGTTCCCCATGGGGGTGGCCCCTGTTTCTTCATGGACTGGAACCCGCCTGACGCCTGGGATCGGCACCGCAAATTCCTTGAGGACTTGCCTGCGAGCCTGCCGGCAAGGCCCAAGGCGCTCCTCGTGATCTCGGGCCATTGGGAAGAGCGGGTCTTTACCTTGCAGACCAACCCCGCCCCGCCTCTGCTGTTCGACTATCAGGGATTTCCGCAGCATACCTATCAGCTAACCTGGCCCGCGCCGGGCGAGCCCGCGCTGGCGACCCGCGTACGCGCACTTTTAGAAGACGCGGGATTCCAAACCGGGGCCGATGCTGCGCGTGGCTTCGATCACGGGGTATTCGTTCCACTAAAGGTGGCTTTTCCTGAGGCCGACATCCCCACCGTCCAATTGAGCCTGCGCGACGATCTCGACCCCGAGGCGCATCTTGCCGTCGGTCGCGCGTTGGCGCCCTTGCGCGACGAAGGGGTGCTGATCATCGGATCCGGCAATACCTATCATAACATGGGCAAGATGATGCGGGCGATGAGGGGCGGACCGGACGGCCCGGTGAACGGCGGAGACTTTGACCGATGGCTCACGAGTGCGGTGACCCATGAAGACCCCGCAGTGCGCCATGCCATGCTGGCCGAGTGGGATCAGGCGCCCGGCGCACGCGATGCCAATCCGCGCGAGGAACATCTGATCCCGTTGCACGTCGTGGCCGGGGCTGCGCTTGCGGATCGGGGGGAGAAGACCCTCGAGGATCACGTGTTGGGCGCGGTCGAAAGCGCGTTCAGATTTGGATAGGACCAACCATGAGCTTCGAACTTCCCCCGCGGCAGGGCCCGCGCCCCGACACCACCGATTGCGCCCCGCATGAGCAGGTGTCGCAGAACTCCTCGGCAGAGATCCACGCATTTTTCAAGGAGAAGGCCTTCGCCCTGCCCTTCGTCGAGCGCTGCCGGTCGGGCATCTCGGTGCCCGGCGCCGAAGCACTGGTCTTGCCGGTGGCGCATGCCTGCGGCCCGCGTGAAGCCTTCATGATCGGACGCGAATTTGCCCATGTGCATCCCTCCTATGACGGTTCGTCGCACATGATGCTGCCGCTGGCGGCGGTCGATGAACTCATCGCCAAGGGATGGGGCGAACCGCACCCGATGGCGTCGGCCGGACACATCCCGGCAAATGCCGTCATGGCCTTTGCGCCGCGCGATGGGTCAGAGGTCGACGTCATGATCAAAATCCTGACAACGAGCTGGGACTTCGCCCGCGGCAAGCTGGCCAACCCCGCGCAGGTTCACATCCACGGCTGACTCTCTCTCAAAGAACAGGAATACGCCCATGGCAAGCTTTCAGAACGGACCATTTATCGTCACAGGCGCCTCCGGCCAGCTTGGACGCCAGGTAATCGATCAACTGATCGAGGCGGGCGCCGGTCCGATCATCGCGGTCACGCGCAACGCCGACAAACTCGCCGAGTTCAGGGACAAGGGGGTGGATGTTCGCCAAGGCGATTTCAACGCGCCCGAAACACTGGGTCCGGCCATCGCGGGCGGCAAGCGGATCCTGATCATCTCCACCGACGATCTGGAGCCGGGCAAACGGCTCGCGGCTCATTCCAATGCGATCACCGCCGCACGCGAGGCGGGTATCGACCACATCGTCTATACCTCGCTTGCCAGCCCGGTACCCGAAAGCCCCATCACTTTCAGCAAGGATCATCAGAACACCGAGAAGCTGATCGAGCAAAGCGGCGCCAGCTACACGATCCTTCGCAACAACCTTTACACGGATCTGTTGCTTATGAGCGGACCGCAGGCGATCGACATGGGGCAGCTCTTTGCCGCGGCAGGGGACGGACGGGCGAGTTACGTCACGCGCGCCGACTGCGCCCGCGCCGCCGCTGCCGCGCTGATGAATGCGACCGACCGCGAGGTCCTGGACATCACCGGGCCCGAATCCACCGGCCAGGCCGATATCGCGGCGCTTTTGTCGGACATCGCCGGCAAGGACATCCCCTACGTTCCGATGCCGGCCGAAGACATGGTGCAGGCGATGATCGCAAATGGCCTGCCCGAGTTCATGGCGCGTGTTTTCGTCTCTTTCGACCAGGCAATCGCCGAAGGCTACCTTGATGTGGCCAGCGACGATCTCAAGACGCTCACCGGCAAGTCCGGACAGTCGGTTACCGATTTCCTGACCGAAAACCGGGCGGTGCTTCTTCGGGCGCCGCAGTAACTATAGAGGCGGACAAAATCATGAAACTCTACAACGCGAATTTCTCGCCCAATGCGCTGCGTGTGCGGGCGGTGGCACACGAACTGGGCGTGGACCTCGAAATCGTCCAGGTCGACATCCGGGCCGGGGACAACCGCGCGGCGGAATTTCTCGCTCGCAATCCCAATGCAAAGGTGCCCGTTTTGGAGGACGGGAATTTCGTGCTTTGGGAATCCCGGGCAATTTGTGCCTATCTGGCGGGGCTTCGGCCCGAGGCGGGCCTCTATCCTGAGGGCCGCAAGGCGCGGTCCCTCGTCGATCAATGGACCTGGTGGCAAGCGATCCACCTTGGCCCGGCGATGCAGAAATTGTCCTTTGAGCTGTTTCTCAAAGAGAAATTCGGCATGGGCGATCCCGATCCGACTGTGGTCGAAGCGGAACGAAAAGCCACAGATCAGTTCCTTGCCGTTCTGGAAACCGGACTCGACGGCAAGGACTGGATCGCAGGCGCACTCAGCCTTGCCGACTTCTATCTTGCGACCACCTTCATGTATCGCGATCAAGCGGGGATTTTACTGGACCAGTACCCAGGAGTTGCGAGTTGGATCGACCGGCTAGAAGCGCGTGACAGCTGGCAAGAGGCTGTGGCACCCCTAAGGGCGCTTTTCCGCTGACGTCGTGATCCAGGGGGTAACATACCCCTGACGAGTGCCGAGGTTGACGATACGGTCGGCCGTTGTCATCGCTTTGATCTGATCGTGGGTCAGAAAGTCAACTGACCCAGCCTCCCGATCAGGTCATCCAGTTCGCGGATCATCCGCTCACCTGACAGTGAGCGATCCACCACAGTGGCCGCCAAGGCTTCGCGCGTGCAGTCATCCACGATGCACAACACACGGAACCTTTGGCCATTAGCAAAGGCATCGGACACGAAGTCCAACGACCAACGCTGATTGGCGCGATCCGGCACTAGGATGGGCCTGCGCGTACCCAGTGCGCGTTTGCGTGATCACCTGCGGCGCACGGCCAGCCCTTCCTCGCGATAGAGACGGAAAAGCTTCTAATGGTTCACTTCAAAACCCTCTCTGGCCAAAAGGATGCCCTAACTACGATATCCGAACCGGCGACGTTTATTCGCCAGTTCCCGCAGCCATTGGCGCAGGGCGTGGTCGCTCCGATCCTGATTCCGATATGACTGGGAGTTCCATAAGTCCTTGATCCAGGCCTGTGGGTCACAAAATCTGTTGTCGCTTCATGCAGTTCTTTACGAAAAATATCTGCGGTACCAGATGTTGGTTCTTACATACCGTGGGCAAGAAGCCGTGGAAGAACATCGAAAAAGGCCTAGTCCACATGCTTGCGGCCTTCTGACGTTCTGCGAACTTGGCTGGCATGACCCCGGGTCCGACGCGGATAGCGGACTTAACTCTTGCTGCGGGTCTTAGGCGCGCCGCTTTCGCCCGAGAAGTATTCGTCCCAGGTGCGCCCGAGTCATGCGCACTCTTGGCCAAGAGCCAACTTAACATATGCGTGCTTATGCGTGTTCTGGATCACCTTCAGGTCGCTGCTTGCCACATCCGAAACCGCCCCTGCCCGGTCACTTCCCGGATGAGGCCTCGCGCTTCCATCCATGCGAGGTTGCGCTGAACCGCTGCCCGACTGGCACCGGTCAAGGTTTGGGCCATAGGAGCGGAAACGAGGGGCCATTCGGTCAGGGCCGCAAGCAAGTTTGGCGAGGTTTTACCCGAGAGCGCGGCCGTCTCAGCTTCCGCCCGCGTTGACCATGCTTCGAGATCGTCGAGATGTCGCATCGCGGTCAGGCAACCAGTTTCCATCTCATCCAGCCAGCGGGCCAATCTTTCAGCTGGACGGCCGGACGCACGTAAGCCCCCTGCCCCGCCCATGGCCAGCGGCGCAAAGATGGCTCCATTGCCGTCGCTGGCCGCGATCCTGCCAGCAGTCACAGCGGCCTCAATCCGGTCTCCATATCGGCCGAGGCCAGCCAGACTCCAGAGCTGAAACCCCATGCAAGCGCGCGTGATCGGGTGGAGGTCAACCGCGGCTGTCATCACGTCCAGCCAGCTCCCTACACGCTCGTCAAAGCGCTCGGCATTGTCCTCGAATTTCTCAGGATCACGCCGATCCAGGAAGGCCGCCAAATCTACCATTGGCTCCGGACCACCTGTCAGGCGTCGCACGGCCCATCCGGCACGGGCCAGTGCTTCCGAGTCATCCTGCACTCCAGACAAACGCATGGATAACCAAAGCGCCAGCCGATCGGGGCTCACACGATCTCCTGCGAACCAGCTAAGATCCGCCGCCTCGATAAGAGCGAGCCGATGCCGCCAGCCTTCCGGACCGCGCAGCAGCCGGTCATCCAGAGCTCCAAGGCGTCCAGCCAGTCTTGCCAGTCGCGCAGCGTGAACCCCCTCTGCCCTTGCCCAGTGTCGCGTTGCCCTTAAATCGGTTCTGCCTCAATTTGTGTGGCGCAACTATCCTGAGCTTGGAACATTCGGGAGGGATAGTCGTGATTTCAAAAAAGCACTGGTCGCCCGGGAGCGACGTTTCGGTTCAAGGCGTTAAGCGACGTGATTCCGGCGGGTGGCTTGTATCCGGTGTTTTGGCACCGAGAGGCATCTGCCCAGATTGTGGTTTGCATTCTCGGCGTCGTCACGGGTGGCGGCAAAGGCGGCTACAGGATTTACCTGCACTTGGCGACAAGGTAACAATCGCACTCTGGGTCTGCAGGTGGCGATGTCGCGCTTCCACGTGCCCGCGGCGGACTTTTTCGGACTACACCTCGTCAATTGCGCGTCCATTTGCACGTCGAACTTCGCGTGCTGATGACATTGTAGTTCATCTGGGGCACGCCACGGGTGGACGGCCTGCCGAGCGGCTCTTGCGCCGTTTAGGCGTCGGTGTCAGCAATGACACGGTGCTGCGACACCTCAAGAAGTGTGCGGAAAGCGTCGCCCCGCCGCCAACGGTCATTGGCATCGACGATTGGAGCTGGCGCAAGTCGCAGACTTACGGAACCATCATCGTCGATCTCGAGCGGCAGACCGTAATTGATATTCTTCCGGATCGGAGCGTTGAAAGCTGTGCGAGCTGGCTGCGGCAGCACCCTGAGATTGAAGTCATCAGTCGGGATCGTTGTGGCGGATATGCGAAGGCCGCACGTCAGGGTGCACCGCAAGCCCTGCAGGTCGCAGACCGTTTCCATCTCGTCCAGAACCTGCGCCAGGCCATTGAAGAGCAGATGAATATGCATGGCCGCGCCACCGGGCGGGCGCTATTGTCAGATGCCGAAAACATCAGCACGGCCAATCATCTACTGCGATCGCGTCTTGCTCATCGGAAATCACGTGAGGAAATTTTCCGAAACATCCATGCGCTTCGTGATCAAGGGCTGTCTTGTAGCGAAATTGGACGTCGGACCGGCTTCCCGCGTCGTAGTGTGGCGAAGTGGTTGAGCTCCGACTCGCCACCAGACCGCCGCCGAGCTGCATTGAAGCCCACGTCGCCGTGGTATTTTGAGAGCATACTGGCCGATCTCTGGAAACAGGGTATCCGGTCCGGCCAGGAATTATTGGTCGAAATTCAACGCCATGGCTATGAGGGCAGCTTGTCTCATTTGCAACGTCTGCTGGCCGGATGGCGAAGGGATGAACAAACCGTTCTAGCAGGCCCGACCGACACGCCGCTGCCCCTGGCGCCTGTGCGGGACCCGCAAACCGGTCACGCCATTTCGCCGGTTGTCGCAGCGGCGCTCTGTATCAAGCCGCGACGCAAATTGACCGCAGACCAGGCCCAAAAGGTAGATGCATTGAAGGCCGGATCGCCAAGCTTTGCCACGATGCGGAGCCTTGCCATGCGGTTTCAGGGCATTTTGCGCGGCGACCAGTCCGCCCCGCTGGACGCATGGATCGACCTGGCCATTGAGACTGGCATCCCACCAATCATGCGCTTTGCCCGCACGCTGCACCGCGACATCGAGGCCGTGCGCAATGCCATCGAACTTCCGTGGAGCAACGGTCAGGCTGAGGGCCAAGTCAATCGCCTGAAGACCCTCAAGCGCGCCATGTACGGTCGCGCCGGACCAGAACTCCTCAGAGCCCGAATGCTGCCACTGCGCCACACAGATTGAGGCAGAACCATTAAATATGAGATTTTGTCTTTAATTCGGGAGTGGGCAAAACTTGGGGGTGTCTGTGTATGTTGGTGGTTCATTGAGGAGGGAACTACCATGGACGTGCGGATTATTGTCGAGACGACTTTCGAGAACGGAACCACAAAGAGGCATCGTCTCGGCCGTCTATTCCGCCCGTTTCGGCGCACGCAGCCTGAGGGGTTCGGGTTGTTGCTCGAAGATGCGAAGACCATCCTGGGGCAATTGCAGAATGCGATCCTGCGCGACCAGATCGAGGAAATTTCCGAAGCCAGCAGGATCTGTCCGGACTGCGACGGGGTCCGGGCCATACATGATTATCGGTCGCGGGTGCTCGACACGCTCTTCGGCAGGTTCGAGGTCAAAGCGCCGCGCATTCGCCGATGCGCCTGCAATGCAAAATCCGATGTTGTCTTGGGCGGATCGCTTTCGCCTATCGCTCACTTTTTTCCGGATCGATCGACCCCGGAACTGCGACGCCTTCAAGCCGAACTTGGGGCGCGTCATTCCTTCCGGGAAGCGGCGCGTATCCTGGAAACCTTTCTGCCTTGCGCGAAGCAGGTGAATACATCGGTGCGCAATCGACTGGGCAAAGTTGCCCGGGAAATCTGCGACAGCGAGCAGACTGGGTCGTTGGTTCCTTCAGCCGCCGAAGAGGCGCCTGCGCTGACGGTTTTCCTGGACGGTGCGCATATCCGATGCAGGCCGGAATATCAGAAGCGACACCTCGATGTTGTGGTCGGTAAAATTGAAGGCCACGATAGGTGCCGTCGCTTCGGCTTGGTGCAACAGGCGGTCCTGTCACCCGCCAGTCAGCTTCGCCAGGACTTGAGGGCTCTCGGTTGGGATCACGAACAAACCGTCACGGTAATTTCGGACGGGGAACCAGCCCTGCCAAACCTCGTCCGCAATGCCGTCGGTGGAAAGGTTCGCCACATCCTCGACTGGTGGCATATCTCGATGCGCATTCAGCATGTCGAGAACGCGGTAAAAGGCCTGCTGCAGAGCAGGGGTTTCTCCGGCATTCCAGTGCTGTTCAAACGTCCGGCCGAAACGCTGCGATGGTACCTTTGGCATGGAAAAATTCTTACGGCCACGACCAGTCTGCAATGGTTGATCGTCGATTGCACGCGGCTGAATACAGATGATCGCATGGCGGCTGAAGCAGCCCGACGCGTGCAAGCCCGGTGCCGGGACCTCTATTCCTACCTTGCGAACAACATGGACAGCCTAACCGACTATGGTCGGCGGTACCGCACGGGTCGTCCGATTTCTTCGTCCCGGGCTGAGGGCTGCGTGGACGACATCGGCAACACCCGCATGGGAAAGCGACGCCGCATGAGATGGTCACCCAAGGGGGCCCACCGGGTGGCCGTTGTCCGCGCCGCGGTACTCGACGGTCGACTGACCGGCGCTTACCAGAGAGCAGCCGCATAACCCCCAAGTTTTGCCCACTCCCCATTGATTTTATGGGACAAATTCAGGCCCGATTCTGATTAATTAGGGTGCAGTGACACCTCGATCGGCGAGAAGATCCTCGACAACTGCAGTACTGAGTGCGAAGCGATGGTGGACCCAGACGGCATATGCGACGATCTCGCGCGGAAAACGGTAGCCTTTCAGGCGCGGCATGGAGGATGGTAAATTCATACCCAACGCCTAACCAAGCAACGCACTGCAAACAAGTTGGCAATCCCGACCCATGACGGCATCCGGGGTAATGTGTCGATGCTGTCAGCGGCGTATGTCATGCCACAAGACGAGTCTCACGCGGCGCTTTCGTCCACAATATGATGTAAAAACCGCCCCGCTATATGGCTCTCAATCATGTCCAATAAGTTTGCCTTATCGGACATTACGAGATACGCTGAAAACCAGTTTAATTTCATCACTGGATTCACGGGAAAATGGCCTCAGAGGACGAGAAATCGACATCAAACTCTGGTGCGTTTAGTATCGCTCAGGACGACGAGAGAGATCAAGAAAAAAGCGACGCTATCTCCCTACCCGCCCACATCGCGGGCTCAGGCAGCCTCGATCGGCTGGTGGATACCGCGCGCGACTATGCGCGCGCCGCGGCCTCGGACAATACATTGAAGGCATATGCAAAGGACTGGGCACATTTTGCACGCTGGTGCCGGTTGAAAGGTGCGGAGCCGCTGCCTCCTTCATCTGAAATGATCGGACTCTACCTTGCGGACCTGGCGTCTGGAGCGGGCCCCTCGCCTGCCCTATCAGTTTCGACGATTGAGCGCCGCCTGTCGGGTCTCGCCTGGAATTTTACGCAACGCGGCTTTGCCCTCGATCGCAAGAACCGCCACATCGCCACCGTGCTCGCCGGGATCAAGCGCAAACACGCGCGACCGCCAGTACAGAAGGAAGCGATCCTGGCCGAGGACATCCTCGCGATGGTGACAACCCTTCCTTTCGACCTGCGCGGGTTGCGGGATCGGACGATCCTGCTGATCGGCTACGCCGGCGGTCTGCGCCGTTCCGAAATCGTTAGCCTCGATGTGCACAAGGACGACACGCCGGACTCTGGCGGTTGGATCGAGATCTTCGACAATGGCGCCCTTCTCACCCTGAATGCCAAGACTGGCTGGCGTGAGGTCGAGATTGGCCGCGGGTCCAAGGATCAAACCTGTCCCGTGCATGCGCTTGAGCAATGGTTGCACTTCGCAAAGATCGACTTCGGTCCAGTCTTCGTCGGCACCTCGCGGGATGGCAAACGCGCATTGGAAACGAGACTGAACGACAAGCATGTCGCCCGGCTGATCAAGCGCACGGTCTTGGACGCGGGCATCCGGTCGAATCTGCCCGAGAAAGACCGCCTCGGTCTGTTCTCTGGCCACAGCCTGCGCGCCGGCCTCGCCAGTTCGGCAGAGGTCGACGAGCGCTATGTCCAGAAGCAGCTTGGCCATGCAAGCGCCGAAATGACCCGCCGTTACCAGCGCCGCCGAGACAGGTTCCGCGTGAACCTGACCAAGGCAGCCGGGTTGTGACGTGGATCAGGAGTCTTCGGGCTTCAAAGCTGAAAGTGAGGCAATATGGCGAGGGAGATCGCTGCGGGAATGGAGGATGTCCACGATGATGACCTCGTCCGATCGATCCAGAAAGACCAGGAAATGCTCCCCTGCCCTTACGAATCGCAGGTCTTCGACATGATCAACGAGAACTGCCAACTCCGGCTATGGGCCTGGCCGTTCAGAATACTTTCACAGCAGTTGAGCAATTCCGCCTCGTAGAGCTCTGCTTGGCGCAGCCCAAAATTTTCGATCGTCCATCTGGCGACTTCAGTGAGGCTGGCTTCCGCACGACGGGTCAGCCGGAAGGATCGGCTCATGATCGCGTGCGCGCAGTCGCAAAGGCCCTCCGGATCGCATCTTTGCCGCTGCCCTCCGCAAGATCACCCGCCTTGGCCTGCGTCAGACCTTCCAGGAGACCCTTCCGGATCCCGGCCAGCTGTGCTTCTTCCTGCTCGAGCAGCCTCAGGCCAGCGCGCAAGGCTTCACTCACATTCTGATAGCGCCCGGACGCCACCAGTGCTTGAACCAGATGGTCCTGAGTTTCGGTCAGGACAACGTTGCGTGTCACCATGAGTCAAGTCTCCTATATTGGCAATATATGCCAATACTGAGTTCTGGTCAATGGAAGCTGACCTTGGGCGACGCACAGCCATCACACGACCTCTCCTCTCGTCGCTCTCAATCGGTCGTTTATTAGCGATAGATAGAACTGCAAAAAGACTGTTTTGATGCCCCTGATCGGTTATGCCCGCGTATCGACCGAAGATCAGACCCCCCTGCCCCAGTCGCAGGCCCTGAAATCCGCAGGCTGCGCCGAAATCCATGAAGAACAGGCCTCGGGCGGCAATCGTGCGCGGCCGGTGCTTGCGCGGGTGTTGGAGCGCATCGGCAAGGGCGACACGCTGGTGGTCGTGCGGATTGACCGCCTCGCGCGATCCCTGTCGCATCTGCTGGAGGTGATCGAGCGGCTGGAGGCCAAGGGTGCGTTCTTTCGTTCCATTCAGGACCCGATCGACACCGGGTCCCCGCAAGGCAAGTTCACGCTGCAGGTTCTGGGCGCCGCGGCCGAGTTCGAGCGGGCGCTGATCCGGGAACGTACCAAGGCGGGGCTGGCGAGCGCCCGTACCAAGGGCCGGGTCGGCGGGAACCCTGGACTGCGGGCCAAAGACCCTGCTGCTCTTCGCAAAGTGCGGCTGGCGCGACAAGACGGCTACATGGAGCGTCTGAACGAGACGGCACAAGATTGGGTGCCCCATGTGCGCCGGTTGCGACCCGACTTGGCCTGGGAAGACGTGGTGCGCATCATCAACGGCCCATTGCCCGAGGCGCGTCGCTGGACGCAAAGCCGCCTGTTGCGTGCCGTGAAGGCCTACGTGCGCGACGGCTTCCTGTCTGAGGCCGTTCTTGGCCGTGCCGGGCGACGCGAGACCAACGACCGCCTGCCGGCAGTCGTCGCCGCCATCAAGGGAGCAGACCCTGATATCACGCTACAGGCGATCTGCGCCCGGTTAGAAGCGATGCGCGAACGCACGCCGCGCGGGCGAAATGGCTGGCAGCCTTCATCCGTCAAGATACTGTTGGAGCGCGCTGTGAAGCTGGGGATGCTGTAGTCAATAAATTATAGATGTTCGTCGAGCCACAGACGACATCATGTTTCCAGAATCATCCCCGCCTAAGCCACGAAATCTCGGATTTCTCAACAAAGAAGGGGGGTTACGGTGTCGCCGGGTCATTTTTTTGGTGCAGGGCGTATCGTGGTTAGCAATCATTTTATATATTACTATCAATGCCTTAATTCCTATTTATGCGCGAACAGAGGGTTGTTGCTGTGGATAACTTATACACCACATCTAGATTCTTCTTGCCGGATGCGCGCGTTCATGGCATTTCCATTCTGACGGCGAAACGCGTCAGGCGTACTTTTGATCGTCAGAATGAGAAAGAGCCTTCGAAAAGGCCACGAGAGGCGGCAGAACATGGATGATCGTAACGCTGGATATGCGCAAGGTATAGGCTCATCTGATATTGGAGCCTTCGCGGACAACCTAGCCGAGTCGCTCGATCGGCAGATGAAAATCGCGTTCGAGCCCGAAGAGCGCAAGTCTTTGAGACGTTTTAGTTCGACTGAGGTCGCGAGTGTGCTCCGCGTCAGCACATCAAACCTGCGCAATCGACATAAAGACGGGAGCTTCCCCGACGTTCACACCGATAATCGCGGCCATAGGTTTTACAGCGCCGAGGAAGTAGATACTCTGCGCGAAATCCTCGGTCGCACCGGAAAGAACGCGGACGCCTATCGTCCCGGGCGGCGGGAGGGTGATCGCCTCCAAGTGATTTCGGTGGTCAACTTTAAGGGTGGGTCGTCCAAGACGACGGCGACAATTCACCTAGCGCAACGTTATGCTTTGCGTGGCTATCGAGTGCTCGTACTTGATCTGGACCCGCAGGCCAGCCTGACTACTTTCTTTGGCTTCCGACCTGAACTGGAGTTCGCGGACGGCGGCACCATTTACGACGCTTTGCGGTATGAAGATCAGGTTCCGCTCTCAGAGGTCATTCAGAAGACCTACTTTCACAAGCTCGACATGGTCCCGGCTGGGTTGATGCTTTCCGAGTACGAAACCGAGACAGCAAATGCACTTGCCCGCAGGGCCCAACCGATCTTCGCAGAACGCTTGGCTTTGGCATTGGAAGAGGTCGATGCCGACTACGACATCGTTCTGATCGATTGCCCCCCTCAATTGGGCTTTTTGACATTGACGGCACTGTCTGCATCGACGGGCCTTCTTGTCACGGTCGTCCCGGGTATGCTCGACATTGCTTCAATGAGCCAATTCCTCAAGCTGGCATCCGAGACAATAAAAGCTGTCGAAGAGGCCATTGCGAGACGCGTCACATGGGACTTCGTCAAGTTCCTAGTCACACGATATGAGCCGTCCGACGGTCCTCAGACACAGATGGCCGGATACCTTCGATCCATTCTAGCAGGGCAAGTCATGACGGAACCGATGCTGAAATCCACCGCGATCTCCGACGCCGGCATGACACAACAGACCATTTACGAGGTTGATCCGAACCAGCTCATCCGAAAGACGCTCGATCGTGCGCTGACGAGCATAAACAGCGTCGCTGATGAGCTGGAGCAAACAATTCAGATGGCATGGGGGCGTCGCTGATGGCTCGCAACATCTTTAACCAGCCTCCGAAAGAGGATTCCGAAGTCACGGCTTCACCCCCTGCCCCGGCAAAATCTTCCAGACTTCCAGGATCCGTCGGCGGGTTGCGTGACTCCTTGCGCGAGATCACAGCCAATTCGATTCGCGACATTGATCCTGACCGGATTGACATAGACGGCTTGCGAGACCGTCTCGTGCTTGAAGACGACAGTATAAATGAGCTTGCCGAAAGTATTCGAAAGCATGGTCAGCAAGTGCCTATCATGGTCCGCCCTTCGGACCAGCCAGACAGGTATCGTGTCGTTTACGGTCGCCGCCGACTCGCTGCCATCCGAAAGGTTGGAGGGACAGTCAAAGCGATTGTGCGAACGTTGGACGACGACGCGTCCCTGATCGCGCAAGGCCAAGAGAACAATCTCCGACTGGACCCCTCTTTCATCGAGAAGGCTCTATTTATCAAAGAGATGCAGGAAGCAGGATACAAGCCAGGTGTCATTCAGGACGCTTTGGGCCTTACACGCCAAGGCGTCTCAAATCATCGCGTGGTGATCGAGCAATTGCCAGACGAACTAATCCGCCTCATTGGGCCGGCACATGGCATCGGTCGGCGCCAATGGGGGGATCTGGCCGCGCTGTCTAAGAAAGCTCCCTTGATGGACATCGCAAGGGAGACGCTCTCCTTGGTGAAAAACGATACGCCAAGCCCTGAGAAGTTTCAGGCCGTCTTCGATTCGGCCTCCAGCAAGGCGCGTGGTGTCGCTAAGCGAAAGACCCCAAGTCAATCCAGTGTGGTCAGAGATGAAAGCGGCGCTCCGCTTGCCATGCTTGCCATCGATGGTCGATCCGTCGCCATCAAGATCACGCGGAAAGATAACCCAGAATTCGGCCAATGGGTCGAAGAGAACGCCGAGGCAATGCTTCGCCAGCTCTTCGACCAATGGCGGAATGAGAGAGGCTCGGGGTCCTGACCCCGGCTACAACGAGAAACACGAGCAGAGGAGAGAGACGAAGGCCAATAAGAAAAGAGCCCCCCAAGGTTTCCCCCGGAGAGCCCTCATCATCAGTTTTGCACCTATGATGTAGCAATCTCCAACAATGCGGTCAAGAGTCACCGATTCGGTGGACATCTTTTTATTGCCTTTTCACGCACCAACTTGCGGGAAGAGATGGGGAAGTTGTGGGCAAAACAGCCCTCGTTCATAGAAACATGACATTCACAAAACTGTCCATCAAACGCAGCGAGGCTTACCAAGCCATCGGTGAAGCAACATCTAAGACTGAAACTGACGTCTGGGTCATCTTCAGGGCTCTCAGAGACTCACACACCCAGTTTGGGCTTCGGCCAAACCACATGCAAACACTCCAAGCCATGCTCAGCTTTCTAAAGCCAGGCCAGGGTGAAACAGTGTTTGCCTCCAACTTTGAGATCTGCCGCCGTGTCGGAGGTATTGATGAACGAACTCTTCGCAGACACATTGATCGCTTTCTCGAACTCGGCTTCATGACACGCCACGACAGCCCAAACCGCAAACGGTATCGTGTTCGATCCTCAGACGGCCAATGCATCAGCTACGGGCTGTCTCTCTCTCCTTTGATCGAACGTGCGAACGAGCTCATGGCTATGGCTCAAGAGGTAGAAAATAGACGCCGTGACTGTATCTTTGTTCGCAAACAAATCCTCACAAGACTTGCCCAACTAGAAGAGTTTTGGCCTGAAAGCACTTTTCCATCAGAGGTCAGGAAAACTCTTAGAAGGAAGTTGTCTCTGGCTGAGTATCACGCATTGCTCACTAAGGCAGAGGCTGAATGTGATCTGATGTCCACCGCGGTGGACGCACCCAAAGCAACCTATTTGTCCGCCAATGACGGACAAGTTGACCGGCATCATTCTAAGTCAATAAAAGAAGATAAAGATTTAGAAAGAGCGGAAAAACCGGAAGTCAGGACTTTGACCTCAATATGCAATCAGGCAACGGCATTCGCTACGAACACGCTTAGAACATGGGAAGACGTAGAACATCATGCGCAGACGTTGGCACCAATGATGGGAATACACGCCTCGACTTTCGAAAAAGCTAAGAAAGCCATCGGTGGTCAAAAAGCATCCAGCGCGATCTTCATTATGCTTCAACTCGGCAATCGCATTCGAAACTTTGGAGCGTATTTCCACAGCATTACACTTGGCAGACGCGTACATCAGTTCAACCCATCTCTCTTACTCGAAAGACTAGCAAACTCAGAAAGGGCACACGCATGATGTCCACCGCGGTGGACATTCTCCAATCGCTTAGAGGAAGAGAGTGGCTGTGAAGGGTTTGACGGGAAGTGAGATCGGGAGAGTGGCTTCCGACGCCCGTCGTGGAGAAGAACTGATGGCAAAAGTAACCCAGAAAATCATCCTGTCCCCTTCCCGGGATATCCCCTTTGACAAGCTCGTGCTGAGCCAGTCCAATGTGCGACGCATCAAGGCTGGCGTATCCGTTGATGAGTTGGCCGAGGACATCGCCCGCCGCGGCCTACTGCAGAGCTTGAGCGTGCGGCCTGCCCTGGCGGATGACGGTACCGAGACTGGCAGGTACGAGATCCCGGCCGGTGGTCGGCGCTTCCAGGCACTGTCGCTGCTGGTTAAGCAGAAGCGTTTGAACAAGAGTACGCCTATTCCCTGCATCGTGCGGGACGCGGGCTCTGACATCCTCGCCGAGGATGACTCTCTTGCGGAAAACATGCAGCGTGTTTCTCTGCACCCCCTAGACCAGTTCCGTGCCTTCGTGGCGCTGCGCGAAAAGGGCCAGGGCAATGAGGAAATTGCGGCTGCCTTCTTCGTCACGCCGCAGATCGTGAAACAGCGGTTAAAACTCGCCTCCGTCGCCCCTGCCCTGCTCGAGGCCTATGCCGAGGATGGCATGACGCTGGAACAGCTGATGGCCTTCACTGTGAACCCAGATCAAGACCGTCAGGTTCAGGTCTGGGATGTGATCAATTCTTCCTGGAACAAGGAGCCCTTCCAGATCCGACGCATGCTCACCGAGACCTCGGTCCGGGCGTCGGATCGTCGTGCGGTATTTGTTGGTGTCGACGCCTATGAAGCTGCTGGCGGCACGATGCTGCATGACCTCTTCCAAGGCGACGACGGCGGCTGGCTTGAAGACCCTGCGCTGCTCGATCGCCTAGTGACGGACAAGTTGCAGGCCAAAGCTGAGACGATCGCTGTCGAGGGCTGGAAGTGGATCGAGGTGTCGCTTGATCTCCCCTATGGCTACAGCCATGCGCTGCGGCGATTGGCCGGTGATCCTGCGCCGATGACGGATGACGAGGGCGCGGCCCATGCCAAGCTGCTGGCCGAGTATCGGGCGCTGGAAGAGGAATACGCTGGCCAGGATGAATTCCCCGAAGAGATCGACACTCGTCTCGGCGAACTCGAGCAGGCGATGGAGAAACTTGAGATCCGGCCGCTGATCTTCGATCAAACAGAAGTCGTGCGGGCAGGGGCTTTCGTCACGCTCGACCGTTACGGTGAACTCGCTGTCTACCGGGGCTATGTGCGTCCTGAGGATGAGCTGCGGATCGAGACCGCGGTCCAAGACGGGATCGATCCAGCGGCAGCGGGGCAGGGGGATGAGCTGACTACCACGGATGGCAATGGCAGTGATGCTCATGGTATTGTCGGGACCATCATCACGTCGGGTGGTCAGCCCTTTGAGGTTGGTCTGGCGGATGACGAGGATGATGGCACGTTGAAGCCATTACCCGAGCGGTTGGTCATGGAACTGACAGCGCACCGGACCTTGGCGCTGCGGGAGGCCGTCGGGCGCTCTCCTGACGTCGCGCTGACGCTGCTGCTTATGAGGCTGGTCACCGACACGTTCCAATCTACGGGTGCGTCGGGAGGCTGCTTGGAGGCTTCGGTTCGCCAAGTCTATATGTCCGCGCAGGCTGCCGATCTGAAGGACAGCTCAGTAGCGCAGGCTGTGGACGAGCGTCACGCCGCCTGGGAAGCAGAACTGCCGCTTGGCGACGATGCGGCCCTCTGGGACTATCTGACGAACCTTGATCAGGCGAGCCGCCTGTCGCTGTTGGCCCATTGCCTCAGCTTCGGGATCAATGCGCTGCATGAGAAGGTGAATCCCTATGGTGCGGGTATCTCGGCTAATGGTCTGACCCGGCGCATGGTGCAGGCGGATATCGTGGCACAGGCAGTCGATCTCGACATGGTCGAGGCGGGCTGGGAGCCGACGGTGGACACCTATCTGAACCGCGTGCCCAAGGCCCGCATCATCGAGGCCGTGCGCGAGGCCAAAGGGGAAGGGACCGCTCAGCTCCTTGATCATCTCAAAAAGGGCGAGATGGCGACCGAAGCCGAGCGACTGCTGAAGGGCAGTGGTTGGTTGCCCGAGGTCCTGCGCCGCGGCGATCTGGTGGTACTGGACGGCGAGGACAGTGTGGAAGGGCAGGGGGCGGATACGGCTGATAGCGTCAGTGACTCTGACCTTCCTGCTTTCCTGACAGACGATCTGCCTGCCGATAGCGCGTCGATGCTCGCTGCTGAGTGAGATCAACCAGCCGGGGGCGGGTACTCCCGCCCCTGATCACCATATAAATTAACTATATCAATAGGATGAGTGCGATTTCTCGCATTCGGGAAGAGGAATCATGTCTGCAACAACGATCATCGACACAGCACCCCTCGGGGCGCTCATTCGTTACACCGACGGCAGCCCCAAGCCTCCCTCACGCTTCACCAAGAAGCTGGCGGCCTGGGAACGCTCGAACGGAATGGGGCGCCTTGTAAAGAAGGAACCACCGCGCCCCTATCCGACGTGGACAGCTCCAGCGACGTTTACGCTCCACGAAGGCAACTTCGCCTCTGACGGGGTTATCCTCGTCACCATCATGCGCAGTCACTCGGCTGACAGCACCTTGGTCTTTGAGGTGGCAGAGAAACCGAGAGCCGGGCAGGTGCGCGTCTTGCTGGATTTCGGCGGCAACACGGAACTGCTGCATTTGGCCGAGTCGGTCACGGTGGCCGAACTCTGGATCGCCAAGGAGGGCTATCGCAACGCGCGGCTGGAGATTGTCGGCGAGGACGACAGCGATAGGGCAGGGGGCACGGAGATCGCTGCCTGAGCCCACATAAAACCAGAGGGGCCTACCGAAGGGTGGGTTTCTCACCCATCACAACCCTGTCCTTTGAATTCGCGGGACACCAAGGATCCATCCCCAGGAAGGAGGTCTTCAACCAAGAGCTTGGCCGGAAGGCGGGCGGGGTGCCAAGCATCAGCGGTACAACCGGCTCCAGTCGTCAGGGGACCATCCCCCGCTCGCCATTCCCTTCCTTGCCCCGAATCCCGTCTTCGAGATCAACCCGCGAGGGGTCGGACTACGGGCAAGCCCGTGCCGCCGGTCGGATTCGGACGAGCCGAACGCACCCGGTGATGTCAGCCAGTCTTCGGGCCTTCGAGGTCCTGTCGCGCGGGGGATGGTCCCCCGCCTCCAAGACAGGAGCCAAACAGATGTCCCGTAAAGATGCACACGCCTTCGCCGCCTCCCTCGCCGCCACGCTCATGGTCTCGATCGTCGTCTTCCAGGCAGGGGATGG